>JALGZR010000076.1 GCA_025774805.1 bacterium
CGACCTGCGCGTCGGCGCGGGAGAGGTGCACTCGATCATGGGACCGAACGGCTCGGGCAAGAGCACGCTCGCCCAGGTGCTGGCAGGCCGGGAGACGTTCGAGGTCACCGAGGGTGAGGTCCTTCTCGACGGTGAGGATCTGTTGGAGAAACCGGCCGACGTCCGCGCCCGGGACGGGGTGTTCATGGCTTTCCAGTACCCGGTCGAGATTCCCGGCGTGTCGACGCTCGAGTTCCTCAAGACCGCCCTCAACGCGAAGCGGGAGCACGAGGGCAAGGAAGGGCTCGACGCCCTGGACTTCCTCGCGCTCGTGCGCGAGAAGCTCGCACTCGTCGAGATGGACGAGTCCTTTCTGCGTCGTTCCGTCAACGAGGGGTTCTCGGGCGGCGAGAAGAAGCGGCACGAGATCTTCCAGATGGCGGTGTTGGAGCCCAAGCTGGCGATTCTCGACGAGACCGACTCCGGACTCGACATCGACGCGCTGCGCATCGTCTCCGACGGCATCAACGCGCTCCGATCTCCGGAGCGGTCGATGGTGGTCGTCACGCACTATCAGCGACTGCTCGACTACGTGAAGCCCGACTTCGTACACGTCCTGTTGGGCGGACGGTTCGTCAAGTCCGGCGGGCCCGAGCTCGCGCTCGAACTCGAGGAGCACGGGTACTCCCGGATCGAGGGCGAAGTTCGGGCCGGATCCCGGTCCTAGGGAGGAGCGGCTCATGGCGACGACGACGAAGTCGGACGAGGGTTACGCAAGAGCCCACGCACTCTTCTCCGAGGGCCGCGGCGCGGCCGCGCCCGACTGGATCCGAGAGCTTCGCGCCGACGCCCTCTCCGATTTCCTGAGCTCCGGATTCCCTTCGGCGGAGGACGAGGACTGGCGATTCACGAACGTCGCTCCGATCGCGAAGGGCGAGTTCGCGCTGTCGAACGGCGACGCGACGGCGGCCCGCGAGGCCGAAGTCGCGTCGGGGGAGATCCCGGGGCTCACCGGTCCCCGGCTCGTGTTTCTCGACGGGCGTCTCGTCCCCTCGTTCTCCCGGACGAGCGGCCCTCCGGACGGGGTCACGGTGACCGGTCTGGCCGAGGCGCTGGCGGAGCGACCGGAGCTCCTCCGGCCCCATCTGGGTCGCCTCGCGAAGACCGAGGGAGAGCCCTTCACCGCGCTCAACGCGGCCTTTCTGGAGGACGGCGCGTTCGTCCACGTCGATCGGGGCGTGGTCGGGTCGGAGCCCGTGCATGCGGTCTATCTGTGGAGCGAGAGCGCGCGGGACCGCATGGCCCATCCGCGCACGCTCGTCGTCGCGGAGGAGGGGGCCGAGGCGACGCTGATCGAGCACCACGCCGCGGGCGGGGCCGGACGGGTCTTCGCGAATGCCGTCGGGGAAGTGGTCGTGGGCGCGGGGGCGGGAGTCCGTCACTACCGCATCGAGCGCGGGGGCCCGGAGGCCCTCACCGTCTCCACGCTGCACGTCGAGCAGGGCCCGGACAGTCGGTTCTCCTCGCACTCCGCGCTGATCGGCGGCGCTCTGGTCCGGAACAACGTCTACCCGGTGCTTGCGGGGAAGGCGTGCGACACGCTGCTCAACGGGTTCTACGTTCCGTGGGACCGACAGCACCACGACACGCACATGCGTGTGCGTCACGCCGCTCCGTACGGACAGAGCCGGCAGTTCTACCGCGGCGTCCTCGCGGGTCGGGCCCGCGCCGTCTTCGGGGGGCGGATCATCGTCGATGAGGGAGCGCAGAAGACGGACGCCAAGCAGACGGACATGAACCTCCTGCTCTCCGAGGATGCTCGCGTCAACACCCAGCCTCAGCTCGAGATCTACGCCGACGACGTGAAGTGCACGCACGGCGCGACGGTCGGCCAGATCGATTCCGACGCGATCTTCTACCTGATGGCGCGCGGCATCCCCGAACCGACCGCGCGCGGCCTGATGATCTTCGCGTTCGTGAACGAGGTCCTCGATCGGATGGAGCTCTCCCCGGTGCGGGACTTCCTCAGGGGAATCCTGGTCGATCGGCTCCCCGGAACCCCCTCGCCGGAGAAGGAGCGATGAATCCCGCGGCCCGACCCGGGTCGGACACCTCGATCGCCCCGCCCCGGGCTCTGGACGCGGACCGGGTCCGGGAGCAGTTCCCGATTCTCCGCCGGCAGATCGGAGACCGGCCGCTCGTCTACCTCGACTCCGCGGCCACGACCCAGAAGCCGCAGTCCGTGATCGATGCAGTGAGCCGCTACTACGAGGAGATCAACTCGAACGTCCATCGCGGCGTCCATCGCCTGAGCGAGGAGGCCACGAACGCCTACGAGGGGGCACGCAAGAAGATCCGTACGTTCATCAACGCGAAGGACTGGCAGGAGATCGTCTGGGTCCGGGGCACCACCGAGGGGATCAATCTGGTCGCGCAGTCGTGGGGGCGCAGCCGCCTCGGGAAAGGGGACGAGGTGCTCCTCACCACGATGGAGCATCACTCGAACATCGTGCCCTGGCAGATCCTCTGCGAGCAGACCGGGGCGACGCTTCGGATCGCGCCCATCGGAGACGACGGCTCGCTCCTTCTCGAGGAGTTCGAGAAGGTGCTCTCGGATCGGACGCGCGTCGTCGCGGTCACCCACGCCTCGAACGCCCTCGGCACCGTGAATCCGATCCGTGAGATCGTGGCCCTCGCCCATGCCGTCGGCGCGGTGGCCGTGATCGACGGCGCCCAGGCGACGGCCCATCTGCCCGTCGACGTCCGGGACCTCGACTGCGACTTCTACGCGTTCTCCGGACACAAGATGTTCGGACCGACGGGAATCGGGGCTCTCTACGCGAAGAGAGAGCACCTGGAGGCGATGCCTCCCTGGATGGGCGGAGGAGACATGATCAGCATGGTCACGTTCCGCGAGACGCACTACAGCGACCCGCCCTTCCGATTCGAGGCGGGCACTCCGAACATCGCGGGCGCCGTGGGAATGGGAGCGGCCGTCGACTTCATCACCGGACTCGGGATCGACGCGATCGGCGCCCACGAGCGCGGCCTCCTCGAGCACGGGACGGCCCGGCTCGGCGAGGTCGAGGGGCTGCGGCTCATCGGCACCGCCCCCCACAAGTCGGCCGTGTTCTCCTTCGTCCTCGAGGGGATCCACCCCCACGACATCGGCACGATACTGGATCGCCGGGGGATCGCGATCCGCACCGGACACCACTGCGCTCAGCCCGTGATGCAGCGATTCCGCGTTCCGGCGACCGCCCGTGCCTCGGTTTCCGTGTACAATACCCGGCGGGACCTGGACGATCTCGTCGAGGGGCTCGAGGAGGTCAACCGGTTCTTCCGATGACCGGAGAGCGACATGGATCCGGAACTGAGAGAGCTCTACCAGCAGGTCATACTCGATCATCACCGTCACCCGCGAAACCACAGGGACCTCGAGGACGCGAACCGTCGCGCCGAGGGCTACAACCCGCTCTGCGGAGATCGGATCAACGTGGAGTTGAGGCTCGGCCCCGACGGCGTCGTCGAGGACGTGGGCTTTTCCGGCCAGGGATGCGCGATTTGCACCGCATCCGCCTCGATGATGACCGAGTGCGTCAAGGGCAAGTCCGCGGACGACGCCCGGGCCCTGTTCGAGGGGTTCCACGACCTGTTGACGGAAGAGAGCTACGAGGAGGCGCGCGCGACAGACCTCGGAAAGCTGGCGGTCTTCGCCGGGGTCCGCGAATTCCCGGTGCGGGTCAAGTGCGCGACGCTTCCCTGGCACACGTTTCGCTCGGCACTCGACCAGGAGGGCCGTTTGGTGAGCACGGAGTGAGGCGAGCGAGGAGTTCGTCTCACCGGCCTCCGCCGCGGCGTCGGCTCGCCGCGCCCGGCGTGGTCGCTGCGCCCGACACGACGATACCCGGCCTGGCGCCGCCCGGGGAGAAGTGCCGGCCGGGCGGGAATCGCCGAGGGAGAGCCGACGAGGAGACGACATGACGGAAAGTCCGAATCCCCCGGAGGGGCCGACCTTCGGAACGCGGTTCACGGGGAACACCGAGCTTCGCGACGCCATCGTGAAGGTGATGAAGACGGTCTACGACCCCGAGATCCCGGTTGACATCTACGAGCTGGGGTTGATCTACAAGGTCGACGTGGACGAAGAGGGAGTCGCCCGGGTGGACATGACGCTCACCTCCCCGATGTGCCCGGTCGGTGAGATGCTCCCCGCGGAGGTCGAGCGCAAGGTGGCGGACGTCGAGGGGATTCGGCAGGCCCACGTGCAGGTGGTCTGGGATCCGCCGTGGAGCCAGGACTTCATGTCGGAGGCCGCCCGGATCCAGCTCGGCTTCTTCTGATGATTCGGACGAGCCGGGCTCGGGCCCGGCTCCCGCCGGCTCTCAGGCCAGCTCTTCCTCGCTCTTCGCCCGGTTCCAGGCTTCGTCCTCTTCCTCGAACTCGTCGTCGGCCTCTTCGTCGTCCCCCAGTTCCTCGGAGTCCTCCTGCCGGGTCGCGAGCGGCTCGTCCTCGTCACCGTTCTGCGGAGCTCTCCCCCGTCCCTGACCGCTCACGAGACGCAGGTTGATGGCCTGCACGTCGTCTTCGAATCGATCCGATTCCGTCAGCTCGAATTCGAAGATGAGATTCCGGCTGGGAAGCTGGTGGAAGACCACGTTTCTCGGAAGCTGCGAGTCGTGGAAGAAGACCGTCTCGAACGGAGAGTCGGGATGACGGGAGTCGGTGATCCAGAGGCCGGGGCCGATCTCCCGGAGGTAGCGGATGAAGCCATAGCCTTTGCCGCTGTGGTTGTAGCAGACACCGCGGGCGCGCGCGCCGATCTTGCCCCAGGCGTCGCGCTCGTGCTGCTGGGGAATGGGAAGGAGATTCGGGATCAGGTACCCGGAAATGAACATGTCGGCCTCTTCGCGCAGCTCGACGGACACGTTCTCGAATCCGACGACCTCGACACGGCAACCCTTGTTCTGCAGGGACTTCACGACCTGAGTGAATCCGGCGTCGCCGGTCACGAGGAGGACCCGCTCGAGATTCTCCGACTGCTGAAGGGCGTCCATGGCCATCTCGAGATCGGAGTAGGTGCGGGCGAACCGGTTGCCCGACTCGTCGACGTGCCAGTGCACACGCTTCTGTATGACTTTGTATCCGAAGTCCCGCAGAACGGAACAGAAGTTCTCCTGACCCTTCCGGTATCCGTGATCGGCGAGGGCACGCTCCTCATCGAAGGAGACGTAGATGTTCATTCTCACGGCTTCGGCCCCGTCCCGGGTGGCGAATTCCCGAAGAACGTCGTAACGCATGCCGTGGCCGCCGTTGAGGGAGACGGTGGATCCGTCGACGAAGATGCCGACACGCGCGTTCGATAGGGGAATGGACACGATGACTCCTTTTCCGAATAGTCAAGGGGTAGTGAATGGACTGCAGGGGAGCTTCGTCATTCTACCCTGCGTCGGGTGTCCGGTCGACATGAAAGACCGATCGATTGCCGGACCCGCTTCTCAGGTTTTCCTCTGACGGTAGAGCGATCGATCGACGACTCCGACCATGCGCTCGACGTCGAGTCCTCCTCCGAGGAACACCGAGACCCGCTCCATCACGGGGCGGGGGTCCTCCAGAACTTCGTTGTAGCTGATCTCGATGTGGTCGATGTTCGGCTGATCCCGCAGCCAACCCTCCAGGTGAGTGAGATGCTTCCGGAAGATCTCGGCCATGCGCTCGTCGGACGCGTGGTCCGGATCCTCTCCCCGGCGCTCGAGCATCCTCCGCTCCGAGGCCAGGATCTCGTCCGTGTTCCGCCGCATCAGGACGACGCGGTAGCGCTCCTCGGGCGGAAGGTGATACAGCAGCAGGGAGACCATCTTGAACACCCGACCCCGGGTTCCGGGAATCCAGGAGACGTCTTCCTTGATGCGCTTCACCGGCTCGTACTCATAGTACCCTCGGGGATTGTCGACGTCGGCCTTCCGGATGTCGTCGGTGACGACCGAGAGCCCCCCCGCCTCCAGCATTCTCATCATCATCGACGTCCCCGAGCGCGGAAGCCCCGACACGATCGCGATCTCGTGGCTCTCCATCCTGCTCCTCGACGGTGAGAGACGGCTCCGCTGGATACCTCGGCACGCGACGAACCGGGCATTATCCCAGATCCGACGGACTCCCTCAACGCGGTGAAGCCGGGGGAGACTCAGAGGGAGGGGGCGGCCGGCCCGGCCCGAGAGGACCCGCGGCTCCCCCGTTCCGCCGCTTCGCATAGAGCAGGAACTCGAGGTCGTGGGGGTTGCTCTCGTCGGCGGGGCGGACCTCCCGTTCGACGAGGTCCCACTCCTCGGGAGCGAACGGCGGGAAGTGCACGTCCCCGTCGGGGGCGGCCTTGACCCGGGTCAGATACAGGCGGTCGGCCCGGGGAAGCGCCTCCCGGTAGAGGGAGCTCCCCCCGACCACGAAGACCTCCCCCTCCCCGGCGGACATCATGAGGGCCTCGTCGAGCGATCGGGCGATCCGGACCCCTTCGGGCACCTCGTAGCCGCGGCGCCCGGTGATCACGATCGAGCGGCGCCCCGGCAGCGGTCGGCCGACCGATTCCCACGTCTTCCGCCCCATCACGACGGTGTGCCCCCAGGTGGTGCGCCGGAAGTGCTTCAGATCCGCGGGCAGCCGCCAGGGGAGGGCGCCGTCCCGGCCGATGACGCCGTTCTCGGCGACCGCCGCGATGCAGCTCACGATCATACGGACACTTTGGCCCGGATCCGGGGGTGGGGGTCGTAGCCGACGACCTCCACGTCCTCGTATCGGAACTCGAAGAGGTCGCGCACCTCGGGCGCGAGTCGGAGCGTCGGCCGGGGTCGCGGTTCCCGCGTCAGTTGCCGGCGCGCCTGCCCCAGGTGATCGAGATAGAGATGGGCGTCCCCGAACGTGTGTACGAAGTCGCCGGCCTCGAGCCCGGTCACGTGGGCGATCATGTGAGTGAGGAGCGCGTAGGACGCGATGTTGAACGGAACACCCAGGAAGACGTCGGCGCTGCGCTGGTAGAGCTGGCAGGAGAGCCGTCCGCCGGCCACGTAGAACTGGAAGAGAACGTGGCAGGGGGGCAGGGCCATGCGGGGAAGATCGGCCACGTTCCAGGCGTTGACGACGAGGCGCCGGGACTCGGGCGTCTCCCGGATCGCGCGAACGACCTCCGAGATCTGGTCGATGGTCTCGCCGTCCGCGCCGCCCCACGCCCGCCACTGACGGCCGTAGACGGGACCGAGATCCCCGTCGGGCCGCGCCCACTCGTCCCAGATCGTCACGCCGCGCTCTTGCAGCGTGCGGACGTTCGTGTCCCCGGAGAGGAACCAGAGGAGCTCGTGAATGATCGAGCGCAGGTGCAGCTTCTTCGTGGTGACCAGGGGGAAACCCTCGGCGAGGTCGAACCGCATCTGGTGTCCGAAGACGCTGAGGGTCCCCGTTCCCGTGCGATCCGCGCGTTCACGGCCCTCGTCGAGGATTCGCTGGAGCAGGTCGAGATAGGGACGCATGGCGACCTCGGAGGGGGAACGCACGATTCGTCGACGCGGTCTCGACCGGTCGCGTGCCGCAGTATCGCGCCGATCGCCCGGGGTCGCAAGCCGCCGGCCCCCGCGGGCCGTGCCCCGCCGAAATCCCTGGAACCCCGGTGCGGGATGTGCTCCCTTCTAGCCTGCAGATCTCACCCGGCTCGTCGTCCTCCCCTTCTCTTCGCTCCGCGGGGCCCCATGCCGACGGATTCCGAGCCCCGGACAATACACGTCGGAGACAAGGTGCTCCACGCGTACAACCGGGAGCTCGGGCCGGGGGTGGTCGAGACGCTGGACGGCCCGCGGATGACCGTCCGCTTCCCGAAGGCGGAGATCGTCCTCCAGTTCGCGGTTGCCGACCATCCGTTCGTGCCGCTCACGCTGCAACCCGGCGCCGATCCCGCGGCCTGGCTCGAGGAGTTCCAACCCGACCTCGTCGAGCGGCTCGCCCGAGGCGACGTCGATCGCGTCGACGCGTTTCGGAATCGGATCGACGCGCTGCGTCTCATGCGGCTGCGAGAGGCGGACGGGCTCGGCTCCTTTCTCGGCGGGCGGATCGAGCTCTTTCCCCACCAGCTCCACGTGGCCCGCATCGCGACCGAACGGCACCCGGTGCGCTGGCTTCTCGCCGACGAGGTGGGGCTCGGCAAGACGGTCGAGGCGTGCCTGATCCTGAATCACCTGATGCGGACGGGCACGGTGGATCGGGTCCTGGTGATCGCTCCGCGGACGCTCGTGGTGCAGTGGCTCGGAGAGCTCTACCGCAAGTTCCATCAGGTGTTCGTCCTGGTCGACGAGGACCGCCGGCGCGACGTGATCCGGGAAAAGGGGCCGGGCTTCAATCCGTTCGAGGTCTACGGGCGGAGCGTCGTCGCGCTCGAGGATCTCGTCGAGGATCCTCCGCTGGCCCGTCTCGCGGAGGCGGCCCGTCCCGATCTGCTCGTGGTCGACGAGGCGCACCGGCTCCGCCGCCGCCGGGGCACGGCGGGATCGCCCGCCTACCGCGCGATCGCCCCGCTGTGCGCGAGCAGCGAGAACGTCCTTCTTCTCTCCGCCACTCCGATCGAGGCGGATGCCCACGGGTTCTTCCGGCTGCTCCAGCTCCTCCACCCCGACGAGTTCGACTCCGCCGAGAAGTTCCGGCGCGGGCTCGACGAGGCGAGACCGCTCGCGCCCTGCACGAGCTCGACGACGCGGGCCGACATCGGCGGATTGCCGCCGCGCGTTCCGCGGCCGGTGGACCTTCCCCCCTGCCCCGAGCGGGAGGTACTCGAGCTCGAGACGCTCTCGATTCCGGCGGAGAACGCCGCCCGGAAGAAGGCGCGCGCCGAACGATTCGCCCGCGTTCTCGCCGAGCCCATCGGCCGGGACGACCCTCGGATCCTCTGGTTGGGCGGAGAGGCGAAGAAGTGGACCCGCCGGGGAGAGAAGGCGCTCGTCTTCGTGTCCACCCGCGAATCGCTGGGGGTCCTGAAACGAGAGATGGAGTACCACACGAGCCGGCGGGTCGCCCTGTTTCACGAAGACCTCTCCCCGGCCCGGCGCGATCTGGAGGTGGCGCGCTTTTCCGAGCCCGAGGGCCCGACCCTTCTCATCGCCACCGAATCGGGGGGGGAGGGCCGAAACTTCCAGTTCGCGAAGCGGCTGGTTCTCTTCGATCTCCCCTGGGATCCGGTGGTGGTGGAGCAGCGCATCGGCCGTCTCGACCGGATCAATCGGAGAATCCCCGTCGAGATCGTCTACTTCCGGCCGGCGGAGGGGTTCGGCGCCGAGATCGCCCGTTTCTACGAGGCCCTGGGGATCTTCGAGTGTCCGCTCGGCGGGCTCGACCGCGTGCTCGGCCACGCGGTCGAGGCGATCGAAGACGCCCTCGACGGCCCGGGAGGGAACCTCGACGTGGAAGCCCTGGCCCGGGAGACCCACGAGGCCCACGAGCGCGTCGCCCGGGCCGTCTACCACCACCTGCACCGGAACCCCTACCGTCCCGAGATGGCGGAGGAGACCCTGGGGCAGATTCCCGACGATCTCGAGCGGCGGACGCGCACCGTCGTGCTGGAGGCCTGTCGGCAATTCGGATTCGAGATGGAGCCGAAGGGAGGCGAGGCGGTTTGGTATCTCGAGTTCGGAGGTGAGGCCTTGGTCGAGCGGCTCCACGGGGTCCCGGTCGGGAGCCGCTTCCTCGGCACGTTCGATCGGGCCGAGGCGGTGGCGCGCGAGTCCCTCGACTTCTACGCGGCGGGGCACCCGCTGGTCGAGGGGGTTCTCACCGAGATCGCCGACGGCAACCGGGGCCGGCTGGCGTTGCTCGAGGTCCCCGGAGCGGGCGTCGAGGGCATCGGAGTGCTCGCGGTCACTCGGCAGGGGGCCGAGCTCGACATCGTCGCGCTCGATCTCGACGGGCGGGAGCGTCCCGAGTGGGTCTCCCCCGTTCTCGAGGCCCGCTGGGTCCGCGAGGTGCCGGGCACGGCGTGGATGGTCCCCGACTGGGCCGACCGGGTCCGGCGGCTCTTCGCCGCGAGGGATCTCACCCCGCACCTCGCCGCGGTCTGCGGATTCCGGCTGCTCCGCTAGCGGCGGCCGCCGGCGGCCCGTCCGCCGCCCGTCTCCACGGCGGAAGCCCGCCTTTCCGGCCCCCCTCGACGGCGCCCGGATTCGCGCCGATCTTACGTTCAGGATTCGAGGTGAACGTCCGCCGATCGTCGGATAAAATGCCAGATTCACCATGAGACGAATTCCCGGTTCGCTCCGGCTCGGGGGAAGCGCCCATGGCAGCGGAGACGACCTCACCCTACCGGCCACGGAATCCGGTCCGCATCGTGACCGCCGCCTCGCTCTTCGACGGCCATGATGCGGCGATCAACATCATGCGCCGGATTCTCCAGGCGTCGGGGGCGGAGGTGATCCACCTCGGCCACAACCGCTCGGCCGCCGAGATCGTCGACTGCGCCGTCCAGGAGGACGCTCAGGGCATCGCAATCACCTCCTATCAGGGCGGCCACCTCGAATTCTTCAAGTACATGCACGACCTCCTCCGCGAGAGAGGCTCGAAGACGCGCATCTTCGGCGGGGGCGGAGGGACGATCCTCCCGGACGAGATCGAGGAGCTGCACGCTTACGGCATCGCCCGCATCTACACGCCCGACGACGGTCGCGCGATGGGTCTGCAGGGGATGATCGACGACGTCCTGAGACAGTGCGACTTCCCCACCTGGACTCCTCCTCTCGACGGGGAGCTGGAACGGCTCCCCGAGAGGGATGCGGGAGCGATCGCCCGGCTCATCTCGACCGCGGAGAACCGCCCGGACGAGGCGCGTCGAATCGAGGGGGAGATCCGTCCCCTCCTCGAGGGCCGCAGCGCGCCGGTGCTCGGAATCACGGGCACGGGGGGAGCGGGCAAGTCCTCGATCGTGGACGAGCTGGTGCGCCGCTATCTCGCCGGTTTCCCCGGGATGACCGTCGCGATCCTCTCGATCGATCCCTCGAAGCGGAAGTCGGGCGGCGCTCTTCTCGGCGACCGGATCCGGATGAACTCCATCCACGATCCGCGCGTCTACATGCGGTCTCTCGCCACCCGGCGGTCGAACCTCTCGATGAGCCCCCACGTCCAGGAGTCGATCGACATCTGCCGGGCGGCCGGCTTCGACCTGGTGATCGTGGAGACGTCGGGCATCGGCCAGGGGGACACCGAGATCACCGAGCACGCCGATGTCTCGCTGTACGTGATGACGGCCGAGTACGGCGCCGCGACCCAGCTCGAGAAGATCGACATGCTCGACTTCGCCGACATCATCGCCATCAACAAGTTCGACAAACGGGGGTCGGCGGATGCGCTGCGGGACGTGCGAAAGCAGTTCGCGCGGAACCGAGGTCTCCTGGACCGGCCGCCCGAGGAGATGCCCGTCTACGGGACGATCGCTTCCCAGTTCAACGACCCCGGAACGACCCTCCTCTACCGGGCGGTGCTCGAGACGATCGCGGAGAAGACGGGTGTCCCGCTGCGCCCCTCCGCCGAGACGGCCGACGGCGGAAAGGCGAAGGCCTCCATCATCCCGCCGGAACGGGTGCGCTACCTCGCGGAGATCGCGGAGAGCTCGGACGAATACGACCGCTTCGTCGCCGAGCAGGTCGAGATCGCGCGCCGGATGTACCAGCTTCACGGCGCGATCGCGACGATGCGCGCCGGCGAGGAGACGAGGCCGGGAGACGGCGACGGAGCGGAGACGGAGGAGCTCGCCGCCGTCCTCCGCCCGGTCGAGGGGGAGCCCGCCGCCCTCGGGGATCTCCTCGAGCGGTACCACGCGCTGCGGGAGCGGCTCGCGCCGTCCTGCCGGGAGGCTCTGGAGAAGTGGCCGGAGACCCGGCAGCGCTACCGGGCAGAGAAGTACCGGTTCCGGGTGCGGGACCGGGTCATCGAACAGGACCTGCACTCCGAGTCCCTCGCGGGGACGAAGATCCCGAAAGTCACCCTCCCGCGCTACGAGGACTGGGGCGACATCCTCCGCTGGATCCTGACCGAGAACGTCCCCGGCTTCTTCCCGTTCGCCTCGGGGGTGTTTCCCCTCAAGCGACAGGGAGAGGATCCGGCCCGCATGTTCGCGGGCGAGGGCGGCCCGGAGCGGACGAACCGCCGCTTCCACTACGTGTCCCACGGGATTCCCGCGAAGCGCCTCTCGACCGCGTTCGACTCCGTCACCCTTTACGGCGAGGATCCGGCGCGGCGCCCGGACATCTACGGGAAGATCGGCAACTCCGGCGTGAGCATCGCCACCGTCGACGACGCGAAGAAGCTCTACTCCGGCTTCGACCTGATCGATCCGGCGACCAGCGTGTCGATGACCATCAACGGCCCGGGTCCGATGGTGCTCGGCTTCTTCCTGAACGCGGCGATCGACCAGCAGTGCGAGAAGTGGATCCGGAACGAGGGGCGGCGGGCCGAGGTCGAAGAGCGGATCGATGCGATCTACCGGAAGAAGGGCCTACCCCGTCCGAAGTACCGGGGCGACCTGCCCGACGGGAACGACGGTCTCGGGCTCCTGCTCCTCGGGGTCTCCGGCGACGAGGTGCTCGAGAGAGACGTCTACGAACGCATCCGGGCGGAGACGCTCCGGAACGTGCGGGGAACCGTCCAGGCGGACATCCTCAAGGAGGACCAGGCGCAGAACACGTGCATCTTCTCCACCGAGTTCGCCCTTCGGCTCATGGGGGACATGCAGGAATGGTTCGTTGCGCAAGGGGTGCGGAACTTCTACTCGGTCTCCATCTCCGGGTACCACATCGCCGAGGCCGGCGCGAACCCGATCACCCAGCTCGCGCTCACGCTGGCGAACGGGTTCACGTACGTAGAGTACTACCTGTCGCGCGGCATGGCGATCGACGACTTCGCGCCGAACCTCTCCTTCTTCTTCTCGAACGGCATGGACCCCGAGTACTCGGTGATGGGACGGGTCGCGCGCCGCATCTGGTCGAAGGCGATCAGGCACAAGTACGGGGGAGGCGAGCGCTCGCAGAAGCTCAAGTACCACATCCAGACGTCGGGCCGCAGCCTCCACGCGCAGGAGATCGCCTTCAACGACATCCGAACGACGTTGCAGGCCCTCTACGCGCTGTACGACAACTGCAACTCGCTGCACACGAACGCCTACGACGAGGCGATCACCACCCCGACCGAGGAGAGCGTCCGCCGGGCGCTGGCGATTCAGCTCATCATCAACGAGGAGCTCGGGCTGGCGAAGAACCAGAATCCGCTCCAGGGATCGTTCGCCATCGAGGAGCTCACCGACCTCGTGGAGCGGGCCGTGCTCGACGAGTTCCGCCGGATCTCCGAGCGGGGCGGCGTCCTCGGAGCCATGGAGCGCATGTACCAGCGCACGAAGATCCAGGAGGAGTCGCTCCGGTACGAGTCGCTGAAGCACTCCGGAGAGCTTCCCCTCGTGGGCGTGAACGTGTTCCTCGATCCCCGGGGATCGCCCACGATCCTTCCCGACGAGGTCATCCGCTCCACCCCCGAGGAGAAGGAGTTCGCGATCACCTCGCTCGAGGCCTTCCAGGAGCGGAACGCCGCGGTGTCGGGCGAGGCGCTGGCCCGGCTGCAGGGGACGGCGGTCGAGGGGGGTAATACGTTCGACGATCTCATGGATGTCTGCCGTACGTGCAGCCTCGGTCAGATCTCGCACGCACTGTACGATGTCGGCGGACAGTACCGGCGCAACATGTAGGAGATCACCCCGAGGCACCCCGGAGCGCCCAGAGGAGGGCCGCGAGCCCGAAGAGTCCCACACCGAGAAGAAGCGCCACCCACCCCAGAACCCGCCGCCAACGCCCCGCCCCACCGGCCTCTCCGTGTCCGTCGGCGACCGCCCCCGCTCCGCCGGTGGCCCGCTTCCTCCCGACCCGCCGTGCGATCTCGCGGGCCGCGAGAAAGGGCCGGTCGGTCACGAGGAAGGCCCCGCCCACCGCCAGCAGGATCCCTTCCACCGCGAAGAGGTCGACCAGGGGACGAAGTCGCGACCCCGGCGGACGGAGGGTGGCGAAGAGCAGGGCCTCCGCCAGCGTCAGGGCCGCGACGCCGGCCGCGAGCCAAACGGCGGTCCTTCGGGGGGAGCCCTTTGCGTTCACGCTACCCCAACGTCTTCTGGGCCTCGGCGAGAACGTGCCGGCTGATGACCATCCGCTGGATCTCACTGGTCCCCTCGCCGATCTCCGTGAGCTTGGCGTCGCGCAGGAAGCGCTCCACCGGGAACTCCCGAGAGTACCCGTATCCGCCGTGAATCTGGACCGCCCGATTGCAGACGCGGCAGGCGGTCTCGGATGCGAACAACTTCGCCATCGAAGCCGGGACCCCGTAAGGTTCTTCCCGATCGTGGAGAACGGCCGACTGGTAGACGAGGAGCCGGGAGGCCTCGATCTCGGTCGCCATGTCCGCCAGCATGAATCCGATGGCCTGGAACTTCCCGATGGGCCTTCCGAACTGCTCCCGCTCGAGGGAGTACCGCGCCGCCGCCTCGAGCGCACCCTGCGCGATGCCGAGGGCCATCGCCCCGATGGAGATCCTCCCCATGTCGAGGATCTTCATGAACTGGGGGAATCCCTGATTCACTTCGCCGAGCCTCATCGAGTCCGGAACGCGACAGTCGGTCAGGAAAAACTCGACGGTGTTCGAGCCGCGGCAGCCGAGCTTGTCGTAGTCCGTGCCGATCTCGACGCCTTCCTGCCCCTTCTCGATCAGGAACGCCGTGATGCCCCGCGTCTTCTTCTCCGGTTCCGTCGAGGCGGTCACCGTGTAGAGACCGGCCACGCCGCCGTTCGTCATCCAGGCCTTGGAGCCGTTGAGAACCCAATGATCCCCGTTCTTCACCGCCCGCGTCTCCGTGCCTCCGGCGTCGGAGCCGGCGTTGGGCTCGGTGAGCCCGTAGGCGCCCAGGATCTCGCCCGTCGTCAGACGGGGAAGGTACTTCTCCTTCTGCTCCTGGTTCCCGAAGTGATAGAGGGGTCCGCACCCGAGGGTGGTGTGGGCCGCGACTCCCAGGGCCGTCGAGCCGCAGACCCGGGCGATCTCCTCCACCGCGATCGCGTAGGAGACGTAGCCGCCGTCGGCACCTCCCCACTTCTCCGGATAGGGGATGCCGAGCAATCCCAGCTCTCCCATCTTCCGATAGTTGTCCAGGGGCATCTCACAGGTCCGGTCGATCTCGGCGGCCCGCGGCGCGATCTCCTTCTCCGCGAAATCCCGCACGACCTTTCGAAACATCTTCTGTTCGTCGGTCAGAAAGAACATCCGCTCACTGCCTCCTCGGACGTCCCCGATCGGGGTCGTCCCGGTCGCTTCGCTCGGAGGGGCCTCCGTCGATCGATCCCGATCGGTCGCGGCCCGGTCGACGATCCCGACCCCGGTCCGAGGCAAGGTACTCTTCTTCCGGATGTCCGGGGATCCGTCGTCGGAGAGGAGCGCTCTCCCCCGCGATGGGGCCGAGCCTATCGACGCCCTCGCGCCGCCGTCAATCGCCGCCCGGCTCCGGGCCTCCGGCCCCGGACCGGGCCGCGTCGGGGCCCTCGACACCGGGTCCCGGAGCTTCGGATCCGCCTCCTTCGGGCTCTTCGGGCGACAGCCCCGCCGCCCGGAGCTCTCCGACGATCTCCTCCAGGACGTCTTCGACGGTGACCACGCCCAGAGTCATTCCCTCCCGATCCCGAACCAACCCGATGGACTGCTGGCGACGCCGCAGGGCGAGGAGGACCTCGTCGAGGGGATCGTCCGCGTCGAGGACGAAGGCGGACTGCACGAGACGCGACAGGGGAACGTCGTCCGCCGCCCCCAGAAGGGCCTTCGCCGCGACGAAGCCCACCACGCGGCCCCCGGCACCGAGCGCGGCCAGGAAGCGGCTCTGCGTGCGACGCAAGCAATCCCGAGCGTCGCGGACGGTGGCCGACATCGGACACGTCTGGCTCTCGGAAAGGGGGACCATCGCGTCGCGGACCGTGCGATCGCGGAGGTCGAGAGCCCGGCCCGCCATGCGCAGTGTGGTGCTCCCCCCCGGCCCGCCTCCCGGCTCCCCCTCCTCCTCCCGGATCTTTCCGAACGTGAACAGCGCCTCGAGATCCCCGCGACCGAAGACGGGCTTGTCCTTTCCCTTCGGAACCTCGAAGGCGGCGAGCAGCAGGCGCGTGGTTCCCGCGGCGAATCCGACGAGGGGCGCGAGCAGCACGCCCAGGGCGCGGAGGGCTCCCGCGGACCTTCGCAGCAGTCTCGTCGGCCGCGACCGGAAGAACGCCTTGGGGAGGATCTCCGCGGTCACGAGAAGAACCGGCGTCAGCACGATCGTCGCCAACTCCGGGCCGTAGTCTGCGGAGACGCGCACCGCGAGGGCGGTGGTCACCGAAGTGGCCGCCACGTTGCACAGGTTGTTGCCGACGAGGATCGAAGCGAGCGTCCGCGGCGATCTCTCCAGGAGCTCCAGTGCCGTCCGGGCGTCACGTCGTCCCTCCCTGGCGCCGGCCTGGAGGCGCGCGTGGCTCGCCGACACGAGGGCGGTCTCGCTTCCGGAGAAGAAGGCGGAGCCGACGATCAGCGCGACAACTCCGAGGAGGAGCACCCCCGGCCCCCCGAGATTGGCCGACCCGATCGCGGCGAGAAGCGGATCGAGCGAGCTCATCGGTTCTCTTCCCCGTCCTCCGGGCGAGGAAGGAAACGGACCTCGAGGGTCACGACCCGGTTCGGCTCGGCCCGCAGTACGCGGATCTCGATCCCCTCCAGCCGAAAGAGCTCCCCGGCCTGCGGGATGCGCGCCGAGCGCTCCAGAAGGAGGCCGGCCACCGTCTCCGCGTCCCGGGTCGCGAGCCGGGTGCCGAACTCGTCGTTGAAGAAGCGGATCTCCATGCGCCCCGGAATCACGACGCGATCGGGGGCCACCCGCTCGTAGAGCACCTTGTGGAGATCTCCCGGCTCGATCATCTCCCCCGTGATCTCCTCGAGCAGGTCGGTCAGCGTGACCAGCCCCGAGAGGTGGCCGTGCTCGTCCACCACGAGGGCGATCCGCTCGCCCGACTCGCGAAACTCCTCCAGCAGAGTGAGCGCGGACTTGACCTCCGGGATCCAGGGAGCGGGTCGGGCCAGGTCTCCGACCGGCGTCTCGTCCTCCGCCAGCAGGAGGTCGAGCGCGGTCACGATCCCGGCCATCTCGTCGGGCGATTTCGTCGACACCGGGAGCTTGGAGAAGCCCGCCCGCCGGGCCCGCTCGCGCGCCTCCCGCACGGTCAGCTCGGCCGGGAGCGACACGATCTCGGTGCGGGGGGTCATCACGTCCTCGACCGGAGACGCGCCGAGCTCGAGGACTCCAGCGACCAGGTCGTGCTCGTGCTTCGCCACCTCTCCCTCCCGGTGCGCGAGGGAGAGCATGGTCTCGGCCTCCTCCAGCCCGATCTCGCGCGCCTCCGCCCGCTCCCTGCCCAGAACGAGCTCGGTCACTTGCAGCAGCGGCCCGACGAGCGGAGAGATGACGCGGCCGAGGAGGAGCAGCGGGCGCGCCACCACCCGCGCGATCGGCTCCGCGTGGTGGAAGGCCACCGTCTTCGGGGCGATCTCCCCGAACACCACCACGAGGAACGTCATCACGAGCGTCGCGACGGCGACCCCGACCCCGGCGTTGCCCGAGATCCGCAGCGCGGCCGCGGCCGCCAGGGCCGAGGCGAGGACGTTCACGATCAGGTTCCCCAGAAGAATCGTCACGAGGATGCGGCGGGGTCTCTCCATGAGCCGGGCGACGGCGCGGTCTCCGGCGTGATCGCTCTCTCGCAGCTTGCGGAGGCGGAGCACGGGGATCGAGAAGAGCGCGGTCTCGGAGCCGGAGAACGCCCCCGAGAGACAGAGGAGACCGAGCAGAGCGAGTGCGAGTGCGGGGCCCTCCCCCATCAGCGCTTCCAGGTCTGGGGGAGGAAGAGCGCGAGGACCGTGTACACCTCGAGACGCCCGAGCAGCATGAGGAAGACGAGGAACCACTTCGCGGACGGGGCCAACCAGGCGAAGTTGTCCGTGGGTCCGACGTCCCCGAGTCCGGGACCGACGTTCGTCAGGCAAGTCGTGGCGGCCGAGAGGGCGGTCTCGAGATCGAGGCCGAAGAGGGAGAGGACCCCCGTTCCGATCACGAGAATCGACACGAAGAGGATGAAGAACCCGAGGACCTTCTGGGTCACCACGGCGTCGATGATGCGTCCCCGGCCGAGCTGTATCGTCCGAACCACGCGGGGATTCGCGACCACGGCCACCTCACGAACCGCCGCCTTCACGAATACGAGGATCCGGACGACCTTCGCGGCGCCGGCGGTCGAGCCCCCGCAGCCCCCGATGACCATGAGGATGAGGATCATCCAGCGCAGAGCGGGATGCCAGACCTCGTAGTCGTCGGTGGCGAATCCGGTCGTCGTCATGAGGGAGATCACCTGGAACGCCGCCGATCGCGCCGCCCGCGTGAGGGGATAGTCGCTCGCGATGCAGAGCGCTCCCGCCGTCGTGAGCGTCGCCACCAGGATCACCGCCAGGTACGCGCGCCACTCGGGATCCCGGAAGTAGGCGAGCGGACGCCTCCAACCCCGGTAGTGGAGGGCGAAGTTCGTGCCCGCCAGCAGCATGAAGAAGAGGATGATCCAGTCGATCCGCGGATCGGCATAGGCCGCGATGGACGCGTTGCGGGTGGAGAATCCC
>JALGZR010000006.1 GCA_025774805.1 bacterium
GGCGGGACGCAGGTGGGGGTGGTGAGCGTGATGCGCCCGACGCGGGAGTCGGGCTACGCCGAAGAGGACGTGCTCTTTCTGACGGCTCTGGGCTCGCTGATCGGCGGCCAGATCGGTCACGCCCGCGCCCGGACTCAGGGACGGGAGGCGATCCGCAAGACAATCGAGGCGCTGACGGTCGCCCTCGAGGCGCGCGATCCTTACACCCGAGGGCACTCCCAACGGGTGGGAATGTACTGCCTCGCCATCGCGAACGAGCTCGAGGCCGCGGGCAAGCACACGTTCGGAAAGGACCAGCGCAACTCCCTGCTCATGTCCGCGCTGCTGCACGACATCGGAAAGATCGGAATACGGGACGAGATCCTCTTCAAGCCGGCGAAGCTCAACCGCGAGGAGTACGACCTCATCAAGTCCCATCCACTGAAGGGAGCCGAGATCGTCCGGATGATTCCCGGTTTCGACGACGACGTGATCGCCGGAATCCTCGGTCACCACGAACGGTACGATGGGCGCGGCTATCCGGCCGGAATCGTAGGCGAGAAGATCCACATCTTCGGTCGGATCATCGGCCTGGCGGACGCCTTCGACGCGATCGTCACGAGCCGTCCGTACAGCAATGCGGGAACCTTCCAGTACGCCATGGAGCGGATCGAGGAGCTCGCGGGCATCGCCTTCGATCCGGAGATGGTGCGCGCCATGCACCGGGCACTGAAAGACCCCACCGTGTGGACGGAGCTGGGGGCGATCTCACGGGTCCGTCCGGAGTCGGCTTCGATGAAGGTCGAGGTGCAGGAGGCCGACCAGGCCGATCGGACCTTGCGCCGGATCTTCGGACGGAACGTCACCGACCTGCCGACCCTGCCGCACGTGGTCTCGCAGGTTCTCGAGAAGACGCGCAACTCCGACACGAACTTGAGCGAGATCGTCCAGCTGATCTCGACCGATCAGGGGCTGGTCTCCACGTACCTCCGTCTCGTCAACTCCGCCTTCTACGGATTCAGTCGTCGCATTACGACTCTCAAGCAGGCGATCACCCTCCTCGGCTTTCGGAGCGTTCGCAACGTCGTGGTCAACGCCGGGGTCGTGGGGATCTTCCGGAAGCGGACTTTCAACAACCGCTACCGCCACCGCCTCTGGGATCACTCGGTCACCTGCGCCCTCGCGGCCCGGTTCCTCTCGTCCGAGGTGGGCTACGGGGCGAAGGAGGAGGCCTTCACCGCGGGGCTCCTGCACGACATCGGGAAAGTCGTGATCGATCAGTACGCCCCGCGGGACTCGGCCACGGTCATGGAGCGGATCGAGGCCGGAAGCGAGGCCCGAGACGCGGAAGTCGAGATCCTCGGTGTCGATCACACCCGGATCGGGGCTTGGATCGCGGAACGTTGGCACCTCCCCAAGTCCCTCTGCTGGGTGATCGAGCACCACCACGAGTGGGACTCTTCCGACGTGCCCGGGGAGCAGGACCTCGTGAAGCTCGTGGCCGCCGCGAACGCGATCGCGAAGATCCGTCGCACGGACGACACCGAAGCACTTCATCAGGCGGTGGAGGAGTTCGCGGCCACTCCCGCGAACGTCTACGGCTTCGATCCCGGGGCGATCGTACGGCTCCTGGACCCCATCTGGGCCGGCAAGATCGAGGCGATGAAGACCTTCGGACACGGGCCGGTGATGGACCGGATCGAGACGAAGGACGAAGAGGCCGCCGCATCGGCCTCGTCCTCCACGACCGGCCCCGACGCATCGGCTACGGCCTAGATCCCGCATATCTCACCGGTCTCTGCTGCGGCAGCGGCGAAGCCGCGCCTGGCTTCGTCACTGCGGCGCTTCCGCCCTGCGACGGGGCTACGGCCCCGCCTCGGGCGAAAGCCCCCCATCTCCTCGCCAGCCACGACGATCCGCAGCCTCGCGACGAGCCCGGTGAGAAACGCGGCCTAGCCTCGGGCAGCGCCCGCGTCCGCTCCGAACGCCCGGCCCGCGTCTGTGGTACCGTCCGGACCCATGGAACGCGATCACCTCGATGTCGGAATCGACCCGGGGGCGCCGCTCGCGGATCGCCTTCGCCCCCGCCGGCTCGACGAGATTCTCGGACAGGAGGCCCTCGTCGGGGAGGGAGCGCCCCTGCGCCGCTCCGTCGAGCGTGGGTCGCTCCCCTCCCTGGTGCTGTGGGGGCCGCCGGGCTGCGGCAAGACCACCCTCGCCCGCGTGCTGGCGCGCGAGGTCGAGGCCGAGTTCGTGGAAGTGTCGGCCGTGTCCTCGGGCGTGAAGACGCTGCGGGAGGTCGTGGCGCTCGCGACGCGGCACCGGCAGCACGGCCGGCGGACGGTTCTGTTCATCGACGAGATCCACCGATTCAACAAGGCGCAGCAGGACGCGATCCTGCCCGCGGTCGAGAAGGGGATCGTCGTCTTGATCGGCGCGACGACGGAGAATCCCTCGTTCGAAGTGATCGCGCCGCTTCGCTCGCGCTGCCACGTGCTCCGTCTCGAGGCGCTCCGCAGCGACCTCATCCGCCGACTCGTGGAGCGGGCACTCGCGGACAGGGAGCGAGGGCTCGGCGCCGAGGCCGTGGAGATCGACGAGAAGGCCTTGGACGAGCTCGTCCGCCGCTCCAACGGCGATGCGCGCATTGCGCTCAACCTGCTCGAGGCGGGGGTGAGGGCGCGTCCGGACGGAGAGCCCCGAGTCGACGCGGCCACGATCGCGGGTCTGGCGAAGGAGAACACGATCCTCTACGACCGGGCGGCGGGGCGTCACTACGACCACGCGTCCGCGCTCCAGAAGAGCCTCCGGGGCTCGGATCCCGACGCGGCGCTCTACTGGATGGCGAAGATGCTCGCCGCGGGTGAGGATCCGCGGTTCGTCGCCCGCCGCATCCTCGTCACCGCCGCCGAGGACGTCGGCCTCGCGGATCCGCACGCGCTACCGGTGGCAGTGGCCGCGTTCCAGGCGCTCGAGTTCCTCGGCATGCCGGAGGCGAGGATTCCCCTGGCCGAAGCCGCGATCTACGTGGCGACGGCGCCGAAGTCGAACAGCGCGGCCAAGGCGATCGACGCCGCGCTGACGGCCATCCGGGACGAGGGTCTCTCCTTCGAAGTGCCTCCGTTTCTGCGGATGACGGGAGGCGACCGCCGGAAGTACCGCTATCCGCACAACGCGCCCGGCCACTTCCTGCGGGACGATTACCTGCCCGAGGAGCTGGGCGGGAGGTCGTTCTACGTTCCCGGGGAGCTCGGGGACGAGCGCGAGACCGCGAAGCGGGTGCGCGGCGCTCTCGGTCGCGGGCGGGAGCGGGACGAGGACCCCGGTCGGCCGCCGGCCCGCGACCGCGAGTCCTGACCCCGGCGAACCGGCCGGCCGCCCTCGTCGCGGCGCCTCTCAGCCCGCCACTTCCAGCACCGCCTGTCCCGCGATCGCCGCGGCCTTCACGTCGCGCAGCGCCTCGTTCGCGTGCTCGAAAGCGTAGGTGCGGACCTCGGCGCGGATGGAAGCGACCGCCGCGAGCTCGAGGAACTCGCGCGCGTCGGCGCGCGTCACGTGAGAGACGCTGCGCACCGCGCGCTCGCCGAAGATCCGCTCGTAGGGAAATGACGGGATGTCGGTGAGGTGGACCGCGTTGATCGCGAGAGTTCCCCCCCGGCGCAAATGGCGCAAGCTCGCCGGGACGAGCTCCCCGGCGGGAGCGAACGTCACGATCGCGTGGCACTCGGCGGGATCGCCGTCCTCGATTCCCTCGGCGCGGACCGCGCCGAGGGCGAGCGCCTGCCGCCGGTGGTGCTCCCCGCGCGTGAAGACGGTCACCTCGCATCCCCAGTGGCGCGCCATCTGGAGGACGAGGTGGGCCGACGCCCCGAAGCCCACGAGCCCGAGCCGCTGTCCGGGGCGGAGTCCGGTCAGGCGAACGGACCGGTAGCCGATGACCCCGGCACAGAGCAAGGGGGCCGCCTCGCGGGGCGGCAGTCCGGAGGGCAGGCTCGCGGTCACGTCCGCCCTGGCAACCGCCCACTCCGCATAGCCGCCGTGACGGTCCCATCCCGTGAACGTCGCGTCCGCGCAGAGGTTCTCCCGCCCCTCGTCGCAGTGATCGCAGACGCCGCACGTCCCGCCGAGCCAGGTGACTCCGACCACCTCTCCGGGGCGCGGTCGGCTCACTCCCGGTCCCCGGGCTTCCACCTCCCCGACGATCTGGTGGCCGGGAACCACGGGACCGGCTCGGAGGGGAAGATCGCCCTCGGCCACGTGAACGTCGGTGTGGCAGACGCCGCAGGCGAGGACCCTCAGCCGAACCTCTCCCGGGCCGGGCACGGGCGTGGGCAGTTCGCTCCGGACGAGCGGATCCTCGGCGACCGGACGGGGGCTTTCGACCAACCAGGCGCGCATCGGGCTCTCCTCACCCGATTCGTGATTCCGGAGACGGGAATCCCCCGCCCCGGAAGGAGCATCCAAGGTACCAGCCGAGCCCGGAAGGTGCACACCGGTCGCGCCCTCGCCACCGGTTCGCCTCCCGACGCGTCGGCGCCCTTCCATCCCCGGCCGCCGACCCTCTCGAGGGTGGACGGCCGATCCCCTTCAGGAGCAAATCGATGCGCATCGCCGTCACCACCCCCACCGGCAACATCGGAAGCGTCGTGACCGACCGACTTCTCGAAGCCGGTGCCGAGGTCGTTCTTCTCGCCCGTCACCCCGATAAGGTGAAGTCGTTCGTCGACCGGGGCGCCACCGTCATCGCCGGATCCCTCCGGGACATGAACACCCTTCGGGAGGCCACGCACGGGGTCGACGCCCTCTTCTGGCTGACGCCGCCCGACTACCAGGCGGAGAACGTCCGGGCCAGTCAGCTCTCCTTCGGGGAGAGCGCCGTGGGCGCGATCAAGGCGAACCGGATCCCCCGCGTCGTGAACCTCTCGAGCTACGGAGCCCACCTGGAGTCGGGAACCGGCCCGGTTCGCGGGCTCGCGGAGATCGAGAGGAAGCTCGACCGGGTTGCCGCGAACGTCACGCACCTGAGGCCGACCGCGTTCATGGAGAACATTCTCACCTCGCTCGAGACGATCCGGAGCTCGAGGTCGATCTTCCTCCCCGTGTCCGGAAAGACCCCGGTCGAGATGATCGCGACGCGCGACATCGGCGAGTTCGCCGCGAAACGGCTCCTCGACGACTCGTGGAACGGTCGTCACGTGATCGAGCTCTTCGGACCGAAGCGTCATACCTTCGATGAGGCGGCGTCGCTCGTCTCCGAGGCGGTGGGTGAGACGGTCACGCACGTCCCCGTGCCGCCCGAGGCGGCGCGCGAGGCGATGACCGGGATGGGCATCTCGGCGGACGCGGCGAACGGCATCCTCGAGATCTACGCCGGCTTCGAGGACCGGCGGCTTCTCCCCGATCACGAGCCGCCGTCCGAGGCCCGTACCCCGACAACCTTCGCCGAGTTCTCCCGTGACGTCATCGCGCCGATGGCGAAGGGGTCCCCGCAGACGACCTGACCTCGCGTTCCGAGAAGCGGTCCCCAGTCCGTGCTCCGCGGGCCGGCCTTCGGGCCGGCCCGTCTCTTCGACGGCCGGGAAACGGCGGGCCCGAAGAGAGCGAAGTCTCCCGGACCGGGGCGGAGCCCTCATTCTGCGCTCAATTCCAGGTGCAGATTTGCCGTTTTCTAGCGAGAGGGCGAGGCCGGGATTCCGGCTTCCCTCTCGAAGCGAAGACCATCTCCGGATTTCCTCCCGATCCGCCCCCTAGACGGCTGACGAGAGCGGGACCCGGTCCCCGAGGCCGACGGGAGAGGAGAGGTCGTCGTCGTGATCGCACCGGAGGGCTGCGGAGAGACCCCGGGAACACTCCGGGAATCCCCTAAAGTCCCAACCGAACGGTGTCGATCCCAGCGATGATCAGCCATTCTCGCCCTTCGAATCGCATGGGGAGAAGCACATGGAGAGGAGCAAGAGAACTCCGGGCGTCAACGGCATCATGGATATCAGTGAGGCGGCCGACTATCTCCACATCAAGAAGTGGACCCTCTACCGGCTCGTGAAGCGCGGGAAGATCCCGGGCATCAAGGTGGGCGGGCAGTGGAGATTCAAAAAGGAAGTCCTCGACGAGATGTTCACACAGAACGCGGAATGATCTCGGTCTCTCGAGTCTCGCCGAGGTCTTCGCGCGGAGCCGAGGGCTCGGGCTCCGAGAGACTTCGGCGAGATGCTCGACTCGACGCCGGGTCGAGCATGCTCTTCAGAACTTGGGGAGAATTCCCCACTCCTTGACGGGGAATCTTCCCCGAAAGCCCTCCGCCCCTCCGGGGGACGGAGGGCTTTCTTTGGCCCGACCCCAATCCCCGACCTCCCTCTGACGCCCCCGTAGGCTCTCTCGGGGGCATTTCCCTCTCGGCCGCCGTCGAACGGCTCCCCGGCGGGTTTTCTGGTCCCGTACTTGCGTTCCTTTCCGGCAAACCGGTTTCTGGGGGCCCCGTCCCGGAGAACGACTTTGCACCTCGAATCCCAGCATCGTGCTCTCATCGCCGTTGCGGTCCTCGGCGCTGCCGCCGTCGCCTCCGGGGAACCGGGGCCCTCCCCTCTCGACCCCTCGCCTCCCGACGCATCCTCCCCCGCGCCCGCCCTCTGCCCACCCGCCGCGTGGGTGGAGGGGAACGTGGTCTCCCCCCCCTTCCTGACCTGGGGACCGGAGACGGAGAAGATCTTCCGGGAGGAGAACCGCCACAACGACTACTCGGCCGAGATCCACTACGATCTCGGTCTCTACTTCTTCGAGCAGGGAGAGCACGACCTCTCTCTCAGGCACTACCGTCAAGCCATCGAAATCGATCCCGAGTTCGCCGAGGCGTACTTCGGCGTCGGTCTGATCTTTTACACGTTGGGTGACGACGAGAACGCGATCCGGTTCTATCTGAGCTCCCTCGAGTACGATCCCCGGGACGCGGACACCCGCAACAACCTGGGCCTCATCTACTACCGGCGGGGTGAGCTCGCCCTGGCCCGCGCCCAGATCGAAGAGGCGATCCGCCTCCAGCCCGACTTCACCGACGCCTTCTACAACCTGGGTCTCGTGTCCTACCGGCAGGACGAGCCGCACGTGGCCATCGCGCACTTCTTGAAGGCGCTCAACCACGATCCCACCTACCTTCGCGCCCGGTTCAATCTCGGGGTCGTCTACTTCGAGCTCGGCATGAACGATCAGGCCGAGGAGCAGTGGACCCTGATCGAGAAGCAGGCCCCGAACACCCCCCTCGCCATCCAGGCCCGGGAAAGCCTGACGATCCTCCGCGAGAAGAAGGGCTCAGACTAGCCCGCATTTCTCACCAGGCTCGTCGCGAGGCTGCGGATAGTCGTGGCTGGCGAGGAGATGGGGTGCTTTCGCCCGAGGCGGGGCTGTAGCCCCGTCGCAGGGCGGAAGTGCCCCAGCGACGAAGCCAGACGCGGCTTCGCCGCTGCCGCGGCAGAAACTGGTGAGAAATGCGGGCTAGCCTCGGTCTTGCCGGGGCGGGCGCGGTCGGCCACACTCCCCATCTCGCTGTCACCGGAGAAGACCTTGGGCGTTACCCCGACGACGCTTCCCTTTCTCGTTCTGGCCGGCGGTCTCTCCGGTTTCGTCAACACGGTCGCGGGAGGGGGCTCACTCTTCACGTTTCCCCTTCTCATTCTCCTGGGATTTCCTCCGCAGCTCGCGAACGGTACGAACCGGGTCTCGATACTGATGCAGAATCTGGTCGCCGTGCCGACCTACGCGAAGCAGGGCTACTTCTTTCCGAAGCAGGCCCTCGCGCTCGGGGCGGCCGCGGTTCCGGCGGCGTTCCTCGGCGCGGCGACCGCGGCGCGACTCGATCCGGAGCCGTTCCGGAAGATCGCCGCCCTCCTTCTGCTCGCCGTGCTGACGACGCTCTTTCTCAAGCCGACCGCCTGGACGCGGGATCGTTCTCGGGACCGGATTCGGTGGAAGGGCGCGATTCCCTTGATGATCGCCGTGGGGTTTTACGGGGGATTCTTTCAGATCGGCACGGGCATGCCGCTTCTGGCGGTGATCGTTCTGGTCGGCGGCTGGGACCTCGTCTCGGCGAACTCGCTGAAGGTCGAAGTGGTTCTTCTGTTCACGACCATGGCGGTCATCGTGTTCGCCCTGCACGATCAGATCGACTGGCCCGCGGGCGCCGCGCTCGGCGTTGGGAACATGGCGGGCGCGTGGATCGGCGCCCATTCGGCCGTGAAGCGCGGCCCGGGCTGGATCCGTTGGGTGCTCATCACCATGGCCACTCTCGCCGCCCTCAAGATGGTGTTCGGCGGAGGGGTCTAGCCTGCATATCTCACCAGCCTCTGCCGTGGCCGCGAAGGCGAAGGAGGCAGGGAAGCGCCGGTGATGTCGCGGCCGATCGGTCGGATGAAGAGACGGCCGCGGCTCAGCCCACCGGCTGGGGTTTCCGGCTTTTTGGGCGAAGGATTCCCTCGACGATTCGATCGACCGCCGGCTGCATCCGTTCGAAGATGCTCGCCTCGCCGGTCATGCGGTACGTCCAGCCGCATCCCACGCAGAGCGCCATGAGACGCTCCCCGACGTCGTCGGGATCCACGTCCTCGCGGAACTCCCCCGTCGCCTGGCCGATCCGGACGACGCTCGCGAAGTCGCCGATGAACGTCCGGGCCGCACCGCGGAGCGCCCGGGCGATCTCGTCGTGAGGATCGATGGCGTCGACGGCGAGATTGAGGAAGAGACAGCCGCCCTCGAAAACACCCGACGTCCAGTAGCGGCCGTAGGTGTCGAGGGTCCGGGAGAGACGCTCCGTGGGCGTGGTCACGCTCTTCAGCTCGTCCCGGAAGAACTCGCGCGCCATCGCGACGGACTCCCCGATGAGGGCGAGGACCATTTCCCGCTTCGACGAGAAATGGGCCATGATGCCGCCCTTGGAGTAGCCCGTACGGCTCGCGATCTTGCCGATCGACATACCTTGTATGCCCTCTCGTGACAGAAGCTGCACTGCCTCGCTCACGAGTCCGGCACGGCCCCCTCGGGCCGTCGGGCGGACGCCCGCCGCCGGTTCCACCGCTCCCACCATGATCCACCTCCCCTCGACGCGAACGTCCCGCGGCTTGCACGAACGTTCGGATGGTAGGGAGCGAGCACCGGGTTGGGAAGAGGAAACCGGCCCCGGGCGCCCTCGGCCGCGGCAGAGGCGGCCACGGTCCGCGAGCGGCCGATTCCCGTCGACGGGAAGGGTGTCCGCGAGGCCGAGGGCCGGGCTGCATCTCTCACCGGCCTCCGCCGCGGCGGAGGCCGGTCCCGCCCGGCTTCGTCGTCTTGGCCTTCCGCACACCCGAGGGGTGAAGGCCCCGGTTCGGACGCAAGCATCCCATCTCCTCGCCGGACACGGCTTTCCACCGCCTCGCGACGAGACTGGCGAGAAGCGCGGGCCAGGATCGAGTCCGTTCACCTCGGGGGGGTCCGGCTCGCGGGGCGGCTGCCCCCGGGAGCCCTCCTCCCGGGGGCTCCCGGCCGCTCTCCCGCCCGAGTGGATGAGGCGGGCCGACGGGAGTAGCTTCCCATGGAATCCGGCGCCCATCGCCGGCCCCGATCCCTCACCAGCCGGGTCGCGAGGACTTTTCACGAGCCGGTGGGGTACCGGGGCTCGGTCGCCCAAAAGGAGGAACAATATGGCGACGCTCAAGAAGGCCCTGGAACGGAAAATCCCCCGGTGGAGAGAAGAGATTCGCTCACTCGTGAAGGAGCACGGCGACGAACAGATCTCCCAGGTCTCGGTGCGTCAGGCGTACGGAGGCATGCGCGGAATCCGCTGCATGGTGTGCGACACGTCGGAGGTTCCGCCCGACATCGGTCTGATGATCCGGGGAACCCCGATCGGCGAGCTCAAGGACCGGACGCCCGAGGAGATCTTTTATCTGCTGTGCACCGGGGATCTTCCGGACAAGAGGGCGCTGAGCGCCCTGGGAACGGACCTGAACGAACGGCGTCGCGTGCCGACTTACGTGTGGAAGGTTCTCGAGGCCATGCCGAAGGACTCCCACCCGATGTGCATGCTCGACACCGCGATTCTCGTGATGCAGCGCGATTCGGAGTTCCGCAGGGCTTACAGCGAGGGGATCCGGCGGGAGGATTACTGGAAGCCGACCCTCGAGGACGCGCTCAATCTACTCGCCCGGCTTCCCGGAATCGCGGCGGGGATCTATCGGATGCGCTTCAAGAAGGGCAAGCGCATCTCGCCGAAGAAGGGTCTCACCTGGTCGGAGAACTTTGCCCGCATGCTCGGCATTCCCGACAAGACGGGCGAGTTCGCGGATTGCATGCGCCTCTACCTGACGCTTCACTGCGACCATGAGGGAGGCAACGTCTCCGCGCACGCGAGTCATCTCGTCGGCTCGGCTCTCTCCGACCTGTACTACGCCGTGTCGGCCGGATTGAACGGGCTCTCCGGGCCGCTGCACGGGCTGGCGAACCAGGAGTGCCTCGGCTGGATTCTCCAGGTGAACGAGAGGTTCGGCGGCAGCCCCACCGACGAGCAGCTGAGGAAGTTCGCGTGGGACACGCTGAACTCCGGCAAGGTGATCCCCGGATACGGACACGCCGTTCTCCGCGTGACCGATCCTCGCTTTGCGGCGTTCCGCGAGTTCGGATTGAAGCACTTCCCCGACGATCCGATTCTCGACACCGTCGACAAGACGTACCGGATCGTTCCCGAGGTCCTCAAGGAGCACGGAAAGGCGAAGAACCCCTGGCCGAACGTCGACGCCGCGTCGGGGGCGATTCTCTACCACTATGGTCTCCGCGAGTTCTCCTACTACACGGTGCTCTTCGCGGTCTCCCGCTCCCTGGGGATGTGCTCCCAGATGATCGTGGCCCGCGCGATCGGATCTCCCATCGAGCGTCCGAAGTCGGTCACGACGCGATGGGTGACCGACACCGTCGGCGCCGCCACGCCGAGCGGAGACGGGAAGACGGCGCTGGTGAGTAAGGCGTAAGTCGCATCTCGACAAGGGCTTGCGTGGGCAGGGGCCGGGGCGACCCGGCCCCTGCCGCGTATCGGGGCATCGCCCACCCGAACGCCTGGGTGCCGGGGGGGGAGTTCGAGGCCGCGGAACGCGACGGCCTCCCGCGGGGTTTCGAATCCGACGTGGAGAGAATGTGGGCTAGAATCCGACGGTCCTTACGAACGAGGGAGAAGCCATGAGTGCCTGGACGCTGTTGGCCATCGCGGCCGTGACGATCACTCTGTCGATCACTGCCGGCTGCGCCTCCGACTCCGAAAACGCCGGAGACCGCGCGGCCGAGACGACCCGCACCGCCGAATCCACGCCGCCCCCCGCGGCGACACCTTCCCCCGAGACGGTCGCCGAGGCGGCCTCGGCCCCCGCCGAGGGCGAGATCACGCTCGTCGGGAACCTCGGGTGCGGGCACTGCAACTACGAGAAGGGAACTGCGTGCGCCGCCGCGATCCAGACGGAGGACGGAACCGTCTACCTTCTCGACGTCGACTCGAGCTCCGAGCTGTTCACGAAGCGCTTCGGCGGCGCCGAGGTGAAGGTCGTCGGGGTCGTGAGCGAGAAGGACGGCGAGCGCCACGTGGCGGTCACGAGCTTCGAGATCTAGCCCGCTGTCTCACCAGGCTCCGCTGCGGCAGCGGCGAAGCCGCGCCTGGTGAGGAACACGGGCTTACGAAGATCAGGCGCTCTCCGGCTCGCCGTACATTTGGTCGGGGGTGAGCGTGTCGGGGAAGTGGGTGCGGAGAGCCTGCCGGGCCTCCTCACAGAGGTGGCAGGCGTCGGCGTACTCGTCGCCGTGGGAGAGGACGTAGCGTCTCACGAGCTCGACGGGTCCGCCCTCCAGCACCGGAGCGGCGATCGGATGGCGCTCCGGCGTGTACTCGGCGCAGATCTTCGCGAGCGGCGTCCTGAACAGGTTGCCGATCGAGATCCCCTGACAGAGGTGGACGTTTCCCAGCGGGTCGATGTGCACCCGTCCGGGGTCGCGCAGGTCCTCGTGCGGGCACTCGGTGAACGACGTCCAGGGGCTCTTCCGGGCCTGCCCGGCGAGCTTCTCCGCCGCCCGCCCCCGGAACATGACGGCCGACTCTCCGGCGGGGATCTGTCCCTTTCCCGCCTCCGCTCCCTCCGCCTCCGGAGGGGCGATCCGGATCTCGCGGATCGGAATCCCGAGCTCTTCGGCCGCCTTCCGTGCGTTGTCCACCTCCGGTCGCCGTCCCTCGTCTCCGTGGTACGCATCGTTGCTGAGGTCGAGGTCCGCGACCTTTCCCCGGAACGGCCGGAGCCACTCGAGTGCGTCCTCGACGTCGGTGGCCCAGTAGGCATTCGACACGACCCCGACGCGGAATCCGGCATCCGCGGCGCGGCGCACGCCGGCCAACAGCACGGCGTGGTAGAGGAACGGCTCCCCGCCCTCGAAGTAGATCCAGTCGACCGTGCCGAGCTCTTTGCCCTGGCGCAGGATCTCGTCGATTCGACGCAGGGTCATCGTGCCCCTCTGCCAGGGGCTGCCATAGACGAAACAGTGATCGCACTCGAACGTGCACTGAAACGTCAGAAGGAGATGCAGTCCCGAGAGCTCCATGACATCACCTTTCGCTGGCCGGCCGACGATCGTCCTCGGACGACCCGTGCCGCACCGTTGCGGTCTCGCGTGGTCCTCGCGCCCCCCGATCTCTCCCCAACCTACCGCGAACGACCGGTAGGCGTGCCCCTTTCGCCCCACGATCGTCTCCGCCGCCGCGCCGAGTCGTCCGTCCGCGGCGCCCCGGGGGTCCCGGCCCGCGAACGGACGCCCGATTGACCCTCTCCCCCCCCGGTGCTACCTTCCTCGCTTCCTTCGCGGACGTTCGGCCGACCGGAGATCCCGCCATCGACGCCACCAGCCCTGGCCCGCATTTCTCACCAGTCTCTGCTGCGGCAGCGGCAAAGCCGCGCCTGGCTTCGTCGTTGCGGAGCTTCCGCCCTGCGACGGGGCTACGGCCCCGCCTCGGGCGAAATCCCCGCATCTTCTCGCCAGTCACGACGATCCGCAGCCTCGCGACGAGCCTGGTGAGAAATGCGGGCTAGGGATCGGCCCCGGGGGCGGGCCCTGCCGGGCTGGGCGCCTCCGTTGCTGTGGGCGACCGTGATCCTGGGTGCCTCGTCCATCCCGGATCTGAAGACGCATCCCGAAGGGATTCCGATCCGGGACAAGCTCGCCCACTTCGGCGAGTATTTCGTCTTCGGGTGGCTCGTGGCGCGGGCGTACCGGCCCTTCGGATGGGAGCCGGGGCGGCACCTGGTGTGGACCCTTCTCTTCGGGGTCTTCATGGGGTGTGTCGACGAGTTCTATCAGGGATTCGTGCCCGGCCGGCAGCAGGACGCTTTCGATTTGATCGCGAACACGCTGGGCGTGGCCGCGGGGTGGTACTTCTTCCGGGAGGATCGGGCGGTTGGCGAAGCTCACGGCCCTCAGGGGAACCCGTGACCTGATCTCCCCCGAGATCCTGCGCTGGCAGGAGATGGAAGAGACCGCGCGCCGGGTTCTCTCCGCGGCGTGCTTCACCGAGATCCGCACCCCGATCTTCGAGAGAACCGAGCTCTTCGAGCGTGGCGTCGGCGAGGCGACCGAGATCGTCTCCAAGGAGATGTACACGTTTCAAAGCCGCTCGGGCGACCGGATGACGCTTCGGCCCGAGAATACCGCGGGGGTCGTCCGCGCGTACCTCGAGCGGGGACTGCGCGCGAAGGCGCCGAGCCCGCTCAAGCTCTTCTACATCGGACCGCAGTTCCGCTACGAGCGCCCCCAGAAGGGGAGGTCGCGGCAGTTCCACCAGATCGGAGTCGAGATCCTCGACAGCGCGGATCCCCGCGTCGACGCGGAGGTCATCCTCGTGGCCTGCGAGTACCTCCGCGCGATGGGGCTCGAGGATCTCACCGTCGATCTGAACTCCCTGGGCGATCCGGTCGACCGTGCCCCGTACCGTGCCGCACTCGTCACCTACCTGACCTCGGTGCGCGATCGCCTCGACCCGGACAGCGTCGAGCGAATCGACCGGAATCCGCTCCGCGTTCTCGACTCGAAGGCGGAGAGCACGCGGGAGGCGCTGAAGAACGCGCCGTCGATCCTCGACTTTCTGGGAGACGGGGCCGCCGCGCACTTCGAAGCGGTCCGGGCACACCTCGCCGCATGCGGGATCCGCCACCGGATCGTGCCCGGCCTCGTTCGCGGGCTCGACTACTACTCGCGCACGACGTTCGAGATCCAGTCGGAGCGGCTCGGCGCGCAGGCGACGATCTGCGGGGGAGGGCGCTACGACGGCCTCGTGGAGGAGCTGGGAGGACCGTCCGTGCCCGCCGTCGGGTGGGCGCTCGGTATGGAACGCCTGGCGATCGTGCTCGACGCGGTCGCCGGGCCCCCACGCGAGAGGGGACCGGTCGCCTTCCTCATCGCTCAGGGCGACGAGGCGGTCCGGGCGGTGTTGCCGCTGGCCCGCGACCTGCGCCGGGCCGGGGTCGCGTGTGAGCTGTCGTTCGTGAAGGGCGGCTTCGGAAAGCAGTTCAAGGCGGCGGATCGCCACGGAGCGAAGTACGCGGTCGTTCTCGGGGAAGACGAGATGGCGAAGGGAACCGCCTCGGTGAAGGACCTCTCGACCGGGGAGCAGACCGAGGTGGCCCGAGACGATTTGGCCGAGCATCTGACGAGATAGACGGGCGCCGGGCCCGGTCGCCGGCGAGCCAGCGAGGAAGACGAGCCATGAAACTCTCGACGCGACTTCGCAGTCACGTCTGCGGGGAAATCGAGACGAGCCACGTCGGCCGGAAGGTCACCCTCTCGGGCTGGGTGCAGCGCGCGCGCGATCTGGGGGGAATGGTCTTCGCGGACCTGCGCGATCGCTACGGCGTCGTTCAGCTCGTCTTCCGAGGAGCGGAGCAGGCCGGCGATCCCGCGCTTCTCGAGGCGGGCCGCGCGCTGCGGCACGAGTCCGCGGTGCGCGTGACGGGTGAGGTCGCCCCGCGCGCTCCCGGAAACCGGAACCCCGAGATGGCGACCGGAGAGGTCGAGATTCTCGTCGAGTCGCTCGAGGTGCTCAACGAGACGCCCGCCGAGCTTCCCTTCCAGATCGACGGAGTCCAGGAGGCGGGGGACGAGCTGCGGCTGCGGCACCGGTACCTCGATCTTCGCCAGCCGGCGATGCAGGAGATCTTCGGGCTCCGTTCGCGGGCGGCGATGGCGGCCCGCCGATACCTCACGGACGAGGGCTTCGTCGAGATCGAGACCCCGTTGCTCGTGAAGCGCACGCCCGAAGGCGCCCGCGACTACCTGGTTCCGAGTCGCATCCACCCGGGGCTGTTCTACGCGCTGCCCCAGTCGCCGCAACTCTACAAGCAGATCCTCATGTGCTCCGGCTTCGACCGGTACTTCCAGCTCGCCCGGTGCCTCCGGGACGAGGACCTTCGCGCCGACCGTCAGCCGGAGCACACGCAGATCGATCTCGAGATGAGCTTCGTCGACGAGGAGGATGTCTTCGAGCTCGTCGAAGGGCTGATGGTGCATCTCTGGCGCGAGGTCCTCGGGGTCGAGGTGGAATCGCCGTTTCTCCGTCTCACCTACGCCGAGGCGATGGAGGGCTACGGGACCGACAAGCCGGATCTCCGCTGCGGCCCGGCTCTCTTCGATGTCGGCGACCTCGCCGAGAGCTCGACGTCCGATCTCTTCCGGGGAGTGATCGCGCAGGGCGGGCGCATGAAGGGGCTCCGGGTGCCCGGCGGTGTCGAGTGGTCGCGCAAGATCGTCAGCGAGCTGGAGGAGGTCGCGAGCCGAGGCGGTGCGAAGGGTCTCGCGTGGATGAAGGTCGGGGAGGGAGGCACGCTCTCCGGAGGCGCCTCGAAGTTCTTCGCCGACGCGGCCACGACCCTGATCGAGCGCTCGGAGGCCCGCACCGGTGATCTTCTGCTTTTCATCGCCGGCCCGGGGAAGGTGGCCCTTCCCTCGCTCGACCTCGTGCGGCGCGAGGTGGGACGGCGGCGGGGGTGGACCGAGGGCCGGCCGCCGGCGTTTCTCTGGGTCAATCGCTTCCCGCTGTTCGAGCGGGACGAGGCGACGGGCGCCTGGACCGCCAGCCACCACGTCTTCACCATGCCGCACGATCGGTGCCGGGACACCTTCGACACCGATCCCGAAACGGCCGTGGGCAAGCTCTACGATCTCGTCCTGAACGGCGTCGAGCTGGGGTCGGGGAGCATCCGGATCCACCGGCGGGACCTTCAGGAGCGGGCGCTCGCCGTCATCGGGATCGACGCGGAGGAGGCCGAGCGCCGGTTCGGATTCCTCCTCCGGGCGTTCGACTACGGGGCGCCCCCCCACGGCGGTATCGCGCTCGGTTTCGACCGGATCATCATGCTGATGACCGGTCGCACGTCACTGCGGGACGTCATCGCCTTCCCGAAGACCCACCGGGCGTTCTCGCCGATGGACGAGTGCCCTTCCGCAGTGGAGCCGCGGCTGCTCACCGATCTCCACGTGGCGATCCGGAAGGACGACTGAGAACGCGAACGGAGCGCGACGTCGAGACGGTCCAGGCCCGACGCTCCCGCCTCGGATCCGGGTGAGAAATGCAGGCTAAGGCTCGATCTCGGAGTTCCCGATTCTCCCGGTCCAGACCGCGGTGGGGGGTACCGTCGGCTCCGAGACGGTTCCGATCGTGTCGGCGAAGTACATGATCGTGAGCTGGGCGTTGAAGACCCTCCACTCGCCGAGCTGCTCGTGCCCCACCAGGTAGAACGTCATTGTGCCCGGGGAGACGCTCAGGGTCCGGGTCTGGTGGGAATTCGATTCGAAGTAGTTGTCGGACGATCCCTTGTTCTCGAAACACTGAAAGGACTGCTCCGACCAGGAGACCCCCGAGATGTCGTTGATGCTGATGCCATAGCAGTTCAGGGTGCCCACCGGAACAGTGGCACCCATGGACGCGGTTCCGCTCAGAACGATCGTCCCGCTGGCCGGGATGCTGACGGTTCGGAGGACGAGATTCTCGACTCCGTCCGCGTTGAGATCGATTGCCCGGGAGGCCGAAGCCACGCCCGACGGCGTCCCTCCGGCCCGGTACGCGTACGCCGAGCTGCCCATGGGGAGTCGGGGATCGAGCGGAGAGCCCTCGACCTGGATGGCGAGATAGCGGATGGATCCGTCAAAGACGACGGACGAGAGAGGGACCGGCGGATCCCCGGCCCCCAGAAGCACCGACGCGATGCCCTGGTCGGGCAGGACGCGGTGATTCTCGGGACCCCACAGAGAGGTTCCTCCGCTCTCCGAGTCGAAGATCTCGAAGGTCATCAGGGCCGAGTCGGCGACCGCAGCGCCGGTGGAGTCGGTGAGGTTGACCTGAAACGGCATTACATTCGGCGCTTGGGCGGCGGCCCCGCCGACCGGAGCCAGCGAGAGGAGAACGGAGATCGCGGTTGCGGTTCGCATGATGGGATGTCTCCCTTCGTTCGTTCGCGCAGGAGCAAGATCTTCGCGAAGGATTCCCGGTTCTTCTCACATGCGGAGGCCCGCATGGAGGGCGCGGGGAGGGCCAGGGTGACGGCAACGGAGCGCGGCCGATGCGAGCGGACCTTCACACTCATGAACGGCCGCACGTCGCTGCCGCAGCAGAGCCTGGTGAGAAATGCAGGCTAGCGTGTGCTGCGAGTCAGATCCCCCTCCAGCCGGCGGACGCGCTCCGCCAGCCGCTCGTTCTGCTCCCTCAGCTGAATGACCTCGTTGAGAATCAGGGGCACCAGCTGATCGTAGGAGACCGTGTCGACCCGGCCCTCCTCGTCGTAGCCCACGAGCTCGGGCATGCTCTCTTCGACCTCCTCGGCGATCAGGCCGAACCGGTTCTTGGCGGTTTCGTCTCCCTTGTAGTCGAAGACCACGGGCCGAAGGCCGTAGATCCGCTCGGAGTACTCGTCGAGTGGGCGGACGTTCTCCTTGTAGCGCAGACTCGAAGTGAGATATCCCAACTCACCCGCCGACGTGATGTAGAGGTCTCGCGTGGTGCCGGAGATGCCGTTGCCGTAAACGGTCCGGAAGTACACGGGATCGCAGTACAGGTTCATGATCCCGCTCGTGTGGATCTGGAGATAGTCGTTCGAGCCATAGGTGATCATGTACCAGAATCCGGAATCGCTGAAGTTCAGACCGGCCTCCCACGTGTTCGCTCCGCTTCGGAACTCGTGATAGGCGCGTGAACTCACCTGAGTCGAAACGTGATGGGTGGCATCGCCCTGAACCTGGAGCTTGGCGCCGGGGGACGATGTTCCGATGCCCACGTTGCCCGTGGAGCGATAGACGTTGGAGCCGCTGATCGTCCAATCGGCGAACGCGCTCGCGTGCTGCCCGTCGAGCCGGTCGGCGTTCGAGGCTGAATATGCGTATGCCGAGCTGCCGATCGGCAGCCGGGGATCGAGCGGCGTCCCCTCGACCGTGACGGCGAGGTAGCGGATGGACCCATCGAAGATCCCCGGACTGAGCGGGATTGCCGGATTCCCGGCTCCCAGAAGCACCGACGCGATGCCGTTGTCGGGAAGGACGGCGTGATTCTCAGGACCCCAGAGGGAGAGCCCCCCGGTCTCCAGATCGTAGATCTCGAAGACCAGGGCCACCGAGTCCGTCACCGGGGCGCCGGTGGAATCGGTGAGGTTGATCTGAAACGGCATCACGTCCGGTGCCTGGGCGAAGGCCCCGGCGACCAGAGTCACCGAGAGGAGAGTCGAGATCGCGGTCGCGGTTCTCATGACGGTACCTTTCCCTCCGTTAGCGCAGGATCAGAACCTTGCGCACGGTTTCGAATTCTCCGGTCTTGGCCCGAACGAAGTAGACGCCGGCGGCGACCGCTCGGCCCGAGTCGTTCTTTCCCGTCCACGTCACGCGGTGGATCCCTCGATCGAGCGGCCCACCGAGGAGCGTGCGAACGAGGCGGCCCCGGATGTCGTATACGCGGAGGTCGACGTGCGTCGGCTCCGGGACCGCCAGAGCGACGGACGTGCCGCTCGGGCGCCGGAACGGGTTGGGGCCGACGGTCAGGTCGAAGTCCGTGATCGCTCGGGCGAGATCCTCCGAGATCCTCTCGACGAACGAGGGCGAGCCGGCGACCAAGTGCCAGCTCCGAACGGCTCCCGTGGATCCGGACGTTCCCCGCAGGACGTGACCGTCCCGCAGATCCCACTCGACCGTGCCGTACGCCCCGAGTGCCTGGAGGCGCCAACCCACGGGCAGGGTCTCCCATCCCTCGAACTCGACTCGGTACGGCGCGTCCCGAAGATCGGTGGAGAGCTCCATGGTCCAGGTCGCGCCGTCCCGGTCGACCGAGCGGTAGTCGATCAGGAGGGTCGATCCGTCCTCGGCCCGGAAGGAGAGGCCCACGAAGTCCCCGGGCGGATTCGGTGCGTCGGAGAAGTCGAGCCCGTCTCTGTCGTCCGTCGCGGAACCCCGCATGCCGAACCGATTGCCCGCGTCGCGGCGGTCTCCCGCCAGAGCGGTGGCCTGAATGCTCCATCCCTCCTCGCCTTCGGTCAGCGCCCAGGGGCGGGGATCCGCCGAGCGCCCGGACGGGGGGATCGGAGCTCCCGCAGGGATCGTGATGATCTGTGGGGACGCGGACGTGTTCTGGATCCAGTAGCCCTTTCCCGGCTGGAGCGTGGTCTGGAAGGGTACGTAGCCCGAGCCGTCGTGACCGTGCAGGTTTGCCACCACGCCGGCGGGGAGGACGACGCTACTGAAGGGGACGTCGAAGAAGAACGGGTTCGCGATCTGATTGAATCCCGGACGGAGTGAGATCGAGTAGTCGCCGGAGAGATCCGTGGACTGACCGGTCACGCGAATCGACTGCGCCCCTCTCGCGATGATCCAGAAGCCCTGTCCGGGCGACGCGTCCGCGGCGTCGGCACCCTCGACGTATGCGTTTCCGTTCCACGTTCCGTAGCGCCACTGGGAGATGTCGTAGGAGCCGAGCTCGTCGAACACCGCGAGAGGATCGTCGTTCGCCGCGACCATCGGCAGACCCGCGAGCGCGTATGTCTCGGCCTGGAGATCGAACACCGAGAGGTTTGTGAGTCCGACCGCGAGGCTCGCGAACCCCGACGGGGGAATGCGGGTCGTGAAGCTCGCGTCCCGAGCTTCGACGAAGTACTGAACGCCGGTCTTCGTCATCGAACTGGCGGGAATCGTCGCCTGCCACTCTCCACCACCCGGCGAGACCTCCGTCATGTCGGCCCCGATGATGTCCGTGTCCCCGCCCTTCCGATGGTACAGCCTCGCCCCGATGACCTGCTGGTCGTCTTGAAGGAGAGCGGTGATCGTGACCGCGGCCCCCGCCGGCCCCGAGGCCGCGGGAAGTGACCCGGTCGGACCGCGCTGGTTCAAGAGAGACGGGAAGCCAATGAAAACCTCGTACGCGCTCGATCCCGCGGAACCGACCACGGGCGAGCCCCCCGAAGCGATCGCGGCGTGAGACGCGGACGCCGTGGTGCCCCCGACCGACCCGAACGCGTACGACCGAAGTGAGTACGACTGCGCCCCGGCCTTCTCGGAACACGCAATCAGCACGATAGGCGCACTCGCGACCGCGATGGCCCGACCGAACCGATTCACGGCGACACCTCCTCGCACTCCGAAGTGCCCCACGGACAGGAGTCCCGTGACTGTCACGAGACCCGAAGATGGACTCGCACCATGACACCCACTGAGCAGCCCCATGTCAAGGGAGGACCGGAAGCCGATTCGATCCGGACGGGTCGGAGCCCGTGCCCGCTCGGCGGGAGGGTCGGCTGCCCGCCCGCGACCGGCGGTGACCCGGAAAGGGTGCTTTGCCGGCCCGTCCACACCCGGGGGCGCCCCGTCACCCCCGGGTCGGGACCGGTTGAATTGCGGCCCCGAGAGGTCTATCCTGATCCTGCGGGGGGAATGCCGTCCGCGACGCTCACATCCCCCTTTTCAGAGGTTGTGACATCATGACCCTGAAGACAATCAGCCCGACAATCACTCCGATCACCGAACTGTTCCGAACTCGATGGGCCGCCGGTCTCGTGACGCCGGCCTGGATCCTCGCGACTTTTTCTCTCGCGTTCGCCGGCGGCTATCCGCCGTGCATCTTGCCGGACAACGGAACCGGCACCGTAACGTTGCCCGATCCGGATTGCAGCTATGTCAGTCCGGACGACTTTCACAATATCGTCAACGGCCTGCCGCCCGGAAGCACGATCCTCATCACGGCGGTCTACCGCGACTTCGTCTGCCAGGAGCCGGGCATCCCTCAGGAGCTCTGCAACTCTCCGGGAGGTTCGCTCGGGGGAGAGGTCGAGACCTTCGACGCGATCCTGGACATGGAGATGGTGGGCATGGGCGATCTCGAAGGTTTTGTCCGATCGATCGACGTCCCGATCAGCTGCGTGGTGGAAGCCGGACCCCGCGTCCCGGGAGACCCGGTCCAGTCGTTTCCCACGGAGTTGGTCCAGCTCCAGGGCGCGATCTACGGTGACCTCGATTTCGACATCCTGGCGATCCGCGCCGGGCGCAACTACGGTTTGAACAGCCCCGGGCACACGACCCTGACCCGCGAGAACGGCGTCGGGGATGACTTCCTCGTCGACAGCTACTTCGACGTTCTCTACGAGATCGATTTCCAGGGAGCGTCGGGGAGCGTCCTGGCGGGCATGGGGGGAACGACCCAGGGCGCCGTGCGAATGGTATCGGCCGGCCCGGGACCGGTGGCCACGACGCCCGAGTCGTGGGGCCGGATCAAGTCGATCTACCGGTGATTTCACGGTTTCCGCGCCCCCGGGGTTCCCTTGACATTTTTCGTAGGCCTGCCTAGCCTGCCTGCACTTCGGGACGGAGGAGAGGGCCGGCGAAGTCTTCGCGGGTTTCTCCGCCCCGGCGATCCCGGACTGCGCGCTCTCCGCGCGAGCCGGCAGAGAGATGGGCAGAGAGAAGGAGGTGCGGGCCGATGCTCGCCAAGCCCCGGAAGAAGCTCGCCTCCCTGGTGGCGGTCGTTGCGCTGGCTGCCGTGGGTGCGGGCTGTGGATCGAATCCTCCCTGTGAGACCGACCTGTCCCAAGTGGACAAGGCCCGGAGTGAAGCCAAGGCCGCCGAGATGAAGCTCGAAGAGGCCCAATCGCAGAAGGCGCAGCTCGAGCGGCAGATTGCCGACGAAAAGGCGCGCCACGGTGAGCTCGAAGCCAAGAAGGCCGAGCTCGAGGCGAAGATCGAGGAGCTGGGGCGTTGACCCCCGCGTCGGAAAGGAGCGAAGCAGCGATGAAGACCGCAAACCTCCTCCGGCGCGCCGCCGTTCTGATCGGAACGGGGTTGCTCGTTTTGAGCACGGCGGTCGTGGCGGGGGCCGAAGACTGGGACATCTCCTCCGGCGACTTCCTCTCGCCGGACGAGTACAAGAAGCTCTCCGAGGAGGAGGCGCAGGCGTACTGCGAGTCGTTGTCGCAGGAGATCGACATCCAGAACGACAACACCGCGGCGGCGAACGCGAAGCTGTCGGACATCGATGCCGAGATCGACGCGCTCAAGCGCCAGCTCGCCGACGCGCGGGCCGCGAACGATCCCCTGAGCGCCGAGATCGCCGAGCTCGAGCGGAAGCTGAAGGAGCTGGGCACGCTGCCTCGTTCCTATACGGTCAAGCCCGGGGACTACCTCATCAAGATTTCGGGGATGCCCCGCATCTACAGTGACGAGGCCCGCTGGAAGCGGATCTTCCGGGCGAACCGCGACAAGATCGATGATCCGAACCTGATCTACCCCGACCAGATCTTCCTGATTCCCCGGGACGTGCCCAGCACGCACACCGTGGTCGAGGGCGAGTCGCTCGCCATCATCTCCGGCTACTGGGAGGTCTACGGCGATCGCTCCCAGTGGCAGCGGCTCTACGAGGGGAACGACGACAAGATCTCCGATCCGAACATCATCACCCCGGGAATGACGCTCCGGATTCCGCGGTAGGGAGAGAAGCTCCGGGCCCGGGCGGTGAGCCGGTCCGGTTCGAGACGCGAGACGGCCCCGGCGTGGTCACGCCGGGGCCGCCTCCATCACCGACATGCTTGCGGACGCGCTCACCGGACGAGCGTGATCTTCACCGTCTCGACCCGGTCGTCGACCCGGGTCCGCACGAAGTAGAGACCCGGGGCGGCCGCGCGTCCCCGGTCGTCTCGGCCGTCCCACGACGCCTCCTGGGGTCCCCCGGTGCGGATCCCGTCGACGATCCGACGCACGCGCCGTCCCGAGACGTCGTACACGGTCATCGTCACCCAGCTCATCGCGGGCAGGGCGTAGCGGACGACCGTTCCTCCGCGCGTCGGATTGGGACGGGCCTCGACCTCGAGCGACGTCGTCGCGGCCACCCTCCGGTCGGGAGCCGAGGTCGCGGCGAGGAACGCCTGCAGGGTCGCGCGGAGATTGACCCTCCCGTGACCGAAGTACTCGTCCCAGCCGGGAGTGTCCTCGCCGGGGGGACCGACCTGGTCCTCGGCCCCGGCGGCGAGAATCAATCGGATCTGCCGCGTCCGCAGGTCGGGGTTCAGCCCCCGGAGGATGCTCACGATGCCCGCCGTGACCGGCGTCGCCGCCGAGCACCCGCCGAAGAACGAGTATCCGTCCGCGGACGTATCGTACCGCACGGTGACGATATTGTCGGCCGGCGCGACGAACTCGAGCTTCTGTCCCGTGCCCGAGTACCACGCGCGCTCATCAGTGTTCGTAGTCGCCCCGATCGAGATCGAGTGGTTGGAGGCCCCCGGCCAGGAGACGTCGGCGTCTCCGATTCCGCCGTTGCCGGCGCAGGCCACGTTGATCGCGCCCGCCAGCTTCGCGTTCTTGAGAGTGATATCCAGAGCGGACCCGAATCCGCCGGGGTAGTTGATGAGGCTCATGCTGATCACGTCGGCGCCGTTCGCGCTCGCCCAGTCGATGCCGTCGAGGAGGTCCGACGTGGAACCGAAGCCGTCGTCGCGGAGCACCTTGACGGGCAGGATCATGCAGAAGTGATCCACGCCCGCCACCGAAAAGGCGTTGTTCGCGTTCGCGGCGAGCAGGCCGGTAGCGTAGGTCCCGTGGCTATGGTCGTCCTCCGGATCGGCGTCGTCGTTCACGAAGTCCCACCCGGGCAGGATCCGCCCGGCGAACTCCGGGTGGTCCGAGTCGATTCCCGAGTCGAGCACGGCCACGACCACCGAGGAGCTGCCCCGTGTGTGATCCCAGCCCGCCTCGGACTCCAGATCCGCTCCCGGCGTTCCGCCGAACTGCCCGGTGTTCCGGTGATGCCAGAGAAACGCCCACTGGCTGTCGTCGGGGGTGAATCCCCCCTCTCCGTAGTAGTCGGGCTGGACGAAGGCGACGGACGGATGGGCTTCGTATCCCGCGTACCGGTCCGCCAGCGCGTCGGGCTCGTCGATGCGGACGAGGTCCATCCGGCCGCGGGCCAGCTTGCGGACGACCTCCGCCCCGAGCCCCGCGTGGACCGCGGACTGGACCGCCGCGGGAGTTCCCTCCCGGAACCCGACGATCAGCAGGCCGGGCACGTGGGGGTGGCCCTCCACCCAGAGAGCGCTCGCACTCCCGGGAAGCAAGAGCAAACCGAGTGCGAAGACGATCCATTCCCTTCTCACCGGCGGCTTCCCACTCATCTCGCGCTCCTTTCCGGGGGTGCCGGGGGCACGTCGTCCTGGCTTGCCCTCGCGATGAGTCCAGCATAGCGAGGCGGCACCGGCCGCTTCAAGCGGACCGGGCCTCCTCGCCCCGCGGCCCCCGGTCCCGGCTCCTCTGTTCGATATCGAACGGCTCCGTCCGGAACCGGACGTTCGGGACGCCCGAAACCCCGCGTCCGCCCCCGCAATCCGCAGATTCTCTGGCACGGTCGTTGCGGTGCCATGAACCGGTCTCCCGAACCGGGCTCGGAACGCGCCCCCCTTTCTCGACACGGCTCGACACGGAGAGTCCCATGTCTTCCATGGATCGCCCCCTCGACGAAGCCGTCCGAAGGCGGCGCACGATCCGACGGGCGGCGGTCGGGATCGGGATCGTGGGGGGCGCGGTGGCTGCGTTCGTCATCGTGCTGGGGTGGATCCGTCCCTCGATCGACTTGGCGCGGCACCGGGTCGGAGTCGTCGACCGCGGGCCGATCGAGGCGACGATCACCGCGATCGGCCACGTCGTGCCCCGGCACGAGCAGGTGCTGACGAGCCCGATCGACTCCCGCGTGGAACGGATTCATCTCACCCCGGGGGCGGCGGTCGCTCCCGGAGAGCCGATCGTCTCCCTCGCCGTCGAGGAGGCGGACCGCGAGCTCGAGAAGCTCGACGAGCAGATCGCGCTCCAGGAAAACGCCCGCCGCCGCGCCCGCCTGTCCCTCGAGAGCACGATCGGCGATCTCGAGAGCCGCCGTCGCATCAAGGAGCTCGAGCTGAGATCGCACGAGCTCGACGTCGAGAAGAACCGTCGTCTCCACGAAGCGGGATTGATCACCGAGGACGCCCTTCGCGGCGCCGAGACCGACGCCGCCCGCGCGCGGATCGAGCTCGAGCAGCTCGCCACGCGCATGGACACCGAGCGGCGCTCCCTGGAGGCGGAGCTCGAGAAATTGAACCTCGAGGTGGAGATCCTCCGAAAGGACCGAGCCGACGCCGCCGATCGCCGCCGTCGCGCCGTCGCGTCATCCGACCGCGACGGCATCCTCACCTGGGTCGTCGCCGACGAGGGAGCCGCGGTGGTCCGTGGAGCGGAGCTGGCCCGCGTCGCGGATCTCAGCTCCTTCCGGGTGGAGGCCACGGTGTCCGACGTCCACGCGGAGCAGGTCGAGGCCGGTCTCCCGGCCACGATCCGGGTCGGCGATCGCCTCTTGCGCGGGCGCGTCAGCTCCGTGCGTCCGGCCGTCGAGAACGGCGCGGTCGCGTTCGAGGTCGACCTCGCCGAGGCCTCTCACTCCGCCCTCCGTCACAATCTTCGGGTCGACGTCCACCTCGTCACCGATCGACGGGAGGACGCTCTCCGCCTCCCCCGCGGAGAGGTCGTCCACGTCCCGGGGGAGGGGCGGTGCGTCTTCGTGCTGCGAGGCGACACCGCCGTTAGGACCCCCGTCGAGCTCGGTCTGACGAGCTTCGAAGCCCGCGAGGTCGTGAGCGGTCTCCGCGAAGGGGATCGCGTTCTTCTCTCCGACATGTCCAACCACGCCCACGTCCGTGAGGTGCGAATCCGATGAACATCGCCACCGCCGCTCCCGGCGCCCTCGCCCGTTCCACCTCGACCGGCCCGCCGGCGATCCGTCTGCGGGGGGTCGAGAAGATCTACCGGACCGACCGGATCGAGACGATCGCTCTGAGCGATTTCGATCTCGAGATTCGCGAAGGAGAGTTCGTCTCGGTGATGGGGCCCTCCGGCTCCGGAAAGAGCACGCTCTTGAACCTCATCGGTCTTCTCGACTCTCCGACGAAGGGGACCATCGCGATCGCGGGTACGGATGTCCGCGACACCGGAGATCGAGCTTTGGCCCGCTTCCGGAACGAGAAGATCGGGTTCGTCTTCCAGACCTTCCACCTCATCGACGACCTGAACGTGCTCGACAACGTCGAGCTGCCGCTGCTCTACCGGGGAACCCCGGGCGCGAAGCGCCGCGCGCTCGCCCGGGAGGCGCTGGAGAGAGTCGATCTCGCCGCGCGCATGCACCACTTCCCCCACCAGCTCTCGGGGGGCCAGCGGCAGCGGGTCGCGATCGCCCGGGCGATCGTCGGCCGTCCCGAGATCCTCCTCGCGGACGAGCCCACCGGGAATCTCGACAGCGGCATGGGGGAGGAGATCCTCCGGATTCTCGAGGGTCTCAACCGGGATCAGGGGACCACGATCGTGATGGTCACGCACGCGCCCGACCTCGCGCAGCGCACCGAGCGCACGATCCGGATCTTCGACGGCCGGCAGGTCATGTAGGAGGGAACATGCTCGCGAACTACCTCAAGGTCGCCATCAAAGTCCTCCTCCGGCGCAAGTTCTTCACTTTCATCAGCCTGTTCGGCATCAGCTTCACCCTGGTCGTCCTGTTGATCCTGACCTCGGTCACGGATCACTTCCTGATGCCGAGCGCGCCCGAGGTGCACCGGGACCGGACGCTGCACATCGACTACATGGAGATGAGGGGACCGGGCGTCCAGTGGTCGGGGTCGCCCGGGTACGGCTTCCTCGATCGGTACGCTCGCGATCTGGACGGCGTCGAGACGATGGCGATCCGGAGTCAGGTCGGCTCCGTCGTGTCCTACCTGGACGGGCAGCGTCACGAGGCCCGGAGAATGCGGACGGACGGGATGTACTGGAGGGCTCTCGACTTCGAGTTTCTCGAGGGAGGACCCTACGGAGAGGAGGATGACGCCGCGGGACGGGCGGTGGCCGTCATCGACCGGGAGCTCCGGCGCCTCCACTTCGGTGACGGCCCCGCCGTCGGCGAGACGATCGTGCTCTCCGGAAGGGGTTACGAGATCGTGGGCATCGTTCGGGACGTTGGTCCGCTGCATATGGAGGCCTCCGCCGACGTCTGGGTACCGATCGGATCGACCCTCGATCCCTCCTATCGCCGCCAGCTCATGGGGGCGTTCTCGGCGATTCTCGTGGCGGAGTCGCGGGAGGCCTTCGGCCGCATCAAGGCGGACTTCAAGTCGCGACTCCCCCACGTCGAGTTTCCCGAATGGGAGGACTTCGACCGGATCGAGGGCGAACCGTGGACCAGGCTCGAGGAGATGCTCGAGCGCTCGAACTCGGACTTCATTCACGTGGTCGCCCTGGTGCTGGCCTTCATGCTGCTTCCCGCCATCAACCTCGTGAACATCAACACGAGCCGCATCCTCGAGCGCTGCTCGGAAATCGGGGTGCGTAAGGCGTTCGGCGCCTCGGCGGCGCACCTCGCCACGCAGTTCATCGTCGAGAACGTCCTCCTCTGTCTGATCGGGGGAGTCCTGGCCTTCGTTCTCGCGGCCGCGGCGCTCGAGATCGTGGAGGGCAGCGGTCTCGTTCCCCACGCCGACCTGACCGTGAACGTGCGCGTGTTTCTCGCCGGTCTGGGGTTCGCGACGATCTTCGGCGTCCTCTCGGGGGCCTATCCCGCCTGGCGGATGTCGCGTCTTCACCCCGTCCTGGCTCTGAGAGAGGGAGTCTCGTGATCCGGCATCTCTTCCGAATCGTCTGGAATCGTCGTCGGCGAAACGGCCTCATCCTCGTCGAGATCCTGGCCTCGTTCCTCATTCTGTGCGCTCTCTTCACCGCCGTCTCGTCCCGTCTCGTGCACTGGGGGCGACCGCTCGGGTTCGACTACGAGAACGTCTGGCAGATCACGGTGGACTTCGGTCCGTTCCACGCCCTCGAGGACGAGGCGAAGCTCGAGATCATGGATCGACTGCGCGCGATCGAGAGGGAGATCTCGAACCGGGAAGACGTCGTGGCCGTGGGCATGACCGCGAATCTCCCCTATTCACCCCGACGGGTCCTGACCGTCAACTGCGTCGACGGGACAGAGCACGAGATCCTGTACTCGAAGGTACGACCTTCCTCGCTGGAGGCGCTTCGTCTCGTGTTGGTCGAGGGGCGCTGGTTCGAGCCGCAGGACGAGATCCAGACCGATCGTCTCGTCGTCCTCTCCCGGGATTATGCTCGGCTTCTCTTCGGGGACGAGAGTCCGATCGGGAAGCTCGTCCCCGAGCTGGATGAGGACGGACGGTCGACGCTGGAAGAAGGCGAGAGGCCGAGCCGGGTGATCGGAGTCGTCCGTCCGTACCGGCGAGACGGCGAGCACCGACCGGCGACTCTCACGGCATTCGAGTTCCTCGACTGGACCGATCCCGACACGTTTCTCCCGGGGACCTTCGCTCTGCGGACTCAGCCGGATGCGCCGGCCGGGGCGGAGCAGGAGATTCTCGAGCTCATCCGCCGCATGGCTCCCGACTGGACCCCGACGATCGACCGGCTCGAGGATCTCCGGGCCCGCGAGATCAGGATGAATCTGATCCCGGTAGCCGTACTCGGGGTCGTGGCGGCCTTTCTCGTGATCATGGTCGGACTGGGCCTCATCGGGGTGCTCTGGCAGAGCGTGGCCCGGCGTACGGGCGAGATCGGGCTGCGCCGGGCCCTGGGGGCGACGGCCTCCGGAGTCCGCGCCCAGATCCTCGGAGAGCTCCTCGCCCTGGCCACGATCGCGATGGCGATCGGAACGGCCATCTACCTGCAGTTCCCTCTCCTGGGAGTGATCGACGAGCCGTGGTCCGTCGTCGGGCTCGCTCTGGCGACCGTCCTTGCCGTAATGTACGGGTTCGTACTTCTCTGCGGGCTGTATCCGAGCTGGCTCGCGACCCGGATCGAGCCCGCGCGAGCGCTGATGTACGAGTGAGACGATGATCCTCGTCATCGACGACGACTACTCGGTCACCGCCTCTCTGGGTCTGCTCCTCAAGCAGGCCGGCTATCGATCGCGATCCGCGGCGGGCCCCGAAGAGGCGCTCCGGCACGTCGACTCCCCCGACGTGAAGCTCGTCTTCCAGGACATGAACTTCTCCCGGCGGACCACGGGAGAGGAGGGGCTCGAGCTCCTGAGCCGGATCCGTTCCCGCCGCCCCGACCTGCCCGTCGTCCTCATGACCGCCTGGGGATCGATCGAGCTCGCCGTGGAGGGAATCAAAGCGGGTGCCCGCGACTTCATCACGAAGCCGTGGAACGACGAACAGATCCTCCACGTCACGCGGACCGCTCTCGGGTTGGCGGAACGGGAGAGCGCGGCCGGGCCTCCTCTGAATCGCGAAGCGCTCGAGCAGCGGTACGACCTCGGAGGCATCATCGGGAAGAGCCGCGCGTTCCTGGAGGCGGTGGGGATGGCGGCCAGGGTGGCGGCGACCGACGCGTCGATCCTGATCACGGGGGAGAGCGGTACCGGCAAGGAGGTCGTGGCCGAGCTCGTTCATCGGAACAGCCACAGGCGGGACGGCCCCTTCGTCAAAGTGAACCTCGGGGGGATTCCGGCGCCACTCTTCGAGAGCGAGATGTTCGGGCACGTGAAGGGGGCGTTCACGGACGCCCACCGGGATCGGGAAGGGCGATTCGCCCGCGCCGCGGGGGGAACCATCCTGCTCGACGAGATCGGCGAGCTCGATCCGAGCTGCCAGGTCAAGATGCTCCGCGTCCTGCAAGATCGCACCTACGAGGTTCTCGGCACCGATCGAACCCGCTCTCTCGACGTGCGGGTGATCTCGGCCACGAACCGGGATCTGGCCGCCGCCGTCGCCGCCGGGACGTTTCGCGAGGACCTCTTCTACCGGATCAACCTGATCCCCGTGCAGATCCCCTCGCTGGCCGACCGGAGAGAGGACGTCCCCCTTCTGGCCGAGCACTTCTGCCGCCGGGCACGGGAGACGTACTCCCGCCCCGGCCTGACCATCACCAAGGAAGCGCTCGAGTGGCTGTCGAACCGGGCCTGGCCGGGGAACGTGCGACAGGTCGAGCACCTGGTCGAGCGCGCGATCCTCGTGAGCGAAGGGGCGGAGCTCGCGCCGGCCGACTTTGCGTGCGCCCTGCCCCCGGAGGAGCGGGGCCCCGGCGACGACCCGCTTCCCCCCGTCGGAAGCATGACCATCGAGGAGATCGAGCGCGCGATGATCCGCAAGAGCGTCGAGCACCACCGGGGGAACCTCAGCCGGGTGGCGGAGTCCCTCGGACTCAGCCGCGCCGCCCTCTACCGCCGCCTCGAGAAGTACGGTATCCGCGTGTGAGTCTGCAGCGCCGTTTTCTGGTGTATCTCATCGCGATCCACGTCGTCTTCGCCGGCACGGCCTTCTTCCTGCTCCGCGACCGTCCGATCGGCTTCCTCGCGGTCGAGGTCGCGGTGGTCGTCTCCTTCGCGATCGCCCTGCGACTCCTCTCCTCGCTCTTCCGGCCGCTGGAGATCATCCGATCCGGCGTCGACTTCCTCGCCTCCCGCGATTTCAACACCCGGTTCCCGGCCGTGGATTACCCGGAGCTCGGGCCGCTCGTCGACGTCTACAACCGGATGGCGGAGCACCTCCGGGAGGAACGCATCCGGGGTGAGGAGCAGGAGCGGTTTCTGGGGAAGATCCTGCAGGTGCGACCGTCGGGGGTGATCACGTTCGATCTCGACGGGCGGATCACGCGCATCAACCCGGGCGCCGAGGAGATGCTCGACGTCGGTCGGGGGGAAGCCGCCGGACGCCGACTCGCGGAGCTCGCCTCGCCGTTCGCCCTCGCGCTCGGCGACCTGGAGATCGGAGAGACCCGCGTGGTGCCGCTGCGGGGCCGGCGCCGGATCAAGTGCCAGAAGATGGCGTTCACGGACCGCGGATTCTCCCGCGCCTTCGTCGTGCTCGAGGAGCTCACCGAAGAGCTGCGCCGATCGGAGAGGGCGTCCTACGAGAAGCTGATCCGCATGATGTCCCACGAGGTGAACAACACGAGCGGCTCGGTCACGAGCCTCCTGCGGTCCTGCCGCCGCTACGCCGGTCAGGTCGGGGAGGTCGATCGCGAGGACTTCGAGCACGCAATCGACGTGGCCGTGTCCCGGACCGAAGGACTGAACCGGTTCATGAGCACGTTCGCGGACGTGATTCGGCTTCCCGCGCCCGCTCCCGAGCCGACCTCGGTCCAGGCGCTCCTCGAGGAGTCGCGAACGCTGTTTCAGGACGAGTGCGTCGAGCGCAACGTGCAGTGGGTTCAAGCCGTCGACGAGACGATTCCGCCGGTCCTCCTCGATCCGGCGCAGATGCAGCAGGTGCTCGTGAACGTCGTTCGAAACGCGCTCGAGGCGATCGGCGAGAACGGCGAGATCCACGTCGAATACCGGCGACGACGGGGCCGCGCCGTTCTCGTGATCGAGGACACCGGCGGAGGCGTTCCCCCCGAGGTCCGCGATCAGCTCTTCTCCCCCTTCTACACCTCGAAGAGCGACGGCCAGGGGATCGGGTTGACCGTCGTGGCGGAGATTCTCCAGGGACACGATCTCGACTTCTCGCTGGAGGACGCCGGGGAGGGACGGGCGGCGTTCTCGGTCGTGTTCCCGTAATAGCCCGAGGCCATCGGGCCGGGGCGCCGGTAATGTGCACGGCCGATCGTTCGTCTGGTATCTTGAGGGGACGGGGAGGGCGCCGTGAACGAGAACGATGCCGTCGTGGTGGCGACCTTCGGAAACGAGGTCGAGGCCGATCTCGCCGCGTCCTGGCTTGCCGAGGAGGGAATCGAGTACGTGATCTTGAGCGATGACGCCGGCGGCGCACTCCCCATGCTCCAGGTCACGCGAGGAGTGAAGCTCCTCGTGGCCCCGGAGAACGAGGAGCGCGCCCGGAGAATCCTCGCGGGCGCGGAAGCGGAGATCGCTACGAGCGAAACCGCCGACCCGGGTTGTCCTCCGGAGCACGATTCGAATCGTCGGGGTTCCGAAACGAACCACGAATCGGAGAGCGATGATTCTTGACATCAATGGTTCTTGACTTCGGTACTTGCATCTTGTATCAATGAATCAGCTCTCCGTAGGGAGAGCCCCGGGATCTCTCGATCCCGCGGATGTGGAGAAGGGCCTCGCCGATCCCCGGCCGGGACGTGGCGAGGCCCTTTAGTGTCGATCTCTTGTCGATCTCGTGTCGGTCTCTTCGGGCCGGTCGCCGTGCCCGCCCGCATCTCCCCCCCACCCGTCGCGGGCCCGGGGAGAAATGCGGGCGGGGTCCCGGCCGCGCGCAAATCGGCCTAACCCATTGCTTTTTGGCAAATTATGGGCATGGCGCTCGCCCCTTCCCGTCCTTCGCCGTCGCTCCCTCGGAACCGATTTTCGTCGGGGGGACTGGAAACATTCGTCCCAATCTCCGATCATCATGGATGGAGGGGGGAAGTGGCCTTCCCGCTTTCTTCCTACCGCTGCTTCGAAGGAGAATGATTGAGCGAGCAGTCCACCCGACGCATTGAGTTGGGAGAGGTCTCTCCCGTCAGCGTGTTCGGGCAGAACGACGCAAACCTGCGCATTATCCGCGATCTCTTCGGCTCCCGCATCGTCGCCCGCGGCACGGAGATCCTGCTCGAAGGACCTCCCGGAGAAATCGAGGATCTCGCGGAGATCTTCGAACGCCTCCTCTCGGTCGCCGGTCAAGGCCGGTACGTGAGTCCCTCCGATGTCCGGTATGCCGTCCGGATGGTTCGAGAGGAGAACGGTCAGGCGCTCGAGACTCTGAACGGCGACAACGAGCTCCGACCCTTCCACGGTCTCCGCAAGAACGTCGTCCCGCGCACCGTGAAGCAGGCCGAGTACGTTCGCGCCATCGAATCCCGGGACATCATCTTCGCGATCGGTCCGGCCGGCACGGGGAAGACGTACCTCGCCATGGCGGCCGCCCTCTCCGCATTGAACCGGCGGGAGATCGAGCGGATTCACCTCGTCCGGCCGGCGGTGGAGGCGGGAGAGAGCCTCGGCTTCCTGCCCGGCGACTTCACGGAGAAGGTCGGGCCCTACCTGCGCCCGCTCTACGACGCCCTCCACGACTTGATGCCCCTCGATCGGGTTCAGAAATACCTCGACAACGGCACGATCGAGGTGGCGCCGTTGGCCTACATGCGCGGACGGACGCTCAACCGATCGATCGTCATTCTGGACGAGGCGCAGAACACGACGCTCCTCCAGATGAAGATGCTCCTCACCCGACTCGGCAACGACGCGAAGGCGATCGTGACCGGAGACGACACGCAGATCGACCTCGAGCGCACCGAGGAGTCGGCGCTGCTCAAGATCGGCTACGTGCTGAGGAGCATCGAGGGCATCCACTTCGTACGATTCGGGGACGAGGACGTCGTCCGCCACCATCTGGTGCAGGAGATCATTCAGGCGTTCGACGAGTTCGACGGTCGGCGCGACCGGAAGAAAAAGACCCCCTCTAGCCCGGACTACCCATGAAGAATCTCCTGCGATCGCGTATACGCGCCACCGGACGGGCGTCCTCGGGGTCCGTACCCTGCGACGTATCGTCGAGATACGACTCGGGTCCGGACCCCTGCGGGTGCTCGTCCGGTGGGCGTCTCCGCAATCTCGCGACGATCTTCATGGGTAGTCCGGGCTAGCGTACCGGGAGGTGAGAGACCATAGGCGAGTCACCGACTCGACCGTCCGGGGACGAACCGGGCCCCCAACACGGCATCGCCATCCGCGGCCTGAGGGTGAGCTACGGAGTGGACCGGGTCCGACTTCGTGACCTCCTGCGAAAGACGCTGGCGGCCGAGCGCGCCCCCGCGGGGGAGCTCGCGGTCGCATTCGTCGGAAATCGAGTCATGCGTCGGATCAACCGCGACTTCCGCGGAATCGACGCGCCCACCGACGTGCTCTCCTTCTCTTACGTGGACGAGCCGCACTCCGGAGGCGTCCTCGGGGAGATCTACGTGGCGCCCGGGGTGGCGCGGAGGCAGGCGGAGGAAGCTCGATGCTCTCTCGCCGAGGAGCTCGCGCGGCTCGCCCTCCACGGAACCCTGCACGTGCTCGGATACCGTCACGACCACCCGCGGGACCGCCGCCGCATGCTCGATCGCCAGCGTCGGTACCTCGACCGCTTCTTCCGGAACGGGACGCCGTGCTGACCCCCGGGTTCACCCTCGCGTTCGCGGCGCTGGGCGTCGCCTTCTTCGGGGTCCTGCTCGCGGTGGTCTCGGCGTCGGAGCAGGTGTTCCTCTCGCTCACCGAGGCCCAGCTCCGTCGGATCAAGGAGCGCGGCAACGGACGCGTGGAGCGGATTCTCGAATACGTGCGCACGCCGCACCAGGTCATCGTGACCACGACCCTCTCGAGCGGAGTGTTCGCGGCCGGGGCGATTCTCTGCTTCCTGCTGGTGGTTTCCCGCGCCGAGCCGGTGACGCCCGGCCAGGTCGTCGGTCCCGGGCTGATCGCGGGACTCCTCCTCGCGGTCCTGGGGCGATCGATTCCGCGGGCGATGGTCACCGCCCGGCCCGAGATCGCCGCCTTCCATCTCGTGAGGATCTACGCCGTCGTGGACACGGTCTTCAAGCCGCTCGTGTGGTCGGTGCGCCGCCTTCAGCTCCGCCTCTCCGACGAGGCGGAGGAGGATCTGGTGGCCGCCGAGGAGTTCAAGGCGGTGGCCGAGGAGGACGACGAGGCGCCACGTCTCGAGGACGAGAAGCGGGAGCTCCTCCACTCGATCTTCGAGTTCGGGGTGACGACGGCCCGCGAGGTCATGGTCCCCCGGATCGACATGATCATGGCCGACGCCTCCACCACCCGGGAGGACGTGCTCAAGCTCATCGCCGAGCACGGGCACTCGCGCATACCGATCTACGACGAGTCGGTCGACAAGATCGTCGGAGCGGTGCACGTCAAGGAGATCGTGCGGGACGGGTCCGTGCACGGCGACGACACGCCGGTCCGGGACTACGTGCGACCGGTCATGTTCGTACCGGAGACCAAGAAGATCGATGAGATGCTCCGCGAGTTCCAGGAGCAAAAGACGCACCTGGCGATCGTCGTCGACGAGTACGGCGGCACGTCGGGCATGGTGACCCTGGAGGACGTGCTGGAAGAGATCGTCGGCGAGATCGAAGACGAGTACGATACGGAGGAGACGCTTCTCGAGCCTCTGGCCGACGGCTCCTACCGGGTGGCGGCGAAGATCGACATCGACGATCTCAACGAGGAGATCAACCTCAACCTGCCCACGGAAAACAGCGACACTCTCGGGGGCTTCATCTACGAGCTGGTGGGCAAGGTGCCGACGCCGGGGGAGGCGGTCACCTACCAGGGGCTACGTTTCATCATCGATCGCGTCCACCGACAGCGTATCATCCGCGTGCGGATCCTGAAGGAAGAGGTCGGAGCCCCTTAGCCCGGATCATTCATGAGGGATCTGCTACGATCGCCGATACGCTCCCCCGGACGGGCGTCTTCGGGGTCCGTACCCTGCGACGTATCATTAAGATACGCCTCGGGTCCGAACCCCTGTGGGAGCCCGACCGGGGGGCGTCTCCGCGATCTCGCGACGATCTTCATGAACGATCCGGGCTAGCCCGAGCAAGGCGGCGGTCGCCCCGAGGTCCCACCACCAGGAGACAGGTAGATGTTCTCCCACGTGCGTCGCTACTTCCTGACGGGAATCCTGGCGCTGCTACCCGTCGGGATCACGGCCTGGGTTCTGGTGAAGGTCTTCACCGCGGTCGACGGCACCGTGAAGCCCTGGGTCGCCCGCTGGCTCGGCTACGAGGTGCCCGGTCTCGGATTCCTCGTCACCATCCTCTTCGTGATCCTGGTCGGGGTGTTCGCCTCGAACATCATCGGCCGGACCATCATCCATTGGTTCGAACAGTCCTTTGCGAAGGTCCCCCTGATCAGTAAGATCTACATCGCGGTCAAGCAGATCGGAGAGGGGGTCATCGGGTCCCGGAAGAACCTCTTCGAACGGGTCGTTCTGTTCGAGTACCCCCGGAAGGGGAGCTGGGCCATCGGCTTCGTGACCTCCGTCCACCGGGGCCCGCTCGTGCAGAGGACCGGCAAGGAGTTCTTCCACGTCTTCGTGCCGACGACTCCGAACCCCACCTCCGGCTTCCTGCTCTTCCTGCCCGCGGAGGACCTGATCGAGCTGGACATCTCCGTGGAGGACGGCTTGAAACTGGTCATTTCCGGTGGGGCGGTGACGCCCGACCGGATCGGAGAGGCACCGACCCGAGGACGCCTGTCCGAGGCCACAGCCGGGAGCGTCGCGGCGCCCGAGGGGGAATGATCCCCCCGCCCGACGTCGTCCCGCCGGGCGCTGCGATGGAGATTCACTCCGAAGAGCTGGCCGAACGTCTTTCCGGCCTTCTGAAGGCGAACGACACCTCCGGGGTCCTCCGGCAGATCGAGTCGGTCGTGGCGGCCGACATCGCGGCCGCGACGCGCCACCTCGAGGAGGACGAAAGCGTCGCGCTCTTGAAGATCCTCCCCGAGGAGTTCAGCGCCGACGTTCTCGTGGAGATGGGCGACGACGTTCGCGAGGAGATCCTTGAGCGTCTCACCCCCCGGGAGATCGCCGACGCCGTCGAGGAGATGGCCTCCGACGATGCCGCCGACGTCGTCGCGGAGCTCGAGGAGGACAAGGCGACGGAGGTGGTCGACCTCCTCGAGGAGGAGGACCGCGCCGAGATCACCCAGCTCCTCCTCTACCCGGAGGAGTCGGCCGGCGGCATCATGCAGCTCGAGGTGGTCTCGGTGCGGCAGGACCGGACCGCCGCCCGCGCCATCGAGAAGATCCGCCTCGCGTTTCCCGACGTGAGGGAAGACTTCTACTACGTCTATGTGACCGACCACGACGGGCGTCTCGTCGGGAAGATCCCCCTTCCCCGCCTCATCCTCGCGAATCCGGAGCAGCGGATTCGCGACCTGATGGACGAGGACGTCCACCCGGTCCCGGCCGACCTGGACCAGGAGGAGGTGGCGCAGATCTTCCAGAAGTACGATCTGCCCTCGCTTCCGGTCGTGGATCGCGATCGGGTGTTGCTCGGTCGGATCACCGTCGACGACATCGTCGACGTGATCCAGGAGGAGGCGGCGGAGGACTACTCCCGGCTGGCGGGAACCGACGAAGAGGAGTTCCAGGAGGAGTCGGTCTACCGCAAGGCCGCGATCCGGCTGCCCTGGCTCGTGACCGGCCTTTTCGGCGGCGTTCTCTCCGCTCTCGTGCTCTCCCGATTCGAGCACGACCTTCGGGCGGTGATCGCGCTCACCTTTTTCGTGCCGGTGATCATGGCCATGGGCGGAAACGTCGCCATCCAGTCGAGTGCGGTCATGGTGCGCGGCCTCGCCACCGGCGAGGTCACGCACCGCGACGCCACCCGCCGCCTCCTGCGGGAGGTCGGGGTGTCGGTCATCACCGGCATCGTCTGCGCGGCGCTCATCTTCTTCGCGGCGTGGCTCTGGTGGGGCGACCTGCGCCTCGGAATCGTCGTCGGCGGGGCGATGCTCGCCGTGATCTTCATCTCCACGTCCGTCGGGGCGTTCGTCCCCCTCACCCTCGACCGTCTCCGCATCGATCCCGCGCTCGCCACCGGGCCGTTCGTCACCACGTCGAACGACATTCTCGGAATCCTCATCTACCTGGGCTTCGCGAGCTGGATCTATCGGGTGATGGCGTAGAACAACCAACGACCTCGAGGTTGCGGAGCCATGATCGAGTTGCTGACTTCGCCCGGATTCTGGGCGGCCCTGTTCTCGGTGGACTCGATTCTCACGGTCGTCGGCATGACCGACATCTTCCTCGTCATGCTCGGTTCGGTGGTGATCTCCGTCGATCTGTACCAGAACTGGTGGGACGCCGCGAGGCAGCGGAAGACGGCGCCGGTGGCGTTGCATCACCGGAAGAAGTGACGATCCGGGGCAGCGCGCGACGGGCACTCCCCGGCCGGCGTCTCTCTCCGCCTGCGCATGGGGCCCCCTGATGTCTCTGTCGACTCGTGAGGATCCGCTCTTGAGCTCACGGCAAGAGAGATGTTGCGGTGAGCCAACATCTTCCGCTGGTCCGCGGCTCCCCTCGGACGCGGCCCCGCGGCCGCCACGGCAGATCGGTGAGATCCGCCGGCGAGACGGACCCGACAAATCGGCAGCCGGGGGTTCTGAGGCGGCCTGGAGGCCCTCTCAGGCCGGATCCGGCCCTCCTACCCGGGCCCGCCCCTCGCGGAACGACCCGTTCGTTTCTAAAGTGGAAGCGTCTCTCCCCCTTGTCTCGAAAGGTGGTCGATCATGAATACCCGGACAGTTCCGGCTCTCGCTGGCGTGGTGCTCGGCGTGATCCTCCTGAGCGTCCCCGTCTCGACGCACGCCTACGAGGTGGTGCGGAACGTGGGTCAGAAGCCGGCCCTCGTGAACAACGATCCCGAGGTCCCGGACGCGAAGATGCCGGCGAAGATGTTGGCCGGCCGCACCGCACGAGTCACCGAAGTCACCCGTCCCACCGAAGCGATCCGCCCCGAGCGGCGACCGATGCGAGATGTGAGCAGTCTCCGTCATGTGATGCACATCCTCCGGATCCTGCGTCTGGGAGGGATGCTGCGATGACGTTCACCTTGCTGCCTTTCCATCGCTACCGGGATGCGGTGCGCCGAGGGGACGCGAGTCGCGCGGCGAGCCATTTCCAGGAGGCGATCGAGGCGTACACGGAGGCGATGGTCGTCCGAGACGACGACCTCACGCCGGACCAGGAGGGCGATCTCCGCGTCCGGATCGCCGAGTGCTATTTGAACCTCGGGGACGTCGGCTCGGCGGACCTCGCGTTGGCTCCGGCGGAGACGCTGGACGTCGCGAGGCTGCGGCCCGGCACGAGGGGCGCGATTCTCTGTGTCCGCGGACGCATCGCGTTCACTCGAGGAGAACACCGTCGGGCGGCGGAGATCGCCACGGAAGCGTGGGAGATCCTCCGTCCCACCGACGAAAATCGGCGGGTGGCCCGGGCGCTGACGCTGCGCGGCCACGCGAACCGCCATCTCGGGAACCTCGCCGAGGCCCGGGAGGACTACACCGACGCCATGGCGGCCGCCCGGCGGGCCGGCGACGATCACGAGATCGGGCTCTCCGCCTCGAATCTCGGGTTCCTGCTCTGGAAGAGCGGCCGGTACCCGGAGGCGCGCCGGCACCACCGCCGCGCCGTGGAGATCCACGAGAAGTGCGGAAGCGAGCCCCAGCTCACGCGTGAGCTCTTCGCCCTCTCCGTGGACGAGTTCCACTGCGGCGACTGGAAGCAGGTCGAGGCGCTCCTGACCCGCTGCTTCGAGCGGGCGCGCAAGTCGAACGACCGGCGGCTCCTGTCGGCGGTCGCCATCGCGCGGGGGCGGCTCGATCTCTATCGCGGGAAGGATCCCCGTCCCTCTCTCGAGGCGGCGAGGAAGATCGCCGAGCCCGCCGGCTACGCGAACGACCTGGTTCTGATCGGCGAGTTCCTCGGTGAGGCCGCCCTGGAGCGCGGCGACTGGGAGGAAGCTCGTCGGTTGCTCTTCGAAGCTCTGCAGAAGGCGACGGCGTCCTCCCCCCAGGGGGAGCCCGCGGTCGACACGACCTGGAGACTCGCCCGGGCCGAAGAGGCCCTCGGCGATCCCGAAGGTCGAGTCGTCGATCGGCTCGAGCGTGCGGCGAGGATCGCGCACGAGCGGGGCTATCGCTTCCAGGAGGCTCAGGTACGCCGCACTCTCGGTGAGGCGCTGGCGAGCCGGGGACGCCTCGATGAGGCCCGCCGCCACCTGGAGTCCGCGGTCTCGGTCTTCCGGGAGCTCAAGGTCCCGTTCGAGATCGGTCGAAGCCTGGTGGCCTGGGCCTCCTACCTGGCCGAGATCGGGATGGATCTGTCCGGAGTCGCGCCCCTCTTCCGGGAGGCGGAGGAGATCCTGTCCGAGCTCGGAGCCGAGCGGGAGGCCGGGAAGGCCGCCGACGGGCTGGCGGCCGCATCCGGGGAGCCCGTCCGCTCGGCCGGGGCGGGGGACGATGATCCGTTCGCGGAGATCGTGACGACGTCCGGCGTGATGGAAGACGCGATCCACCGGGCTCGTCGCATCGCCCCCTCGAACATCCCGGTGCTTCTCACCGGAGAGACCGGCACCGGGAAGGAGCTCTTCGCCCGAGCGATCCACCACGGGAGCCGACGCGACGGGGCGCCGTTCCTCGCGGTCAACTGCGCGGCGCTCTCCGAGTCTCTCCTCGAGGCGGAGCTCTTCGGGCACGTCAAGGGCGCGTTCACCGGCGCGCACTCCGACAAGACGGGCATCTTCGAAGCCGCGGACGGGGGCACGGTCTTCCTGGACGAGATCGGGAAGGCACCGCTTCCGTTGCAGGCCAAGCTGCTGCGGGTTCTCGACGCGGGCGAGGTGCGCCGGGTCGGCGGCGTCGACGCCATCTACGTCGACGTGCGCGTCGTGGCCGCGACGAATCGGCCGCTCGGTGAGCTGGTCGGCGAAGAGGAGTTCCTGCCCGACCTCCTCTACCGGCTCCGGGGGTACGAGATCCACGTTCCTCCGCTGCGCGAGCGGTCCGGGGACGTGGTCCACCTCTTCGAGCGGTTCGCCGCCAGGTCGCTGTCGGCCGCGGCTCGGGAGATCCTCGAGCGCTACGACTGGCCGGGCAACGTTCGCGAGATTCGCAACCTCGCGGAGAGCGTCTCGTTCCTGACCTGTGGTCGCGGGGCCATCCCCGCGGATTCCCTGCCGGACTGGCTCCGTGAGGCCGTCCGGGTGAAGGAGGCGACCGAGGCGGCCAATGCGGCGCTCCCATCGCCCTGCCTGCAGGATGCCGAGAGGGATGCCTTGATTCGGGCGCTCGAGGAGGCGGGGGGGAATCGCTCCCGCGCGGCTCGGGCTCTGGGAATCTCGCGTCAGACCCTTTACACCAAGATGTCGAAGCTCGGCATCGTCGGTGTCGGGAGAGAGAACGCCGCCTGAGACACGGTCGTTCGGGGGACCGGAACGGCGCGGGGTTTCGACCACCGCCCCGCCCGTCCGGTCCCCCCTCCCTCTCCGTCCGCCCTTCCCTCGCTCTCCCGAACTCCCTGCCCACCCTGTCAACCGGCCTTCCGTGGGACTGGACACATGTGTCCAGAATCTTGACGCTCTTCCTCGAAACCGGAATCGGCCGGAGGGGTGCGAGAGGGTGTTCCGGCAGGCACGCGGAGCGAAGGCTTTCGACGAGGGCCGATTCACCCCCATTCACGGCCTCTGACGGCCCTTTCGGGTCGTGCCGGGGATTTCGACGCTCCCTGCCCGATGCTTGGCCCCCGACTTGCACTGTTTACTCGTCGTCCGTCTTCAGGAGACGGGCCCGACCCTTGACCGGGCAGGCACAGGATCCCGTCTGGGGAACGCGCAACAGCGCATGGGGTGAGGGGCGGTCGCGTGAAGCCGACCAGGGGAAACCGACCACCTCTCTGCCGTCCCTCTCGTCGGTGAGACCGGGGGGCCCGGCGCGGTTCGCGGTGAAGGGATCTCCCCCCCGTGGGGCCCCCGGTCGAATCGTTACCAGGGGAGCGAAGGGGAAGGGCTCGCACTCCGCCGAGACAGGCCGCCCTCGGGGGCGCCGGCACCGATCATGGCTCGCGACCAGGTGCTCGGCGCCGCCCGGGATTCCGATGACCCCCGCGGGGGAGACGTCCTCTCGTCTCCCCCGTCTTTTCAGCCCGCGTTTCTCACCAGTCTCTGCTGCGGCAGCGGCAAAGCCGCACCTGGCTTCGTCGTTGCGGCTCTTCCGCTCTGCGACGGGGCTACGGCCCCGCCTCGAGCGAAAGCACCCCATCTCCTCGCCAGACACGACTATCCGCTGCCTCGCGACGAGACTGGCGAGAAACGCGGGCTGGCCTCAGGCTCGGTCTTCGTCTTCTGCGGAGGGAATCAGTCCCGGCGCTCCGGTGTGTCGCGGTCGGGCGCGTCCCGGCCGGGCGCATCGCCGTCGGGCGGCGGCGGCGCGGGACTCGGGCGTCCTCCGGGATCGTCGGGTGGAGGTTCATCGGCTCCACCCCCACCCCCGCCCATCGCTCCGAGCACGGCGTGAAGGAGTTTGCGGCTGAAGACCTGCAGCTGGTCCAGGGGGGAGGCTCCTTCCTCTCTGTCGAGGGGATCCGCGGCGGACTTGGCAGTCGCACCCGTCGAGGGCGGACGATCGCGGTCGGGACAGCTCTCTTTCTATCGAACGAACCGCCGCGCCGGAGAGTTCCGCTCCGAGGGACGAGCCGCCCTTTTCCAGGGTAAAAACTCGCGGGGGTGGCTCTCCTCGGGGACGGGGATTACCATGAAGGAGGACTCCCGCCCCCTCCCGAGACGGATCATGTTCCACGGGCGCTCACGGTCTCGACCGTCGCACGACCTTCCGCTCCGTTTTTCCCGGGGTCTAGCCTGCATGTCTCACCACGCTCTGCTGCGGCTGCGGCAAGCCGCGCCTGGCTTCGTCGTTGGGGCGCTTCCGCCCTGCGACGGGGCTACGGCCCCGCCTCGGGCGAACGCCCCCCATCTCCTCGCCAGACACGCCTATCCGCAGCCTCGCGACGAGCCTGGTGAGAAATGCAGGCTTGCGATCTGCCTGCTGGGAGTCCCGCTCCTCCTCGCCGGCCCCCTGCCCGCGCCCGCCGGTCCGGACGACCCCCTCCGCGGGGAGGTCGTCGCTCGCCTCGCGGTCACCGCGACGCCGGACCGTACGGGGACCCTCCGCGTGCCGAGCCCGTTCGCGGTTCTCCCCGGAGGGGAGCGGGTCGCGATCTACGTCCCGGAGTCGAACGGTATCTTCCTGATGGAGGGGGAGCGCATCCTCCACCATCTGCCCGTCTCCCCCACGATGGAGAGCGTTCACGACCTCGCCGCCTCCGAATCGCTGCTCGTCGCGGGCAGCCGCCCCTCGGACGGCCGCAACACGGCCCGGCTCGAGGTGTTCGACGTCGCGACGGGTAAGCGGCTGGTTCCGGTGGTCACGGGCAACCCCCATCTACGTGTGGCGAAACGCGACGCGCACCTCTGGCGCGTCGTGGTCCGGGGAAGCCGCGTCGGCGTGTATCAGCCGGCGCTCGGCGCGACCGTTCCGCTCTGGGATCGCGCGGCGGGCTTCGTGACGAGCGAAGAGCAGATCCGTCGAATGCGGGCGGGAGTCAGTCTGGATCGCGCCCCCGCGTGGGTGCCGACCTCGGACGGCAGGATCTCCTACAAGGAGAGAGGCCACACGAGAGAGGTGGCGGGAGCGGAGGCCGGCCTCTTCCTGGACGGTTTCCCGAACGGGGACCTCCTTCTTCTCGAACCGACCGACGTGGCGGACCTTCCCGGCGAGGAGGGCATCCTGCTACCCCCCGTGCTGCGGCTGCGCCACTGGCACGGCGAGACCGCGATCACCGAGCTTCGCCTGTCGGCCCTGGACCCGCGCGTCCATGCAGAGCGGCTCATCGTGCACGGACGACCGGTCCGCGAGCGGGACGGGCGGATCTACTGGATCGCCGTGGGTCACGACTACCTCGAGATCCGATCTCTTCGATTGAGCGAATCCCGGCTCGACGGCTCCGCGCCGTGACCCACGTAGACAGCGACGCGCTCGTCCTCCGCCACGTGCGGCAGGGAGACACGTCCCGCGTCGTGACCCTTCTCGTGCGGGACGGGGGCAAGATCGCCGTGCTCGCCAAGGGAAGCCGCCGCCCGGGCAGCCGCTTCGGCGCCGGACTCGACCTGTTCTGCCTGACCCGGGTCCGCTATCGCGTCCGTCCGAACCGCGATCTCCTGTTTCTCGACGACTGCGAGTTGAAGCGGAACTTCGACGATCTCTCCCGCGACGTGATGGGCTACGCGGCCGCGGGAACCTGCGCCGAGCTCGTCGATCGATCGGTTCCGGCCGGGGCCGCCTCCGCGGAGATCTTCGATCTTCTGCTGGAGACGTTCACGGTGCTCGCCGAGACCGCGCCTCTCCCCGAGGGCGAGGGTCCGCGGGCGGCCGCGCTCTCCGTCGTCTTCCAGCTGCGACTGATGGACGTCCTCGGCATCGCGCCCGAGCTCACGGGATGCGTGAGCTGCGGGGCGGCGGACTTGGCGGGATCGTGCTCCCTGTCGCCGCGACGGGGAGGCCTTCTCTGTCGACGCTGCCGCGCCTCCGAGGGCGGGCGACGCATCGACCCCGCGACCGTCGAGCTACTCCGCGCCGGGCTCTTCGGGGAGATCTCCGGAGTGATGACCGCACCTCGGCCGCCGACGCGAGCCGCGATCCTCGAATCGCGGGGGGCACTCGACGCGCTGCTGGAGTACCATCACCACGGCAGGCCCTCCGGGTTCCGGAGTCGGCACTTCCTCGACGACCTCTGGAAGCAGCGATCATGATCTTTCCCCGCGGCCGGAAGGCGCTTCAGCGTTACGGCCGGAACAAGGTCATCGCGATTCTCGTGACCTTCGCGGTGCTCTGGATCTACCTCAAGGTCTTCGCGCCCCGGGGTCTGCTCCTCAGCCGGCTCGACTGGGAGCCGCGCGTCGTCACGCCGGGCAAGGCGTGGGACGAGCGCTGGTCGAACGTGGTGGTCGGAGCCGACGGAGTCGTGGAGGCCGTGTTCTCCGACTCGGTCCTCGCCTCGGCCGGAGGGGCGGCGGCGCTCGTCCTCCGCCGGACGAAGGTCCGCACGGTCGAAGGCCATCCCGTCATCGTGCTGCACGATGCCGGAGCCGTCGGCCCGGGTCGTCCCGACGTCGGCGACTCGGTCTCCGTGAAGGGGATGTACGACTGGAGCACGGGGGGAGGGGTCGTGCGGGCCGTGCGCTCCGACTCGTCGGCGTTCGGTCTGGAGAGGCGGTGATCCTGTCCACTGGCAAGTCGTTGATTCGAAGCAAGTTCGAGGTCCTTGGGGATTGACGGGCCTCGTTTCCTCGTCATGGGATCTCCCGGGTAGCCGCCCTACGGAAACACAATCTGCGAAGTACAGCCGAACAGCGCTGTCATCTCTAGCCAGCATATCTCACCAGCCTCTGCTGCGGCCGCGGCTCGCCGCGCCCGGCTTCGTCGCTGGGGCACTTCCGCCCTGCGACGGGGCTACGGCCCCGCCTCGGGCGAAAGCACCCCATCTCCTCGCCAGCCACGACTATCCGCAGCCTCGCGACGAGCCTGGCGAGAAATGCGGGCTGGATCCTCGGGGCTTCCCTTCCCAGAGCCGAGAGAGTGCGTTCCCCGCGGCTCACCCAAATGCCGTCGGTCGAGGTCAGGGCTTCCACAGGGCTTCGACACTTGGAGCCGCCGGAAGAGCACGGTCACGCGGAGAGACATCCCTCGTCCCGGAACGCGCGCACCTCGACGCCGCTCAGCCCCGATCCAGCAGCCAGACCGTCTCGCGCCGAAGCATTGCGGCGATACGACCGCCCTGCTCCATTATCCGGCGCCACTGCGACGCAGTGTAGATCAAGATCTCGGCCGGCACCGGGAGGTCGGTCAAATCCCAGGAGAGCGATCGGCGCTGGACGGCTCCCGGCATTCGGACACGACACCGATGAGGTCCAGATCACTCCCGACACCCCAGGTTCCGTTCGCGTACGAGCCGAAGTACCCGAGGCGAATCAATTCCGGCCGTGCTCGCAGCGCTTGCTCGGCGAGCTGCTCGGCCGCTTTCCGGACATCGCTCTCATCCGGCCATCTGAGAACGTGAGAACTCGAGGATCTCACCGGCATACTGGATCGCCTCGTTGCTCTGGAGGGAACCAAAGTGCTCGAACGGCGGACCTTCCGGATGTCCGTTGGGGTAGCGAGACGGAACGTAGAAGTTGTCGAGGACTCCTGCCTTGTCGACGAGCTCCGGCTCCACCGGGATCGGCAGCTCTCGTAGTAGACGGGCCACGACGTTTCCCCACGTCTCCTGCCCCCGGGCGAGGTGCACTGCCTTGACGGCCTTCTCCGCCGACTGCTGGGCCGCGAAGCACGCCCACTCGTGGCGGCCTTCCTCGCGCGACGCCTTCGCCTGGTCCAGATCGCGCTCCGCCTGAGCCAGCCAATCCCCGGAGCGATTCGGCATGCGGTCCCTCCTTGCTCCGCGCCGAGGATAAGACCCCGGGACACCCGTGTCACGAGGGACCTCAGGAGTAGGACGGGAGTGGGCATTCGCTTCCTCAGCCTGAAGTGGTGTGGCGGGATCGAGCTCGCGGGGGAAGCCGTTTGCAGTAGTAGAGGTGTGAACTGAGATCATCCACGGAGGATGATCCACGGAGGATGAAGTCATGGTCGATCCGGGGGAGTTCGCCGCTCGTGAATGAGGAGTTACGGTGATCGTCGATCGGAGGTTGCGCACAGGCGCCGGGGAAGAGACACCGAGCGCAAGACGGACGGACTGCGGCGAGGCCGGGAGAACGTGAGGCGTTCAGTCAGCCGTTCGAGAAGCTGTCGGGGTCGGGCGGAGCCCTCTCGGCCCAGGGTCCGGCTCGCGGATCGATCCCCTTCGCTCGGACGCTTCGCAGGGTGGAAGCGACCTGGGCGGGATCGAGGGTGAAGGAGAGGATAGGCTGGACCGCCCGTTCGCTACTCAAGAATGTGCCTTACCGGTACAGCGCCTTGATCGTTCCCCAGGTCAGCGACTGGACGAACGAGGGGTCGTCCACTAGAGGAGCGGTGGCCCCCTGCTCGATCTCCTTCGTCGCGTTGTCTTGGAGAAACGCGACCGCGGAGAGGCTTTCCGGCCTCGCCCAGTTGCACCAGTCGTATTGACCGTCCGTCACGAAGTCGAACTCCTGCCTAGTCGTTACCGTGTCCGGATAGGGCGCCGAAAAACTCACCGGAGATCCTTCCATCGCTCCCGCGAAACCTCTCCAGCAGCTGGGCACGACCTCGAACGCCGGATGGCTCGCAAAGGGATGGGGCCAGTCACGCTCAACGACCGCGATCCTGAGTTTCCAGTCTCCGGGAAGTGCCTCCTGTGCGACCGCGCGCACGCTCACTGTTCCTCCGGAATCATCACGCCAGGCGCTTGCCTCGAGGGCGACCCTCGTAAAAACCGACTTTCGGGCCGAGCCGCGGCCGTGGGTCCGGGCGCTCCAGTGGGTCTCGATCGCCTGGATGTGGGTTTTCGCGGTCGGCGTGCTAACCTTCGTGATCTGGCTCACTTCCGTCGCCGCCCGGTGGAAGGACGCCTTGAACTGGTCCCTCGCGATCAGCATCGTGATGACGCCCGTCTTCCTCACGGTGAGAGGGGTACTGACGTACGTCCACATCGGTCTCCGGCGCGGGCTCGCCGGATCCGAGTCCGAGCGGGCAACCCACGCTTCGCGGCGTGAAGCGCAACGAGCACCCCAACCCGGAGGACCCGAATGACGCGATTCGCCCGGTCGCTCGCACCGATCCTGATCCTGGCAGCGATCTCGGGGCCACTTTCTCGCGGCGCCGCCGCGCAAGAAGAGGAGCCGCCCGAGTTCGTCGGGGTTCGCAAGTGCAAGATCTGTCACAAGAAGGAGTCTTCGGGGGCCCAGTACAAGATCTGGGCGGAGTCACGCCATGCGAAAGCGTACGAGTCGCTCGCAAGCGAGAAGGCGCTCGCGGAAGCGGAAAAGCGCGGCATCGCCGATCCCCAGGAGGAGCCGGAGTGCCTGAGGTGCCACGTTACGGCCTATCCGGTACTCGACGACATCGAAAACCAGAAGATCACGCTCGAGGAGGGGATCTCCTGCGAGAGCTGCCACGGCCCCGGCGGCGCCTACTTCAAGAAGGGCACGATGCAGGCCATCACGGACGGCGAGATCGAGGCGTCGAGCGTGGGACTCGTCATGCCGCCCACCGAGGAGACTTGCCTCGAGTGCCACAACACGGACTCTCCGTTCTACCAAGAGTTCGACTTCGAGGCTTTCAAGGAGAAGATCGCCCACCCGCGGCCGAAGGAGTGAGGTGCAACACGGGAAGGCGACGGCGGGGTCGCTCCAGTGGAGAGCGACCCCGCGCAGGAACGTCAGATCCCGACATCGACGACGGCCGTGATGCGGCTCTCCTTGTGGTCGTACAGCTCGTCGGGCACGGAGAAGTCGCCTTCCCACCCGATCTGCCCCCGGACGTTCGCCGTGATCTGGCAGTTGGCGAAGATCCCGCCGACGACGAAGGAATCGTCCCCGTCGTTGATCGTGTATCGACTGATCGAGGCGATGGGACCGATGATCGTTCGGCCGGCGGGGAACAGCCAGCTTCCCTCGATCGCGACGACGTTCTCGGTATGGTCGTTCGCGGAGTCTTCCGCCTCGAGCTTCGCGATTCCGAACAGGGCGTGGACGTTCAATTTGTCCATCGCGAGCTGCACGTCGCCGCCGACGCGGATGAGGTCGTCGCCCGTGCTCGACTCCCCCTGTGCATCGTAGAGCGTCTCCCGGGAGAACGTGCCGTACCCGCCCACGGAGAGCTCGGGCATCACGTCCACGACCAGCCTTCCCGAGAAATCCTTGGGATCCTCCCCTTCGAGTAGACCTTCGTTGGCGTGCCAGGCGGCCAGGAGAAAGACATTCTCCGCCGGACGCCCGGACACACTGAGGAACTGGCCATCCCCGGGCGTGAATCCCCGGGAGGCCGGAGCCCATTCGTGCCTCACGGGCTTCTCGTAGTTCACGGCGTTGTAAGGATCCGAGAAGAATGGTGAGGCGTAGCCTGCGGCGACGGTGACTTTCTCGTGGGGCTTGTATTGAACAGCGCCATGGGCCAGTTGCACCTGGAAGCCGGGTGCATCGTCGTTGGGATCCGGCCACTCGTCCTCGGCTTCCACCTCGGCGAAGTACGACCATCTCCTCCCGGCCTGGCCGGCCAGGAACGCCTCGACCTCGTGGAGCGCCCTGAGCTTGGTGCGCTTGTCCTGATCGGTCACATCGTCTCCGACAGCCCTGCGCCTCGACGTCCGCTTGTCCACGGCCCGCAGGTTGATCCGTCCGGAGATCGGGAAGGGCGTCGAGAGACCGAGATCGTCGTCGATCTCGGCGAGGCTTCCGGCGTCGAAACCCGACTCCTTGAAGAGCCTCCCGTCCTCCGTCAGCTGAGGCCAGACCGTGTGGCAGACCGTGCAGGAGACCTCCTGAGCTCGGGAGAACGCCGGCACGCATTCGGCCGGTCGAGGGACGCAGGTCATCACCAGGATCACGGCGCACCACGCCGCGCAGAACATCAGCGTTCCGTTCTTCATCTCCCAACCTCCTCGTTTGCACGCCGCAGGAGACTCGGATGCCCGTTTCCGGCGGGCGAACCGACTCCAGCTCGGCACGTCCGTGCCGACCCGCCCCATTAGAGGAGATTCATATCGGATGTGCAACAATTTCTCACGACCCCGGCCTGACGGTCTCTCGGGGAGCGCCCCCGTAGGCCAAGGAGAAGGCCGCCCTCCCGCGGACCCCGCGGCAGCGCACCGGGCCTCCGCTTCTCGTCCCAATCCGACTTCTCGCGGGCCTGCACGAGGGTCGCCTTCAGCTCGCACGAGAGGACGTGGAGATCGTTCACGGCTCTCGTATTCGGATCCATCGCGTTGATCAACCGGACGTCGATCGGATCGAGACCCAGCTCGAGGGCGCACTCGTCCAGGAGAGACTCGAACGCGAACCGCGGCTGGGGCACCCCGTGGCCTCGCATCGCCCCGCACGCGGGGAGATTGGTGAACATCCGGAAACCCTCGTACCTGTATGCCGGGGAATGGTAGAGGGTCGGGAGCGTCGATCCGGCATAGTAGGCCGTGATCACGCCGAACCTCGTGTACGCGCCGCCGTCGAGGAAGATGCGGGATTGGACCCCGGTGAGCTTCCCGTCCTTCCTCATCCCGATCTTCATGCGCATGTGCTGCGCGTGACGGCCGCGGTGATGGTAGAACATCTCCCTCCGGGAGCACTTCATCTGGACCGGGCGCCCGGTCCTCTGCGCGAAGAGAATCGAGAGCAGATCGAGCTTCGTCGTCTCGGCCCTTCCTCCGAAGCCGCCCCCGACCGCGGGCTTGATCACGCGGATCTTCCCCTGAGGGATTCCGAGCGTGCGTGAGAGCATGTGGTGCAGGCAGTGCGGAACCTGGGTCGAGGACCAGAGCGTGATCTTGTCGCCGTGGTGCTCGAAGCGGGCGAGCGAACAATGCGGCTCGACCCGGATGAGCCGGAGCGCCCGCTCCGCGGTCTGCTCGTCCTCTGCGCACACGGCCGCCACCTCGTCGCCGACGTACCGCTCGCGGTCCTTCGCCAGGATGTGCTCGTCGTACCGAGCGGGCGAGACCCCGAACTTCGTGTCCGTCACGTCCCGGCCCGTCAGCACGCAGAGGATGCCGGGAAGGGCCTCCGCCTCCCGCGTATCGACGCTCCGGATGCGTCCGTGCGCGATGGGAGACACGAGGATCTTGCCGCAGATCATGCCCGGAAGCGAGATGTCCGCCGTGTAGACGGCCCGCCTCGTGACCTTGGCCGGCGCGTCGGTGCGGGTTCGATCCCGGTCCAGGATCGACAGCTAGGAGTAAAAATTCGCTTTCTCAGCGTGAAGTGGTGTGGCGGGATCGAGCTTGTGGGGAAAGTCGTTTCCAGTAGTAGAGGTGTGACCTGAGATCATCCACGGAGGATGAAGTGATGGTCGATCCGGGGGAGTTTGCCGCTCGTGAATGAGGAGTTGCGGTGATGGTCGATCCGAGGTTACGCACAGGCGCCGGGGCAGAGACACTGAGCGCAAGTGGAGGGACTGCGGCGAGGCCGGGAGAACGTGAGGAGTTCAGTCAACCACTCGAGGGGCTTTCGAGGTCGGGCGGAGCCCTCTCGGCCCAGGGTCCGGCTCGCGGATCGATCCCCTTCGCTCGGATTCTTCGCAGGGCGGAAGTATCGCTAGAACGCGCTGGGGGACGCTTCGCCTCCCGGCGCGGCCCCGACGCATCGATGCAGGACGCAGTACGAGCACGGCGATCCCGGCTCCGCCTTCCGGCGGGGTCGGGATTCTCTTTCGGTAACGCCCGGAACGGCCGTCGGCGGTCGCTCCGATGCCCGGGTCGCGTTCTCGGGGGACCGCCCGGTCACGGTGGCCGTCGCCGCGCCCGGCTTCGTCGCCGCGGCACTCCCGCCCTGCAACGGGACTGCGGCCCCGCCTCGGGCGAACGCACCCCAGCCCCTCGCCGGACACGACGATCCGCAGTTTCGCGACGAGCCCGGCGAGAAATGCAGCCTAAGTCGTCAGCGTCGTCATCACATAGAACCAGCTCGAGGTGTCCTCTCCCCTCGTCTGCTCGAAAATGTCCCCCGGAACGAAGATTGACGCTCCGAGCTGGAAGCTCAGCTTCTCGGTATAACCGTGCTTCGCCGTCACGTCCACTTCGGTCCCGAACGCGTTCGACGTGGAACCGCCCGCCAGGGTGGCTTCTTCGGTGGAGCGGAAGACGTGTACGGCGAGCTTCGTGACCATCTTCTCGCCCGGCTTCGCCGACAGCCTCAGGTGGGCGTCGAGCAGCCCGAGTCCCATCGTGTGCACCGGGATGTTGAGGAAATAGTCCATGAACCCGTAGTACTTGTGGTTCGTCGCGAGGAGGGTGTCGAAGACCTTGTACTCTCCCGGATCCGAGCCGTCATCGCCGCTCAGATAATCGAGGCCTGCCGAGGCGGTGGGTGTCCCCGAAACATCGGCGAAGGTCACGCCGACGTTCAGCGCTCCCATGAATGCGCTGACGTCCCTCCATCCCGCCCCCGCGCCGATTCGGCCGGTTTGAAACGCCGCTTCCGCCTCCCCGTGGACCATGGGCCCCTTGCGTCGGGCATAGAAGCCGAGCGTGTGACGGTCGAGATCGTTCCTCGGGATCGCCCGCTCCCAGATCCAGAACGGCTGCACTGAGTGGTCGGAGTCCGGACTCCACGCGAACCACGCCCCGCTGAAGTACTCGTCACCGATGTCGCCCGCGGTCATCCCCTCGTCCAGGACAAAGCTGAAGACGTCGAGCCACAGGTCTTCACGAGGGTGCCTCACCACCACGCCGTCGAGAGACCGCCCGGTATTGCTCCACCCGACGGCCCCGATCAGACGCTCGGGACCGTAGACCGCCTCGACGCGCCCGAGCTTGACGTCGAGCGGCGCTCCGAAGAGCCCGTTCACGAGGATGGCACCCTGGTGCAGATCGAATTGGTCGGCGCTCGCGTCCTCCAGCGTGCTCGTCTCCTCGCCGAACGTGCGCGAGTCCTGGAGCTGCACCAGGGCCGTCACGCCTTCTCCCGGATCGAACTTCAGGGTGACGCGCGTGCGCAGCAGGTTGAAGGTCTCCAGATTCGTGTCGGAGTCGAAGTCCTTGTTCGGCCCCTCGAAGCGGTGTCTGACCTGAGTTGCCGTCGTCACCCCGTTCTCCGCCGGAGCGAGGGACGGAGAGAGGAGCAGGGCCAGCAGTGCGATCACGGAGATTCGCTTCACGTCTCTCACCTCGCTTCATGCGAATCGAAAAGATTCACCGGTTCGCGGACGTTTTCCGCTTGGGGGGTGTGACACTGGACGCAGTTGTGCCTGGCCCCGGTCAACTCCGTGGAGACCTCGAAACCGTCCACGACGACCCGCATTCCTCCGGCGAGGTCGGGATCCGGCTCGGACTCGCGGGGGGGGCCGAGAATCACCGGACGGCGGAAGTGGGAGACGGGAATCGGTACCGCCTCCGCATCCTCCGCGTTCTCGGGCAAGTGGCAGTCGAGACATTGGTTCTCATCCGCCAGAATGGGGAGGAGGTCTTCCACGGAGTGTGGGATCTGTGGCGGTGCGGAATCAAAGGAGCGTTCGAATCGCTCCGCCTCCCCAGGCTCGGCACTTCGGTACTCGGCGAGATCCTGCTCCGCGACCGCCGTCACGTCCGACTCGCGGAAGTAGACGTCGATCCCGTCGGCGACCTCGCCCGTCTCGTCCCCCGTGCCAGCCGGCGCCTCGGTGAGGAGGGCAAAGGCGATCACGGCCGGCAGGGCGCCCCCCAGGAGACGCCACCCCATTTCATTCATGACTTGATCCTCCTTCCTCGAGAATGGGAGCGTTCCGCCCGAGCCCCGCGGCTCCCTCGAGGACACCACGGGGGGCCGAGCGCACGAGAAGCTCACGGCGGAATTGCACGGGCTCCGGACTCATGCGTCAGGCTTTCCTGATCCGCACGGCGCACTTCTTGTAGTCGGTCTGCTTGGAGATCGGACAGGTCGCGTCCAGCGTCAGCTTGTTTATCAGCACGTTCTCATCGAACCACGGGACGAAGACGATCCCGCGCGGCATCCGGTTGCGCCCCCGGGTCTCGACACGGATCTGGATCCGCCCACGGCGCGACTCCACCATGGCAAGATCGGTCCGACGAAGACCTCTCGCTTCGGCATCCTCCTCACTCATGTAGCAGAGCGCGTAAGGTACGGCGCGATTGAGCTCGGGAACGCGCTTCGTCATCGAGCCCGAGTGCCAGTGCTCGAGCACGCGGCCGGTCGTCAGCCACAGATCGTACTCGTCGTCCGGGACCTCGACCGGTGGCTGATAGGGACGGAAGAAGATCTTCGCCTTCCCTGCGAGATCGATCTTCTCTCCCTTCGGACCCCCGAAGGGAATCGACTTCAGAGCCTTCCCGTAAAACTCGAAGCTCTTGCCCTTCGCGACGTACGGATCGTGTCCCTCGCTATACCGCCAGAGCGTCTCCTTGCCGTCGACGACCGGCCAGCGAAGACCCCGGACCGAGTGGTAGACGTCGAACTCCGCGAGGTCGTGCCCGTTGCCCAGGCCGAACCGTCGGTACTCGGACCATAGCGCCTTGTGAACGAAGAAGCCGAAATCCTCGGCAATTTCGTTCGGGTGGCCGTCCGCGACGGAATCCGGCCATTCGTGCTTGGTCAGGCCATCATGCGCGAAGAGGACTTCGAAAAGCGTCTGCTCCGGGTTGTAACCCATCTCCTTCGCCTTCCCGAGAACATCGGGGAGCTTCCCCGCCTCGAAGCCGTTTCCCTCGACCAGACCGGGAAGTGGCAGCTCCCTCCAGGCTTCCGCGAGCTTGAACCGCTTCGAGAACTCGAGGATTTGCCAGAGATCACCCTTGGCCTCGCCCGGGGCGTGAACCTGTTGCCTCCAGTGTTGAGTCCGGCGCTCCGCATTGCCGTAAGCGCCCCACTTCTCGAAAATCATCGCCGTCGGAAGCACGAGGTCCGCGACCTTGGCGGAAACGGTCGGATAGCAGTCCGAGACGACAATGAAGTTGTCGCCCTCCCGGGCCGCACGGATCCAGGGGTTGAGGTTGGCGAAGTCCTGGAAGGGATTCGTGACCATCGTCCAGAAGAAACGTATCTTTCCGTCGCGAAGGTGACGCATCATCTTGACCGCGTGGGTGCCGACCTTCGGATTCAGCGTTCCCTTCGGGAGGTTCCAGAGCGATTCGCACTTCTCCCGATGCTTGCCGTTCGTGACGACCATGTCGGAGGGCAGGCGGTGGGCGAATGTACCTACCTCACGCGCCGTACCGCACGCCGACGGCTGCCCGGTCAACGAGAACGGCCCGTTCCCGGGTTGCGAAATCTTGCCTCCCAGCAGATGCACCATGTAGATCAGCTCGTTGACCCAGGTGCCGCGCTGGTGCTGGTTGAATCCCATCGTCCAGTAGGAGCAGACCTTCCGCTGCGGATCCGCATAGATCTCGGCCAGCGCTTCCAGCTTCTCGACCGGTACTCCCGACAGCTCGCTCACGTACTCGGCGGTGTAAGGCTCGAGGTTCTCGTGGAACTCTTCGAAACTGATCGCCCAGTGGGCGCCGGCCTTGCCACGGCTGTCTTGACCCTGCTCCGCGGGATGGTCGTCCTCGAGGCCGAAACCGATATCCGTGGGGCCGGTGGCGAATATGCAGTGCTTGTTCACGAAGTCCCGGTTGACCGCATTGTTCTCGATCATGTACCGACCGATGTAGTTGAGAATTGCGAGATCGGTTTGCGGCTCGAAAATGAGCTCGAGATCCGCGAGGTCACTGCAGCGGTTCGTGTACGTGGAGAGGTTGACGATCTCGGTCTCCGGATGAGTCAGCTTTCGGTCCGTGATGCGCGACCAGAGGATCGGGTGGCACTCGGCCATGTTCGCGCCCCACGTCACGACCGCGTCCGTGTACTCTATGTCCTCGTAGTTCCCCATCGGCTCGTCGATCCCGAACGTCTGAATGAACGCCGCCGCGGCGGAGGCCATGCAGTGCCGCGCGTTCGGATCGATGTTGTTGGAACGCACGCCGGCTTTCATGAATTTCGCGGCGGCGTACCCTTCGTCGATCGTGTACTGACCGGATCCGAAGATGGACACGGCCGAGGGGCCGTACTCGTTGTAGTACTCCTTGAACTTCTCGGCCATTACGTCCAGGGCCGTGTCCCAGCTCACCGGCGTGAACTTCCCGCCCTTTTCGTAGCGACCGTCCTTCATACGCAGAAGCGGTCGCGTCAGCCGGTCCTCTCCATACATGATCTTGGCGTTGTAGTAGCCCTTGACACAGTTGAGTCCCCGGTTGACCGGAGCCTCGGGGTCGCCTCTCACCGCGACGACCTTTCCCCGGTGCGTGGCCATCATAATCCCGCAGCCCACACCACAGAAGCGGCAGACCGTTTTGTCCCACTTCCAGTCGGCCTCCAAAGACTCAGCCAGGGCCTTGGCGGATCCGGGGACGTCGAATCCCAGGGCGCCGGCCACCGAAGCGGCGATCGCGGATTTTAGGAATTCTCGGCGTCGGTAGTCCATGGATTCTCCTCCTCCAAACTCGTTCCGCTCGATCCGATGTCGTCACTCTGCGTGCCGAGTCGCGTGGCCTTGATCGCGTCTTCGTTCAGGTCGAGCCCGCGCGCAACCCATCCCGCCGGGTCCGCCGGCGGTACGGGCTCCTCCCCGACGTAGTGCTCGACCATCTCGGCGAGAATCACTCGGGGTAGTTTCTGGATGATGAGCTGTCGTTCGATGCCCTCTTCCGTGGAGGAAGCTTCCACGGTGATCACGAAGCGGCCGTTCGGGTCGGTGTAATGTACGTGGGCCCACTCGAAGTGGCGGATGTCGGACGCGACGTCGGAGACCGCCTCCGGCTTGCAGACGACGAGAATCCCGGTAACCGTCACGGCACCACCTTGGTTCGGAGTCTCTCGGACCGCCCGCGGCGGCCCGGGCCGGAGGAGGTCGAGGACCTACAGGTGAGATCCGGCAATTAGTACCATGAAGCGCTTCGTGTGCGCCAAGGGGGATTCCAAGGCGGAAGAGGCGAAGGGGCGAAGGAGGACTTGCGCAAGGCGCGGGTGGAGCTCGACCGTCGCCCATTCGAGCCCGGCGGATCCGTCCCGCCGGCCGAGGTCAGGATCCACGACGCCGCCCGGCCGGCAGCGGCAAGGCCGCGCCTGGCTTCGTCGTTGCGGCGCTTCCGCCCTGCGACGGGGCTACAGCCCCGCCTCGGGCGAAAGCACTCCATCTCCTCGCCAGACACGACTATCCACAGCCCCGCGACGAGCCTGGTGAGAAATGCAGGGCGGGTTCGCACCCCCAGAAAGGCCGCTCCCCATCAACGCCTCGCATCAACCAGCAGCGGCATGACCCTCCCGTCGTAGTTCACCGGCACGTCGACCCCCAACAGATGCAGCATTGTGGGAGCCAGATCCATGATATGGAATCCCTCCAAGCGCACGCCGCGCCTGATGCGATGGCCAGAGGCAACGAAGAAGCCTTGCGAGCGGTGACCACCGGATCGACGCTCGGGAGACCCGAGCTCGATCGTGCCGATTCGGGGCGATCGCACTCCCGTGACGGGCGACTCGCTCGTCCACACGACCAGGAGGTCGGGCAGTACCCCGACATGGTCGCCCTTGTAGAGCTCATGCGGGCGGATCACCTCATGCACCACCGGCCTGCCCGTCTCCGCGTGCTCGAGCTCGAGCAGCGCTGCGGTGATCTCGTCGCACACCGCCTCATATTCAGCACCTGGCGCAACCAACCCGCCCGGTTCACGACCGTATAC
>JALGZR010000077.1 GCA_025774805.1 bacterium
TCTCGGATGTCATCGACGGTCTCGTCGGCACGTCGATCCCGCTCGGCATCGTCCCGACCGGAACGGGCAATCTGGTGGCGCGCGATCTCGGCATTCCGAACGAGATCGACGATGCGGTCCGGGTTATCGCGGGCGCGCCCCGGTCGAGGAAGATCGACGCGATGAGGATCGGCGATCGCGTGTTCGTGCTGAATGTCAGTGTCGGTTTCAGCGCCGCGGTCATCCGCGGCACGTCACAAGGGAACAAACACCGCTTCGGCCGCATCGCCTATCTCGGGGCTATCGTCTCCAAGATCTTCACGTCGAGGCCTCGTACCCTCGTCGTCACCGCCGACGGCGCCCGGTGCGAGTACCGCGCGCTTGAGGTCGCGATCATGAACTGCGGGATGCTCGCCAAAATGCTTTATCCGAAAGGACCCGAGATTCGCATCGATGACGGAAGACTGGACGTCTTCGTCCTGGGGATCAGGACCATTCGTGAGTATCCGCGCTTCGTCGTCGGAATCCTCGCGGGCCGGCCCGCCGATTTCGTTTCGCGGTACACCGGAGCGGAAAGACGCGTCACCATCCGGAGCGATGTTCCACTGCCGGTGCAGGCCGACGGAGACATCATCGGGACAACCCCGATCGAGGTCGAGCTTCTGCCCGGAGCGGTCACGGTGCTCGTTCCCGAGGAAGACCCGAACGTCCCGGCACCGGACGCGGGCGGGTCGTAGGCCGGGCACGCGCCGTGCGTCCTGCCCGCCGGCGTGGCGGGACAATCTGCGTTTCAGAAGGATGCTCGAGCTGGTGGACGAAGGCCCAGAAGTCGTTGACTCCCGGGCCTTTAAGGTTGGTAGCGGGGGCGGGATTTGGACCGAGGAGGGGTGGTGGCGTAAGCCATTGGAGGAAAAACGCGTTACGCGCCTAACCGTTTGACCCGTCGGAGGTTGCGAGTCCCCTGGAGTCCGCTGGAGTCGACCCCAGTACTGGAGACGAGTGGAGACGGATTGGCGACGCCCCTCGGGGTCGGCGCGTCCTCGGCCCCGAGTCTCCCTCAACATGGAGGGGGCAGGAGTCGATACGGTGTTCAGGAACTATAGCGCAGGGTAGGGAACGGGCACGGGTGACGAGAGCGCGCAATTCGAACAGGGCGAGCGCTCGGTGAGCCCTGTGGCCGAGCTCTAGGAGATGTCGTGATGATGACCATGCGGAAGGTTGCCGGTGCTCCCATCGCCCTGCTGGCTCTACTGGTGGCGTCCACCCCTTCCCCGGCTGCAACGTCCGGGACCTCGGACGTCATTCTCCACGCCACGGCGACGGCGGAGCTCAGCATCGTGGATGCGAGTATCACGCTGAACCCGTCCCAGACCGACTACGAGACCGGATACGTCTCCGCCGAGGGGGCTCCCGGAATCGACGTGAACATTCGGACCAACAGCTCGACCGGGGCGATCCTCCGGGTGCTTTGCGCCGACGGCTCGCCGGAGATCACTCTCACCGACCTGCTCTTCAAGACCCAGACGGCTCCCGGGGGCGCCGGCACCAGTCAAAGCACCTACACCGCGATCACGGCGGCCGACCAGGACCTCTGGAGCACGACGACTGCGACGGGGGTCTCCTGGACCACCATCCAGACCGACATCCGGGTCCAGAATCTGTTCAACTATGCGGACACAGGCGGCGGAACGGACTACACGAACACACTGACCTACTCGGTCGTCGTTCAGTAGGGACAACCCTCCGGGCGCGATCGGGACCATCCCGTCCGCGCTACCATGGCCCCCCCACCCGAAGGATGGATGGGGGGTCATCTGTCCTTCCCCGGTCCGCCCGCGTCGTACGGCAGCTCGCCCGATGTCTCCGTAGGACCCCCTGCCGGCCCCGGGAACCCGTCGGCCGCTCCTGCGACCGCTCCATCTCCCCCGGGCGGACCGCTCCCCACCCTGAGAAGGCCCTTCGGACGTTCTCGGCATCTTTCCGTAAGGTTCGCGGTCCTTTTGCCGAAAATAGGAAAGTCGTGTAGTCCCGCTGTCTCGCGTTAACGGGAGGGTCGGGGCAGTGCGCTCTCGTGCATTCTCCGGATTCGGAATCGCATGCCTCATGTTGCCGGTGGGTCCCGGGACTTCGTGGGCTCCACCACTCAGCATCACGATATCGGACGCGAGCGTCTCCCTGCTTCCGAGCCAAACCGATTACGAAACCGGCTATGTGGAGGCGACCGGAGAGGCCGGAATCAACGTCCTCGTCACCACGGACAATGCGGCGGGGCTGATGCTTTACGTCCGCTGTGACGACGCGACTCCCGACATTCTCCTCTCCGACTTTCTGGTCCGGTGTTCCACCCCCGGGACGCTCATGTCCTCCTATACCGCGATCACCGGGGCGGACCAGGCGCTCTGGTCCACCGACAGTGCAGTCACGGACGAGGGCGTGGACACGGACGTGCGGATCCAGGGACTGTGGAGCTACCCGGACGCCGCGGGCGGTGGCACGACGGCGTATACGAACTCTCTGACCTACACGGTGGTGGATCAATGAAGGGGCATCGAGACGCGAATGCCAGAAGGGCGATCATGACTCGCGTCGCGGCCATCTTCCTGGTTCTGAATGCGCCCGCAATCGCGGACATGCGCATGGCCATCACCCCGGCGAAGCTCCAGCTCTCCCTCGAGCCGGGAGCTTCCCACGTGGCGACCGTGGAGGTGAGCAACAACGGGGACGACGCGATCCGCATGATCAGTTACGTCGCCGACTGGACGACGTCCCGGGAAGGCGGGATGGTATTTCTTCCTTCCGGTGCCGTCGACCGGTCCGCGGCCGCCTGGGTGGAGGCCGATCTGTCCGAGTTCATCCTGCCCCCGCACGATTCACGGATCGTCCGCGTGAGCGCGAGCCTGCCGGACACCGCGCGGGGCTCGTACTGGGCTCTTCTCTTCTTCGAAGGGGAAGGCGAGACACGTGAGGGACGGCTCGGCGTGGCCGCGAAGGCGCGGATGGGGACCACAATCTACTTGACGGCGTCGGGAACCGACGAGCGGGACGACGTCCTGACCGGGATGGAGGTCGAGAGGACTGCCGCCGCCGATTCGCTGCAGCTCGTCACCTCCCTCGCGAACCGCGGAAACGTCCACTACTACCCGGACGGCTGGTTCCAGGTCCTCGATGAAAGCGGTCAAGTCCTGTTCGAGGAGAAGCTCCCCCTCCGCGTGCTGCTTCCCGGAAGAGAGACGGTCTACCGTATCCCGTGGCGTCCCGAGTCCGCGGGGTCCCGCCGGCTGGTCGTCACCGTCGATCCCGGTCTCGAGACCCTGATGCAAGGAATCAAGCGGTTCGTGGTTCCCAAGCCACCGGCACGCGGGCCGGCGGCCATCCCGGAGCGGCTCGTCGCACAGGCGACACCGCTCCCCGCCGATGTCGATTCGCCTCGCGCGTCGCCGCCCGGTGAGAGGACTGCCGCGGTCCACGAGACGCGGCCCATCCCCGACGCCCAGGCCGAGTCCACCTTGCCCTACGGCGTGCACGTCGAATCGTTCACGACCCGTGCGGAAGTCGCCGTCGCGAAGCGTCGGTATTTCGCGCTGGATTGCCCGATCACGGTCAGGACGGTCAACCTGGAAGGCAAGGGAACTTGGCATCAGATCATTCTCGGGCAATTCGCCGACAAGGCGGAAGCGCAGGAGTTCAGCAAGGGGCTGGATGAGATACTTGACCTGGAATACATGGCGGTCGTCCGCTTCGATCCGTAGCGCGGGTGGAATGCAGCGCCCCCGGAGCTCATGAAACAGAAACTGGCCGCCGTCGCAGTTCCCGTTATCCTCCTCGTCGGGATCATCTCGCTCATCGGGAGATCTCCGTCATCCCCGGAGACCGCCGAGAGAGAAGAGCCGCTCGACCTCGATCCTCACACCCCGAGGGTCTTTCCCACTCAGATTGATTCTGCGCCGCGCGACGAGGACCCGACACGCTCCGTCGTGGTCTCACGCGATCCAACGCGGCACGAACGGCGGGAGACCGGGAGACCGGAAGAGGACCCATCGCGCGGTAGGACCGCCGTCACACAAGATGAGAGCGCGAGCGTCCGACCGGAGGGTCGGACGGGGTCGGATCCCTCCCGGCCGGAATCAGACGAGCCGGCATCAGGCACCTTCGCCCCCCGCTCGCCGCTCCGGCCGGCGGGGACATCGAACGTCGAACCGCGACTTGACGATCTTTCGTTCGACACGTTCGAAGTTCGCCAGATCCCTCTGTCCGATTTTCCCGCCGCCGGGGCCACGCATCGGCGGACCCGCGAGCGAAAGGCCCTGGCGCGCGCGTCCGAAGGGCGGCCCGCATTCCGACCCACCGCCCCGGGGGCGGGCCCGACCCTGTGGGACGAGATGGCGCTTCGCGTCTCGAGTACACAGAACCGCCCGCGAATCGGAGCTGCGACCCGCGAGGGCTGGTACGACCTGAGGCTGGCCCGCTGGCTCCAGGCCGGTCGGCTCGACCTGGGCGCTCGGGTCGGGGACCGCAACAACGACCTCTACCTAGCCCGGGGATACGTCGAGTTCGAGTCCCGAACCGGATGGCTCGCGGCAGTCGGGGACCAGACGGTCGGGTACAGCGGTGCGGGGCTCCATGGAACGACGGCCCGGGGCCTCCGCATGGAGCATGCGGGGGGCTCATCGACTGCCTGGAGAGCGGGCCTCATGGCCGGCCGTGCGGCCGTGCATTATGCCAATCTCGTCAAAGGGGACTTCCCGCGAAGCCTGGAAGCCGGCTATCTCAAGATGGACCAGCGGCGCCGTCAGTCCATCGAAGGAGTTGCCTATCACTTCTCCGATCGGGACGCGGGGAGCTTCTCGGCTCCTGACGGTGTCCAGGCCGGCTCCGGGATCGGTCTCGTCGGGTCGTTTCGCCGGACGGGCCTGGACCTGCGCGGCGATCTCGCGGTTTCGGACGTGCACTACCAGGCCGGTGACGAGCGGCAGGGGCGGACGGCCGGCATTCGAGGGCGCGCGGATCGCGGCCCGTTGACGCTTTCGGGGCGCTACCAGGAAACCGGTGGCACCGCCTACGAGGTCGGATCTCTCGGCATTCTCCAGCCGACGCCCCGGCGGATCGAGGACGTGAATCTCTCCGTCCGACCCGGCGCCGGGTTCGGCCTGAGTGCCTGGGCCGGTCGCTGGCGCTATCCGCCATCCTTTCTGGCCGACACTTTGGGGTCGAACGTCGAAAGGTACTCATTGCGGGGAAACCGGGGGGGGGTAAAGCTCTCCTGGAAGAGCCCTCGCGGCGGAACCGGTCTCTCCGCGTCGCGGGAGTTTCGTCGGCGGTCCCTCGAGCACGGCTCCGAAGACGTCGTCACGCGGAACGCCTCCGTTTCGCAGAGGTTCCGGCGGGGTCTCAACGCTTCCCTCATCTGGAACCAACTCGACTACACCGGCCGAGCCCCTCACGACTACGTGACCGGATCTGTGAGCCTGCGTGTAGGGCGGGGCGGCACGCTGACGTTGCAGCAGCGGACTCTGTGGCAGGAACCCGTCGGGCCGCGTCTCGAGTCGATTGCCGACCTGTCGTCGATCCGCGCGCTCGCGGGGCGGCTGCTCCTGTCGGCCCAGATCGCCCTGAGGCACGAGGGGCAAGAGGATGGCCGCTTTCACCGAGTCCAGACGCAGGGGCGGCTGTCCGGCGACTATCGCCTGGGGCGAGACGTCCGATTCTCCGGTCGCTACCAGCTGAGCCACTCCCCGGGAGGGGATGTACACACGATCGATCTCGCGCTGAGTCACCAACTGGGCCGGACCAGCGAAGTGTTTCCCGGTTCCGGATTGGATCCTGTCGGCCTGGACCGCCAGATCGTGATCGGCCGTGTCTTCGATGATCGAAATCACGACGGGAAATGGCAGAGTGATGAACCCGGCATCCCCGGCGTGGAGATCGCGATCGACGAGGAGACTCGCGAGCCGGTGGTCACGGACGTGAGCGGTGTCTACCGCGCCTTCCTGCGCATCGGCCGGCACTTCCTGCGGCTGTTGCCGGCCTCCGTGCCGATCGAGTATGCGCTCGACGGAGCCGGGCCGATCGCGCTGGAAGTCATGTCCGACCGGACCGCCGGACACGACTTCGCGCTCAGGCACCGCGCGGGGTCCATCGAGGGGTTCGTTCTCGACGATCGGTCGGGTGAAGGAGTGCCCGACGTGAGGATCTACCTGCGCGACCACTTGTATACATACACCGACGCGACCGGCGCCTACCGGTTCCAATCACTGCCCACCGGCGACTACGACGTTCGCATCGACACGGACACCCTTCCGTTCGGCTATCGGCCCGTGGGCTCGCAGGGGACGCGGGTTCGCGTGGAGGAGTCGGGCGAGGTCGGTCAATGTGTCTTCCGTGTTTCTCGCCCGATACGCGTGACCGAGTTCTAGCCTGCATATCTCACCAGCCTCTGCTGAGGTCCAGCGACCAGATCGGGTGGGTGAAAGCGAAACCGGGGGGGAATGCCCCGTCGGCGGACGAGCGGAGTCACTCCACCAGAATGCGCTCCGGCTGATCCTGCTCGTGGACCCGAAACACGATCAGGGTGGCACCTTCGTCCGCCGTGATGGCGGTGTGGACCTGCCGCAGGGGCACCATGGCCGCGCCGCCGGCTCGGAGGGTGATGTCGTCCTTGTCCTTCTGCCAGAGCGTGATCGAACCTTCGACCATGTAGGCGAACTCCTCGCCGGGGTGCCAGTGCTTCGGGAGGGTGGTGTGCGGCGGAATCGTCACGCGACTGACGATGACCTCCGTTCCCACCACGCCCTCGAGCACCTGCTTCATCAGGGTCTCGAGCTTCAGGCCGGGCGCCGGACTCGCCGCCTCCTGACCGGGTTTCTCTTCGTGGGCAGTTGCCCCCGGCGTCGTTCCGAGCACGCTCAGCAGGCAGAGGGTGACGATCATCGGTCGCACTCGCGTTCCTCCTAGCGGGTCCCTCGTTCGGTGATGCGGCGTGCTCCGGGCAGAGTGCAGCCGCGCGCGAACGTCAGCATAGCCCGGCGCGGATCGGACTGTCCATGGTGCGAGCCATCTCGGTACGAGACGGGGGAAACGAATCGGGCTAGGATGGGCTCGTCCACCGACGAATCGGCCGCAGCGCGGCCCGCCAACGAGGAAACGGAGGAGAATCCGTGAAGATCGAACGGGTGTCCGGGATCGCCGTTTTCATCGCCCTTGTGAGCGCCCTGGTAGGACGGGCAGGGGCTGACCGCGCAACCGAGGCCGGTGCGCCCGCCGGCGACTCCATCGTGAACCTGTACGACGCGTTCGGGGCGGAGGTGTCGGGCATGGTGCAGGACTTCGGGTTCTCGGCGCTGATCCGGTACCGAGGTACGACGATCCTCTTCGACGCCGGGACCAACGCCGATATCCTGGCGAAGAACGTCGAGGCGGCCGGCGTCGACCTGCGCGACGTGGACTTCGCCGTCGCGTCCCACAGCCACTTCGATCACATCAGCGGCTTCGACCACGTGCTCGACGTGAACCCGGACCTGAAGATCTACTTCCCGAACGATCCGTTCTGGGGCGCGCCGATGCCGTTCGACGCCACGGGAACGGATCCGAACGCCGCCGAGGGCCTGCCGACCGACCAGTGCTACTTTCACGGCGAGAAGACCCGTTTCACCTTTCAGTCGAGCGGGCGGTTCTGGAACGCGAACGTGGAGTTCGTGAAGGACCACACGGAAATCGCTCCGGGGATCCATCTGATCGTGACTCGGTCGCCCTTCGTCGGCTATTTCAGCCGCTATCCGAACACGGGGATCGCCGGCGATCAGGACACGTCGGCGGTCAAGACCCTCGGCCTGCCGGAGCTGTCGCTCAGCCTGGCCACGTCGGAGGGAGAGGTGCTAGTGGTCGGCTGCTCTCACAGCCTCGTCGACGTCATCACGCGCACGGCGCGCGAGCACGTCGATCGCGACGTGGCGATGGTGATGGGCGGTTACCATCTGCTCCCCTACGGCGAGGAGGAGATCCGGGGTATCGCCGACCGGATGCGCGAGGAGCTCGGAGTCGGGGTGGTGGCGCCAGCGCACTGCACCGGACATCTTGGCTTCAAGCTGTTCCGCGAGATCTTCGGGGACGACTTCCTCCACGCGGGCTTGGGGGCAACGATCACGATTCCCCACTAGTGAACCGTCTGGCTGAAGGTCACGCCGGCCGGCAGCGATCACTCTCTGCCCCCGATCGCGGCTGCGTGCGCGACCGGGGAGGGCGTCCGGCGGCCAACAGTAGCCGGATCCTTTTACCGCCCACCGAGGGCCGAGGCTTCAGGGAAGAAGACGAGCACATCGGCCTGCTCCCGCAATCGTGTGGCGGCCACGGATCCGTTCTGAAGGAAGTTCCTCTCCTTGGAGAGGTAACCAGCCCTCGGATCCTCCGAAGCCAGCTGCAAATGAAAAGCCCGGCCGCACTTGGCCAAGAGACTCTCGATCGTCCCGGGTGTGCTCGCGACGGCGGCGACGCCCGAATCCTCGAGCACCGTCCCGTGTCTGCCGCGATCGTAGGTCATCCAGATGGCCAGGACCTGATCCGGGTAGCGTCGGTTGAGAACAGTCCCGATTGTCGTCCACAGGGTGGGTGCCGAGGATTCGGCCGGACCGAGGCGAATCCGCTCACTCTCCTTGTTCAGGTGGAGATTGTGACCCAGTAGGATGACCCTCGCGTCCGGTGGGAGCTCCGCGAGGATCATATCAAGCCGTTCCGACATGGCCTTCTCTCGATCGATCAGCGCTTTGATCCAAGAGCGCGACCGTGGGCCCTCGTGTGCGGCCTCGCGGAAGCGCAACGCGTCTGCTTCATGTCGAACCAACTTCCTCAGTTCATTCGCATGGGCGGGGCCGAGAAGCCCCTCGACCGCCTCCGCTGCTTCACCGGTGAGATGAAACAAGAGCTCTTCCAACCTGGCTGCCTGCTCTACCCTGGTCTCGCCCGGAACGTCCGCCAGTCGCAGGTGGAGATCGTCCCTCAGCGTTCCGGAGGGTAGTCCCGAGATGCGACTCCGCGCTTCCTCAATCCCGACGCCCGGCAGCAGGCCCAGGTCGTACCCGAACCAGCGAAGTCGCTGCTCGTCGTTGGGGAGGCTGGCGTTCAACTCACGAAGGCCGGCCAGAAAGCTGAATTCGTCGGCCCGAAAGGCCTTCCGGAACTCCGGGTTGTTCATCCCCGGGAATCCGATGGGAAGGTCGTCTCGGTCGACACGCCGGCCGCCCGCATAGCCGTAGAGAGCCACCAGGTCCAGGTGGATCTCATTGCCGGAATCGAGATAGCGATCTACCCGTATGCCGTCCGCAAAATCCATCTCCATGCCTATGTAGCGCCAGCCCGCGGAGAAGAGGTGGCGAATGAGTGCCAGCCGGTACTCGTACTTCTGCTGGACCCAGTGGTCGGAGGTGCCGAGGGAGATGATTCGCTTGCCGGTCAGCAGGGTGTCCAGGGTCGTCCAATCGGTTCGGACGGGTTCCCCGTTCGACCCTTCGGAGATGGGCATTGCGGTCTCCACGACCCACTCGAGGAACGCTGCCTCCTCGGCTTCCGGGGCTGTCGCCGACAGGGCCGCGGAAGCATTCGAAGAGAGCGCAGCAAAAAGGGACAGCATGAACAGGCCGCGGATTCCTTGACGAACGGGATTCATCGTTTTCACCTCGGAGGAGGACATGTGGATGCGAGAGGTGGGCGGTTCGCGTTCATAGGTCAGGAAAGCCGTCCACGCGGACGCCGGCAATCGCCCGAAAGGGGTAAATGTGGAGGATATCGGGGTCACCCCAAGGAGTGACTGAACCGTAACTGGCCTGAAGACAGTGGATTATGGACTTCGCCCGTCGTCGCCCGCGTCCCTCAGGAGCAGGACCAGTTCGAACCGGCTCCTTACCCCGAGCTTCCGGAAGATATTCCGAATGTGGGTCTTCACGGTGTGTGGGGAGATGAAGAGAGACTCGGCGATCTGCCGGGTCGTGTTCCCCTTGGCGATCAGCGTGATGACCTCCCTCTCCCGCGCCGAGATCTCAGCCGAGATCAGAATGGGCCCGAGAGCATCGGTGTCAAAACCCTCCGCGACGGTCGCGCGCATGACTCGATAGTTTCGAGCGATGTAGCGGGTGGACAGAATGCAGAACACGCCGAAGAAAAGCGGTGTGAAAACCAACACGCCCCGGCGCGCCACCAGCGCGAGATCCAGCAGGAATCCGGGGAAGAAGCAGAGAGTCAGCGGCAGGTTCCAGCGAATGAACGGGCGAATCCGACGGTCAGATCGCCGGAGAGCGATGATCTTCAGGAGAATCGAGTATGAGACTGTCAAGAAGAACAGCGTGATAGCCGCGTACATCGCAAAGCCTCGTTCCTGCGCGATGACGAGCTCGGTTGAATCGATACGGAGGGAGAGAAAAACGAACAGCAATCCGACCACGGCCAAGAGGCCGACGGCCGCGTCGAGCCAGCGCGGCGGGGAGATCCAAACAAGCCCGTGTGAGAAGTAGGGGACTGCAAACATCAGAAAGAATGCCGCGATCGCTCCGAATCCGACCAACCCGGCCTGGATCGCAAAGGGAAGCTCGGGGAGGTTCAAGTTGACATAGGAGGGCGGCAGCGCAAAACCGAGAACGAACATCGTGAAGGACGAGACCAGGACCAGGTAACGGCGCAGGAGCGGGTCGCGGACCCTCGAATATACGAAGCTCCCCACGGCCAACGCCGCCGCACTCACAAGAAGCACGGACATATAGAAGAAGAGGACGATATGGTGCATCACTCCGATGCAGCATATAGGACCGGCGATCAGGCGCCAGCCCGCATTTCTCACCAGGCGCGGCTTCGCCGCTGCCGCAGCAGAGGCTGGTGAGATATGCGGGCCAGGCTTCTTCGCACTCCGGGGTCAGTGCCTGGCGTCCGAGTCCGAGGGGGATCTCGCGAATGAGTTGTTAGAGAATGAGTTAGCCGATGGTGGCGGGATTGTTCCCTGTCCCGGTTGGGCTTTGCGCGAGGAAGGGGTTGCCACGCAGTCCCTTGCCGGGGGCGCCGGATCCGCGATCGCAGCAGGTCGTTCATGAATAATCCGGGCTAGCCGGTGGATAGCGAGCGACTTCGGGCCCAACGGGTTCAATCCGCCCCCGTTACGTCACACGGTTGAGGACTCTCCCCCGTTCTTTCCTGATTCATCTTGTTGGAACCGTAGGCTCCGCGGTTTTTCGCCACGGGTACACGCGAGCGCGAATCCTCCGCCGACTTCGCCGCGGACAAAGTAATCAGGATCTCATGCGCCTGAACTCCGGCAAAGACCCACAGCTTCTCGCTTTCCTGTTCCTGCCGGAAGCATTCCGACCTATAATGAAGACTCATAGAAGCCACGACTTTTCCCTTCGCGACCGCGTAAACTATCCCGCATCTGTGAGCATCCGACCCTTGATCGCTCCATCGACCCCTCGGGAGGTGCGCCGATGAAGTGCTCCGCCATCACTCTGGCCGTCCTTCTTCTCCTGGCCCCGATCGCTTCGGCCCAGTGGATCCCCGTTCCCGATCCTCCCAATAGCTTCCAGGGCATCGAGCTCTTCCTCGCCGGCGATGATCGGATCTACGCCGGCACCTTCAACGGCAGGGTCTTCGGCAGCACGGACCACGCCGACACCTGGACCGAGATCGCCGACGGCCTACCGGAGGCTGACTACTCCATCGTGATGGGCATGGTCATCGTCGGCGACTGGTTCATCATGAGCCGTTTCGGACTCAGCGAGGACGACGACCTCAACTTCCGCTCCCACCGCGACGGCACCTCTTGGTCGACCTGGGAGCCCCTCGCCTACCAGGACGAGAACTTCTCCTCCTTTGCCGCGATCGGCGGGACACTCTTCGCAGTTCGCGGAGGCAGCGCGATCTACCGCACCGACGACTTCGGCGCGACCTGGTCGGCGGTCACGGCGCCCAGTGCGAACTCGGGCTGGAAGATCTTCGCCCGCGAGAGCCGCCTCTTCGCCGCCGAGCAGATCACCAACAGCGGCACGGTCTACCGGTCCGACGACCTCGGCGCGACCTGGACCGAGATCGGTGGCGGTCTCGGCTCGTCCTACGTCTGCTCGGAGATCTACTGGCAGGGCCGTCTGCTGGTCTGCGTCTACCACGGTGGGGGCGTCGGGAGCTTCTGGTCGTCGATGGACTTCGGCGACAACTGGGAAGAGATCACGACCCTTCCGACCGGGTACAACATCAACGGCATGGCGATCGCGCAGGACGGGCGCCTCGCCATCGGCGCGGCGAGCGGGCACCCGACAAGCGCGAGCATTTGGCTCAGCGACGACCTCGTCGACTGGGAGGACTACACCGGCGACCTGCCCCAGCATTCCTGGCCGTTCAACAGCCTCGTCGCTCACGACGGGTGGTTCTTCAAGTCCGGCGGCACGACTACCGAATACCGCGCGCCGCAACCCGCGGCGACCGCCGTGAACGAGAACGTTGCGAAAGCAGCAGCTCTCGAGCTGACGGCCCGCCCCAATCCCTTCCATCCGAAGACCACGCTTCGCTTCGTGCTCGAGGAGGCATCTCACGTCGACCTGAGCGTTTACAATCTCGCGGGCCGGCGCGTGGCGACGATCGTCAGCAGGCCGATGCCCGCCGGGACGCGTGAGCTGCACTGGGATGGGCGCGACGAATCCGGCCGGCCGCTCGCCAGCGGCGTCTACCTGGCGCGGCTCCACACCGGCATCGCGGATCAGAGCCTGCGGGTCGTTCTGCTGAGGTGACGCGCGGACGGTTTCTCCACTCGAGCGGGGGAGACACGCTCAGAGCTCGCGCTGTCAACTCGGGCGAGGTCCGTAGGGGGAACGGCGGTCACTGCCAGGCGGCGGCCGTCTCACTTTCCTCATTCCTCCTCGTCAGTTCCTCCACGATCGCCTCGAACCCCCGGTCGCCATGGAGAGAGGCGAGGTCAGGGTCATCGAGTATCGGCATGTTCGGCTGACGGTAGCCGTTGTCCAGGGCGTCCCGCAGGATCCCTAAGGCCTCGTCTCGGCTACCTCGCAACGCCGCGTGGCACGCGAGGTTATAGCGGACGCGGTTTGTCGTCGAGTGACCCTCGCCGAGGACGAGACGGCTGATCTTCAAGGTCTCTCGCCGAAGCTCCTCGGCCTCGTCGAGGCGTTCCTGCGCTCTGAATATGGCGGCGAGAGCATCCATGCGATCCAGGGTCTTCTGATGCTCCTCGCCGAGGACGCGACGGCTGGTCTCCAGGGTCCCTCGTCGGAGCGCCTCGGCCTCGTCGTAACGGCCCTGCTCCTTGTACGACGCGGCCAGGAGCTCCATCGTATGTAGGGTGCTCGGGTGCCCTTCCCCGAGGACTCGGCGCTGGATCTCAAGGGCCTCTCGCCGGAGGGCCTCGGCCTCGTCGTAACGGCCCAGCCTCTTGACCGTGGAGGCGAGGTTCCCCATGGACAGGAGGGTCGTCGGGTGCTCCTCCCCGAGAACTCGGCGCAGGATCTCCAGTGTCTCTCGCAGGAGGACCTCGGCCTCCTCGTACCGCCCCTGACGCGCGTAGGTATTCGCGAGGTTTCCCATGACAAGGAGGGTGCTCGGGTGCTCGTCGCCGAAGACTCGCCGCCTGGTCTCCAGGGTCTCTCGCTTGAGTGCCTCGGCCTCTTCATGCCGGCCCTGACTCGAGTACGTGGCCGCGAGGTTCCCCATGGCCTTCAAAGTCTTCGTGTGCTCCTCCCCGTGGACGCGGCGATGGATCTCCAGACTCTCTCGTAAGAGCGCTTCGGCATCCTCGTACCGGCCCTGACTCCAGTTCGCGCTTGCCAACACGCTCATCGAGGTCAGAGTCTCCGGATGCTCCCGCCCGAGGACAGGGCGGGCGAGCTCCAGGGTCTCTCGGGCGAGCGTCTCGGCCTTCTCGGAAAGGCCTTGCCCCAGATACGCGTTGGCCAGGTCGTTTCTGGCGTTGAGCGTTCCGAGGTCCTCCTCCCCGAGCCGCTCGCACCGGATCATCACTGCTCTCCGTAGGTGCTCCACCGCGGCACCGTACTCCCCGAGCGCGTAGTACGTATTCCCCACGGTGTGGCGGAGACGGGCCTCGACCAGCGGCTGGTCCCGGAACTTCTCTCCGAGCGTCTTCGCGGTCTCGTCGAGCGTCTCGCGCAACGAGACGTCCCGCCCGCTCCGGGTCGGAGCCAGGGAGGCCAGCATCTCCTCGAGCGAGGTGGTCACGAGCATCGCCTCGTCCCGAGCGGCCGCGATCTCCGCCTTCTGAACCGTGATCACGACGAGCCCCACCCCTACGGCGAGGAGAATCGTCGCCGCGAAACCGACGCCGACCCGGTGCCGCTTCACGAACTTCCAGGATCGGTAAACCGCGCTTGGCGGCCTTGCCAGGACGGGCTGATCGCTCATGTGACGCCGCACGTCCTGCGCCAGCTCACGCGGTGACCCGTATCTGCGGTAGCGGTCCTTCTCCAGCGACCGCATCACGATCCAGTCCAGGTCGCCCTTCAGCTCCCCGGCCAGGCGGCGCGGCTCCGTCCGTCGGGCCCGGGCGATCTCGGTCGTCCTCTCCCCGAGTGTCGAGATCTTCGTGCTCGGCCGCGGGGGGTCCTTCTCCCGCAGGGTCTTCAGGATCCCCTCGAGTCCCGCCCTCCGGAGCTCGTCCGGATCGAACGGCAGTGCACCCACCAGCAGCTCGTAGAGCACTACACCCAGCGAGTAGACGTCCGTGCGCGTGTCGACGTCCTCGCCCGTGAGATCCGCCTGCTCGGGGCTCATGTACTCGGGCGTGCCGATGATCTGACCGAGCGCGGTTTGTATCGTCTTCTCGGTCAGGTTCTGAGTGGTGGCCTTCGCCACGCCGAAGTCGATGATCTTCGGGAGCGGCTCTCCGTCCACGTCGGCCACCAGGATATTGGTCGGCTTGATGTCCCGATGGAGCACGGCCTTCTCGTGCGCGTGCTGCACTCCCTCGCAGACCCGCTCGAAGAGCTCCAGCCGCTCCTTCGTGTCGAGCCGGTGCCGGTCGCAGTACTTGACGATCGGGACGCCGGGGACGTGCTCCATCACGAAGTAAGGGCGGCCGCGCCCGGTGACGCCGGCGTCGAACACCTTGGCGATGTAGGGGTGGTCCATCAGCGCCAGTGCCTGACGCTCGGCCTCGAAGCGGGCGAGGACCTGGCGGGAGTCCATGCCGGCCTTGATGAGCTTGAGGGCGACGGTGCGCCGGACCGGGGAGGTCTGCTCGGCCATCCAGACCTCGCCCATGCCTCCGCCGCCGATGCGCTCCCGGAGGAGGTAGGAGCCGATGCGGTCGGATACGGCGTACGCCGGCTCTTCTTCCACCTCGATCCGGTTGGCGGCCGGGTCCGGCTTCAGGAAACTTCCCATGCCGTCGTCGTGACGCTCGAGGAGGCTCTCTACGAGAGCGCGGAGCGCAGGATCGTCGCCGCAATGCTCCTCGAGGAGGGCGGCGCGGTCACCGAGAGGAAGATCCGCGGCGGACTGGAAGATGAACTCCGCTCGAGTCAGCCTTTCCTCGCTCAAGTTCGCCTCCTAGTCGGTCTTCCCGCGCCATCCCGGGGCGAGCTGCGCATGAAGCAGCGCGCGCGCGAAACGCCAGTCACGCTTCACCGTGGGCTCGGAGATGTTCAGAACCTTGGCGGTCTCTTCGATCGTGAGCCCGGCGAAGTAGCGCAGCATCACGACATCGCACTTGCGCTTGTCGCGCCGGCGCAAGCTCTCCAGTGCCTCGTCTAGCGCGAGCACGTCTTCGGAAGGCATCTCGATCGGGATGTCGATCTCGTCGGCGTTCAGTCGCTTGCTGCCGCCGCCATGCTTGCGCCGTCCCTTACGCCGGGCCTGCTCGACCAGAATGCGGCGCATGGCCAGCGCCGCCGCGGCGAAGAAGTGGCCACGGCCGTTCCAGCCGGGGTCCCCCGTCCCGATAAGCCGGAGGTAAGCCTCGTGGACGAGCGCGGTGGGCTGGAGCGTGTTGCCGGGCGGTACCTTGGCCATCAGGGAGCGGCCGAGCTTGCGCAGCTCCGCATAGACGATCGGGAGCAGCCTCTCCGCTGCGGTGGGGTCCCCGGCCTCCACGGCCTGGAGGACCCGGGTGACCACGCTCTGCCCGGACTCGGTCATTGAAGAAATTCGCCCCTTCGCTGATCCATTTTAGCTGTCCCCGTCGGACTGTTCAATGTGCGGGCGAGAATGGGTAATCTCGGTGAGGGGCGTTGGATGTCACACGGGACCTCGTCCCGGCACCCACATGATCCGGGATCATGATCTTGGCGGCGTGAGGCGTAGACGACGTCCGCGGGGCCGCTCCAGTTCCCGGGGAAGGACGAACATTGAGGACATGGAGGATGTCATGACGGTCAATCGTTCGATTGTCTGCGCGTCGTACCGGACTCTCTTTCGGAACGGCCTACTCATAGCGTTACTCGCACTATCCGTTCCGGAAGCTCGTTCCCAGTGTGTGCCTGGCTGGGAGACATATCCTGACTTCCAGACGAACGCCGTCTATGGCGTCTGTGAACACGAGGGTGTCCTTTACCGGGGCGGGTGGTTCTGCCTGTTCCGTTGGGATGGAAGCGAGTGGGAGATTTTTGGGGGTGGAATAGGAGGGGATATGGCGACCCTGTACGCTGCAGACTTCAGACCTTACGGAGGCGTTCTCGTCATCGGTGGACGCTTCCCGATCGCGGGGTCGACGATCGTCAACTCGATCGCGACCTGGGACGGATCGGAGTTCGGGCCGCTGGGAACTGGTGTCGACGGAGAGATTCTATCCCTCGTCACCTATCGCGGTGACCTGATCGCCGGGGGCCTGTTCGAGAACGCTGGTGGTAGGCCGGCGCACAATATCGCGCGATGGGACGGGAACGAGTGGCATCCGCTCGGCTCCGGTGTCTACGATGCGGTTCCGGACGGGACGACCGACGATGTGTGGGACATGGTCGTTTGGCAGGGGGATCTCTATGTTGTCGGCAGCTTTACTCACGCCGGGGGTGTCGAGGTCTCCTACCTGGCCCGGTGGGATGGTTCCACGTGGTCGGACGTGGGCGGCGGTGTTTCGATGATCGGCGGAGGGCCGACAGGACTCCGCGGTGTCGACGTGTACGACGGCAAGCTCGTGATCGTCGGGTGTCTCGACTATGCCGGCGGAGTCGAAGCGACCAACATCGCCCAGTGGGACGGCGTGACCTGGTCCCCCCTTGGCTCGGGGTCGGATCCCTATGATGATATGTGGGGATGGAGGCAGGCGGCGCTGTCGGTTGCCTCCTACCGGGGTCTCCTCTATGTCGGAGCCGATTTCAGTGAGGCCGTAGGAGAGGCCGCCGCGGTTCTTGCCGTATGGGATGGCGTGAGCTGGGAGCCGGTGGATAATGGACTGGACGGAGAACAGTGGCCCCTCGGGCCTTACATACGCGACCTGGAGGTTGCCGGCGCGGGGATGACGGCGTCTCTCCTGATGGGCGGGAACTTCAACGAGGCCAATGGTGAGGAAACGGATAATGTGGCTCGCTACACCAATTGCGACGAGACGACCGACGTGGTCACTGCGCCGCAAACCGACGGACCACTGCAAGTTCATCTGTCTCCGAATCCGACAAAGGCGAGGTTTCGATACACGATTCGGCTCGAGAGTCGATCGGACGTGAACGCAGCGCTTTTCGACGTAAGAGGGCGACGAATCGAGTCGTTGATCGATCAGCCCCTTTCTGCCGGGATCCACAGCTTTCATGGTTATCTGGACAAACGTGGGGCACGAACCGGCGGAGTCTATTTCCTTCGCGTCGAGGCAGAAGGGTCAGCGGTGACGAGAAAGCTGACCGTGATTCCCTAGCCGGCACCTCTCACCAGACTCTCCGCCGGCCCGGTTCAAAGTATGGTACAACAGCATCATCCGGGGAGGTCGGGTGGGCCGCACCGCCGACTCTGCTCATCAGTCCCGCGCCGGCTCCAAGCGGGAGTGCCGGACCTCTCCGTTCCCTGTTTCTGACCTGGTCCAGGCGGAAGTCGCCGTGCGCATTCCCCCGCAACCGTTCCTGCTCGTTGCAGGCCTGGCGCTCGTCTCCGGGCTCTGGGGCGGGTTGCTTCGCACCGGAATGGCGCTGCCGGATGTCCGTGCCCTTTGGGGTCCCGCGCATGGGCCGCTCATGGTGTGCGGTTTCCTCGGGACGCTGATCTCCGTCGAGAGAGCGACGGCGCTGGGTCGGCCGGCCGGGTGGCTGGTCCCCGCGGTGACGGCGGTGGGATCGCTGGGATTGGCGGCGGGTCCTCTCGGCTTCCCGACGGTGTGGTTCTTCGTGGTCGGGAGCGCCGGACTCACGGTGCTTCTCACGGTGCTGGCGAGGGTTCGTCCGGACCTCGCCTCCATGCTGCTCGTGGCGGGC
>JALGZR010000153.1 GCA_025774805.1 bacterium
GGTCCTCGAGCGCATCTTCGACGAAGATTTCGAATACGACGAGAGGATGATGCTGATCGCCCACGTGCACCGGATGGGGGAGCGGGTCGCCAACTACACGGTGCTGAACGACGTCGTCATCAACAAGGGGGCGCTTGCGAGGATCATCGACATCGAGACGACGATAGGGGAATTGTATCTCTCGTCGTTCAAGGCGGACGGGCTGATCATCTCCACCCCGACCGGATCGACGGGATACTCCCTCGCGGCACAGGGGCCGATCCTCTACCCGACCCTGCGCGCCATCGTGATCACGCCGATCTGCCCGCACATGCTCACGAACCGCCCGATCGTCATCCCCGACGACATGGTGGTCCGGGCCAGGCTTCGCACCCGGGAGACCGATGTCTTTCTCACCCTGGACGGGCAGGTGGGTCTCGGGATCCGGGAGGGGGACGTGATCGAGGTGAAGAGAGCGGAGGCCCCGCTCCGCTTCTTCCGCTCCCCGTTCAAGGATTACTTCGAAGTTCTCCGGACAAAGCTCAAGTGGGGAGAAAGGTGACTCCCCTCCCGAGATGCTGATCGAACTCTCCGTACGTAATCTCGCCATCTTCAGCGACGTACGCGTGCCGTTCGCCCCGGGGTTGAACATCGTCACGGGGGAGACGGGGGCAGGGAAATCGATCCTGGTGGAGGCGATCCGCCTCGCGCTGGGGGAGAAGGCGGACCCGATGGCCGTAAAGGCGGGGGAGGCGGAAGCGGAGGTTTCCGCGCGCTTCGATCTCTCCGGGCGCGAAGACCTGCGGGAGGCGTGGGAGGAGGCGGGCTTCCCGTGGGAGGAGGAACTGGTGCTCCGGCGGGTCATTCCCGCCGCGGGGCGAAGTCGGGCCTACCTGAACGGTCGGATGGTCGCGCAATCCGTCCTCGAGGAGCTGTCGCCGCTGCTCGTGGAGCTGGTGGGGCAGCACAGCGTCCCCCAATTGCTGTCGCGGGCGGCCGCGCTGTCCGCGCTGGACGATTTCTCGGGAACCGCGCAGGAGGCGGCGGAGATGCGCCGGCTCTACCGGCAGATATCCGCCAGCAGGCGGAAGGCGGTGGAGACCGCCTCGCGCGGAAAGAACGCCCGCCAACAGGGAGAGCACCTCGATTTCCAGGTCCAGGAGCTGACACGGGCAGCACTTGACCCCGCGGAGGAGGAAAGACTCGCCGCGGATCTTCTCGTCTTGCGCAACGCCTCCAAGATGCAGGAGGCCCTCCGGGGCGCCGAGGACGCTCTTTCCTCCTCTGAACATTCCTCGGTCTCCTCTCTGTCCTTCGCCGTTGCCAGGCTAAAGGAAGCGGCGGCGGTCGACCCGAGGGTCAAAGTTCTCGTCGAGCGTGTTCTGTCGCTCCGGATCGAAGCCCAGGAACTGGCCCGGGAATTGTCCGATCTGTCGACAGGGATCGACCTGTCCGCCGACCGGAGGGAGCAGGCGGAGGAACGGCTTAGCGAGATCCGGCGCCTGAAGCGGAAATACGGGACCGACGTCCCGGGGCTTTTGGCCATGCTCGAAGAGGTCCGGGTGGAACGGGAGAAGCTCGAGGGGGCGCTCGAAGAGGAAAGAAGGGTGCGGGAAGAGTTGCGGAAGCTGGAGGAGGAGGGAGTTCGCGCGGCCTCGGAACTTGGCAGGAAGCGGGGGGAGGGGGCAAGCCGGATGGGCGCCGCGGTCGAGAAGGAGCTCTCCCGGGTGGCGCTGACCGGCGCGAAGTTCCGGGTCGAACTCGTTTCCCGCCCGCCCGGGCCGGAATCCCTCTCGGGGCACGGATTCGACGAGGCGGAACTCCTTTTCTGCGCCAACCCCGGGCAGGAGATGCGCCCCCTTACCGTGACGGCGTCGGGAGGGGAGCTTTCCCGCGTCATGCTCGCCATCCGCAATGCTTCGGCGCGAGGGAAAGGGAACCGGACGATGGTGTTCGACGAAATCGACACGGGGATCGGCGGGAAGGTGGCGGAGCGGGTCGGTGCGCGCCTGAAAGGGCTGGGCGTGACAGCCCAGGTGGTCTGCGTGACCCATCTTCCCCAGGTGGCCGCGTTCGCAGACGGCCACCTGCTTGTGGCCAAGCGGGCCGGGAAGAACTCGGTCGTCACCGGTGTGCAACCGCTGTCGAAACAAGATAGGATTAAGGAGCTTGCGCGCATGATATCGGGAGCGGACGTGACCGAGGAAGCGCAGGCGCACGCGAGGGAGCTGATCAAGGGAGCGGCCCGGGGATGATTCGAAAGGCCCGGATGGGAGACGTCAAGGCGATCCAGAAACTGATCGCGGAGTATGCGCGCAAAGGCGACATGCTCCCGCGGTCGCTGAGCGAAATCTACGAGAACCTGCGCGATTACTTCGTGTACCTCGAAGACGGCGGGGAGGTGATCGGGTCCGCCGCGATCCATATCATGTGGGAGGATTTGGCCGAGGTGCGGTCGCTCGCCGTGCGCGACGGCCACAAGAGCAAGGGGGTGGGGACGCAACTCGTCGAAGCGTGCATCTCCGAGGCGATCGTTCTCGGCATCGCGCGGGTGTTCGCCCTGACCTACAGACCCGAGTTCTTCGAGAAGCTGGGATTCGTCCGGGTGGAAAAATCCGAGCTGCCCCAGAAGATCTGGACGGACTGCCTCAAGTGTTCGAAGTTTCCCGACTGCGACGAGGTTGCGCTGGTTTCCGACCTGTCCGGGATGCAGCGTGTCTGACCGTTTTTTCGATCTCGTGGAAAAGGAGGTGTCCCGCAACGGAAAGGGCGAGGCGGAGCTTTGGGTCCGCCGCGCCCGCGTCCGCAGGTACGAGGCGCGCGACGGGGGGATCGACGCCATCTCCTTGTCGGACTCGCTGTCTTTCGGGGTTCGCATTTTCCGGGACGGGAGGATGGGTTTCTCCTACGGGTTCGGAGAGGGAGAAGAAGACGTCCGCCGGGCGGTGGAGGCGGCGATCTTCTGCGCGGACGGCTCCGACCGGGACGATGCCTACGGTTTGCCGGAGGGCGGAGGGGAGGTATCCGCGAGGGCCGGCGAACCCGCCGCACTGCCTTTGTTCGACCCTTCCTGCGACCGGGTGGGCGAGCGGGAAAAGGCGGACTTCGCGTGCGAACTGGAGGCCCGGGCGCTTGCCTTCGATTCCCGGATGAAGCGGGTGCGGAGTGCGTCCCTCACGGAGACGGTGGCGGAGGTGCGGGTCCGCAATTCCCGGGGGCGGGAGGGGACCCAGCGCGAGTCCTCCTATTTCGCCTCCGTGGACTCCGTGGCCGAGGAGGGGCCCGAGGGTCAGACGGGGTACGGATTCGGATTCGCCCGGCGGTTCTCCGACCTCCGGCCGGAAAGGATTGCGGAGGAGAGCGCGCGGAGGGCCCTTCGGATGCTCAAGGGCCGCTCCCTGCCAACCGGTCGCGTCGCCACGATCCTGGAAAACGAGGCGGCGGCAGACCTTCTTGACGTGCTCGCTCCGTCCTTCCTCGCACCCCAGGTCGCGAAGGGGAAATCGATGCTTGCGGAAAAGATCGGCCAGCAAGTCGCATCGAAGCTCGTGGAAGTGGTCGACGACCCGCTCGATCCGGAAGGGGCGGGGGCCACGATCTTCGACGGGGAGGGGATTCCCACGCAGAGAACCGTCCTGATCGGGAAGGGAACGCTTTCGTCTTTCCTGTCCGACACATTCTGGGGCAGGAAGATCGGAACGGGGACGACGGCGAACCTTACCCGACCTGCCCCCAAAATTCCTCCGACGGTCGGCACCGCGGGGTTGCGCGTGACGTCGGGAAGCCGGTCCGTTGAGCAGATGATGGGGGATCTCGGGGGCGGAATCCTCCTCACGGAGTTTTTGGGAATCCACACGGCGGACCCGGTCTCGGGAGATTTTTCGGTGGGCGCTTCGGGCATCCGGTTTGAGGGAGGGGAGCGGAAGGAACCTGTCCGGGGATTCGCCGTATCCGGGAACGTCCTGTCGCTCCTTCGGGACGTCGTGGCCGTCGGAGACGACTTCCGATGGTTCGGAAGGACAGGTTGTCCGTCCCTGGCCGTTTCCGGCCTCGACATCGGAGGGATGTAGGGATGACTTCAGGGCCGCTCTTCGTGTTCGACCTGGACAACACCCTCTATCCGCCCCATGTGAACCTTTGGAGGATGGTGGACGCAAGGATCGAGCAGTATGTGCAGGAACGTCTCGGCGTGGACCCTGGGATCGCCAGTCGGGTCCGCAAGGATTACCTCCGGGAGTACGGGACCACGCTCCGCGGGCTCATGCACCATCACGGAGTGGCCCCCACCGAGTATCTCGAGTTCGTGCACGACGTCCCCATCCCCGAGATCGTACCAAAGCGTCCGGCGTTGGGAGAGATGCTCTCCTCTCTTCCGGGCAGGCGCGTGGTGTTCACCAACGGGTCCGAGTGTTACGCTCGCCGGGTGCTCGCGGCGCTGGGCGTGTCGGACCTGATGGACGGGATTTACGGTATCGAGTTCATGGAATATCGAGCCAAGCCGTCCCCTTACCCGTACGGGAAGCTGCTTCAGGTTACCGGGACCCGTCCGCAGGATTCCCCGGGACCCGTCCGCAGGATTCCCTTTTCTGCGAGGACCTCCGGGAGAACCTGCTTCCGGCTTGCGAGCTGGGGATGTTCACCGTCTGGGTCGGAGGCGGGGAAGAGGGGTTTCCCGCGCGCGCCATCCTCGATGACGTGTGCGACCTTCCCCGGATCCTTCCCCGGTTCCTGGGCGACGGGACCGGCGCCACGCGGAAGGCCTAGCGCGGCAACGGGTCGGGAGCGAGCGGCTGGCGGGAGGCCCGAACCCCTTGGGCCCCCACGAACAGGAGGATCCTGATGACGGAAGAAAAAAGGAAACGCAGGTTCTGGAAACGGGGCCCGCGCCGGAAGAAGGCAGGCGAGGCGCCCGTGCCGGCCACTGACGGAGAGCAGTCCGGGACTCCCGGCTTGCCGGAAGCGGAGGGCCAGCCGGATCGGGAAGGGGCTACGGGGACGGCTGCCGGCGCAGAGACGGAAGGGGACCTAAGGGCCGAGGCGGCCCCCGAAATTCTCGAGGTTGCAGAGGCGGTCACCTCGCAGTCCGGCGGAAAGAAGGGACGCCGCCGAAGCCGCCGACGCGGGCGGGGGCGCGAGAAGCCGGGGTCCGGCGCGGTTTTGGAGGAGGAGAAGCCCGCCCACGCACGGGATGGCGAAGACGCGGGGGACCTTGCGGACGAGCGTCACGCGGACGAGGAGGGGAAGGCGGGGGAATCCGGGGATGCCGCCGAGGAAGCGGAATCTTCCCAAATCCCGCGGAAAGGCCGCCGTCGAAGCCGACGGCGTGGGCGACGGCGCGGGAAGAAGGATCCGGCCGCTGCCGGGGAGGCAGCGGTGCTCGAGGCCGACGCGGAGGAAGATCCCGTATCCGGTGCGGAGATCCCTGCGGGTGCAGAAGGCACCTTGTCCGAGGAGGCGTCCCTGCAGGAGGAGGAAGAAGAGACCGAGGGAGAGGAGGAGGAAGAAGCCGTCCCGGCGGGATCGGGCCCGAGGAAGGTGATGCTCATCGACGGGGTGAACCCCGAGGAAATCCGCGTGGCCATCGTGAGCGACGGGGTTCTCGACTATTTCGAGGTGGAGAACCAGCGAAGGAAACAGTTCAAGGGGAACATCTACAAGGCGAGAGTGGTAAACGTTGCCCCGGCGATCGAAGCCGCCTTCGTGGATTTTGGAGGCGGGAGGCACGGATTCCTTCCCCTGAATGAATATTGCGGCGGGGCCCTCATCGATAACCTCGATTCGTGGAACGAGGGGGACAAGCGCCCCCATCTGCGCTCGGGGACGGAGATCCTCGTGCAGGTCACCAAGGAGGAGTCTCCCATCAAGGGGGCGGCGGTCACGTCGTACATCAGCATCGCGGGGCGGTACCTGGTGATGATGCTGGGAATGAAACGGTACGGGATCTCGAAGAAGATCACCGGCGAGAAGGAGCGGGAGCGGATCCGGAAGAACATGGAGAAGCTCTCGTACCCCGACCACCTGGGGTTCATCGTACGGACCGTGGGGGCGGGCCAGCCGCTGAAAGACCTGCGGGCGGACCTCACAAACCTGGTCA
>JALGZR010000154.1 GCA_025774805.1 bacterium
ATGATCCGCCTCCTCGAGGATGGCTGCGACGTGGTCATCGGCTCGCGCCTGCGGCGGGATGCGGACACGACGCGCAGCCTGAAGCGCGAGATCCTCTCGCGCGGCTACAACCTCATGGTGAAGCTGTTCTTCGGAACGCACTTCACCGACGCACAGTGCGGATTCAAGGGAATCCGCCGGGCCGCGGCCCGACGGCTCGTTCCTCACGTGGAGGACCGAAAGTGGTTCTTCGACACCGAGCTCCTCGTCCTCTCGGAGAAGTCGGGCCATCGAATGGGCGAGGTGCCGGTGGACTGGATCGAAGATCTCGACACACGCGTCCAGCTCCTAATCACGATCTACGACGATCTCTCCGCACTCTTCCGGCTGAAGGGGTCGTTGAGACGCGTTCTGGAGCGGATCGCCCATGAGGGGGGCCCGGCGAGCTGACGGTGGGGCGGGCGGCACCCTCCGCGCGGCCCTCCTCGCGTTCGGGCCTCTCGCCGCCGCCGTCGCGCTCACCCATCTCGTGGCTCGTCTCGACGGGACCTCGTTCGCCGAGGCCGTCCTCTTTCCTCGCCGTCGTCTTCGCCGGGGCGGGGATCTTCTTCTGCCCCGGTCTGCTGCTCCTCCGAGCCTTCGATCTTCGCCTCCCGAACGCGATCACGAATGCGATCGCCTCCTTCGTGCTGTCGGTGGTCGGCGTGTCGCTCGCCTGGATCTTGGGGCGCGGACTCCTCGAGGGAGTCGGCAGTCGGGGCTGCCTCTACCTGACCGTCGCCGGGCTCGATGCCATGGCGCTCGCGGCCGCCGTCTTCTTCGTGCCGGGAGCCCGCGCACTGCCGGTGCTCGCCCCGCCGTCCGCCGGGCGCGGCCGGGCCGAGCTCATCATCCCCGCGTGCGGTGTGCTCCTGGCGCTGGCCGCAGGATGTCTTCTCTTCCCCGGCAAGCTCACGATCGAGGCGCTCTCCGGGGAGGCGGCCGGGGTTCGTGCTCTCGGGGCGAGCCTGTTCAGCCATGCGCTGCCGCAGGGACCTCTCGCTTCGGGCTCGTGGGGCTTCCACCCCGTGTTCCCGGGCGAGGCCTACCCCGTCTTCTTCTCGCTGGCCGTCGTGGGGCCGTGTGAAGCGGCGGTGCGGCTGCCCGCCCTCCTCTTCCTCGGGCTCACGATGCTCTCGGTCGCCGACCTCGCCGCCCGGGGGCGTTCCCGCGCGGCCGGAGGGAGTCTGAACTTCCTGCTGCCGATCCTGGTGACCGGGTTTCTCTCGATGCAGGTCGGGGCCTGGTACGCGGGTCACGATCCCGGCCCGGGGGACCTCGGCGGCCTGCCCCGGACCCAGTGGCAGGCGACCGCGCTCGCTCTCGGCGCCCTTCTCCTGCTGCGCGATCGGACTCCCCCTCTGGCGGCGCTCGCCGGTCTCCTCGCCACAGCCGTCTTCCCCGTCGGATCACTCCTGGTCGGGCTCCTCGTCATCGCGGGGATCGCGTTCGGATCGGCCCCGGATCGCCAAACCATGGGACGGGCCGGGATCGTCTTCGCCGGAGCGCTCACGGGGCTCGCGCTGGCCTTCACGGTCCGGGCGGCGGTGACGGGCACCTGGGACCTGAGGATGCCCGAGGGACCGAGCGCCCTCGGGAGAGAGACCGGCGTCGGCGGAGCGGTCGGCCGGATCGGATCCGCGCTGGGGACCTTCGGCATTCTGGGTGGCGGTCTCGCGCTGGCCGGGCTGCCCCTCGCGCTCTGGAGGGGGGACCGCATGGCCCGGTTGCTCGCGAGCGTGGGGGCGGTGTGGGCACTCGGGGTCCTGGCCACCCCCGCGCGCGGCGTGCACCTCTTCCTGCCGATCGCTCTACTGCCCCTCGCCGCCGCGCTCCGAACGGCGGCGGTCGTCTCTCGGCGACGACGCGGCGCCCTTCTTCTCGCCGGCGCGCTGACCCTCTCCGCCCTCGCCTGTATCGTGCTCTCCCGCCCGCCGCCGGCTCCGTGAGCTTGTGGGATTCTGCACGCGATCCGGATCGTCTTATCATGTTCAAAAAGGTCCTGACGAGGATGTGAACATGCTAACCTAGGTTGCTATGAAGATCCCTACGGCTGCCTATGGTCTATATCGTCAGTTCTTCTGGCGTAATCCTATTGCCTATCGGTTCCTGCCTGGTACTCGCATATACCGGAAGCTGTATCGGGAATCCTATGATGCATGGATTACCGGCTACCCGAGGTCGGGCAATTCCTATGGCGCAGAATCGTTGCGCCGCGGCCTCGGTCCTGGGGTCAACGTCAGCTCACACTGCCACAATCCGGCGTTCGTGAAACACGCGCTGAGTCACATGAAACCGGGCATTCTTCTGATTCGAGATCCAGTGTCCACTGTTATCTCGAATTCCATCTACACCGGTCATTCCCTGGTCCATGAAATGCGGCGATGGATCGATTTCCATACGATACTCCTTTCTTTGCGCAATCGAATCGATGTCCTGCCTTTTCCTACACTGATTGAAGCCCCGGATTCGTTCTTCCGGCCCTGGGCCCGGCGAAACTCCTTCCCTTACCAGGATCTGCCCGAAAGCCCGGAAACGGTCCGGTCCATCCTTGTCGGCATTGAGGAGAGAGCACCACGAAATACTTCCGGAGAGATTGACCAAGACAAAGTCTCCCTCCCTTCGCCACATCGCAATGACAAGAAGCGAGAGCTTCGGCGTTCTTTCGAAGCGAGCGATCGACTTCGCGCTCTCGCGGTGGCGGCAGAAGCCATATATGAAGAGTTTGCTGGTTGATCGAGCTTCTGATCTCCCGCCGCGGCCGTACCATGCACGGCAGCGAGATACTGGATGTGGTGGAAGCCTGTCCCGGAGACCGGGGCAGGGGAGATTCCAGCGGGCATCTTGCCAATCAGAAGATCATCGAGGTGCCTATCCATCGGATCGGGCTTGGTGGCGGTGTTTCATCAACGAAGAGGCCCGTGAAGCACCCGCCCACCCGGTCATTGGGAGAGTCTGACCTGGCCGCGCACGGTACCACCCCCGTCTAAATCAACCCGGCCAAACCCTTGTACAAGTTCCTCTGAAACTGCTCCCGGCTGAATTTCTGAACGTGTCTCTGGGCTCTTCGAGACATCTCCCGCGACTCGGGCCTTCCGAACATGTCGATCACGTCCCTCGTCTTCCGTCGCATCTCCGATTCATTGGAGAACAAGTACCCCGACACGCCGTCCTCCAGCACCTCCAGCTGTCCGGCTCTCGCCAAGACAACCGGAATGCACCCGGCGCTCATCGCCTCACACGTCGTGATCCCGAAGTGCTCGAAGCGCTCCGGAAACCACCTCTCACTTTCCCCCCATCCCGCCGCGTGCCAGAACACACTCGCCTGGTGATACTCCCTCCTGAGATCGTCAAACGAAGCGCCGGCCAGAACTCGGACCGGGTACCCTTTGGCGAGCTCATTCACTCTTTCGAAGTACCGGACGTCATTTCGGCTTTCCCGGTGGACGTTCCCCACGAGATGGTATTCCCAGCCGGCCGGAATCTCCCCCTCATCGACCATCGTCCGAAACACACGGATCATTTCCAGATGTTTCTTGCTGTGGCCCCGGGCGAAGAACCGTCCCACGCTCAAGATGACCTTCCTCTTTTCGTTTTCCGGAGGGGGAGCGAAGACCTCGGTGTCCACGGGAGGTGCGACAATTCGGCTCTCTCTCTTCCAGCGCGTCTTGATCCAACGGGTCGTGTACCCGGAAATGGACAGGATCCGATGATACGAATCCAGGAACATGCCGGTGCTTCGGTGGGCCAACCGGTAGATCTCTCGTCCGAATCGAGGGAGGATGGGCTGCATCGCCTTTCCGGCGACCATGAACGGCCTGGCGACCCACCGTGGACCGACCCGATGGGGAAAGAAGACCGCGAGGACGGATCTCTTCGCCTCCGAGACGAGGGAGGTCCGAAAGCTGGCATTGACGAAGAGGTCGTACTCTTCGGTGTGCGGCGTCAACTCGATGTCGTGGGAGGGGGGTAGACTCCGAAACGAGGTCCGTGACCAATCCAGATGAAGTCGCCGGGCGAGTTCCTCCACATCCGGTTCGCGCAGCGGATCGACCCCAAGGAGCTCCACCTCATGGTCTCTGCTCAGGCACTCCGCCAGCAGGCCCGCGTACTTCTCCCCACCCCCGCATGTGCTCCAATACCGATTCCAAACCGCGATCTTCATGATTCCGAAGAGAACGCCGAGTAGCGTGAGCTCACCCCGGAACGAGGATCGAGAGAACCGAAGGCCCGGAAAGACCGAGAACGGCTCGAGTATGGGAAACAGGCAAACGGACTCGCGGGCCGCATCGCGTCAATCGACCTCCCACCGGTCCAAGATCCCCGGAGGATGGGCCGTCCGGTGAATACAAGAATAGCGTGGAGGCTCGTAGTGATTCTCCGCGGTGAACGGAGCGGCGAAACTGTCCGCGACGAGGTCACTTCGAACGAAGAAAGCATTGACGCCGTTGAAGTCACACCCGACGAGGCGGTATCCGAGCCGATTGCCTAAGACCTCGAACGCCTTGAGACTCGCACCGAAGTTCTGGGTGCCATCCCACCGACGATCGGGAACGTAGTGGACCTTCCACTCGATGTCCGGGGGGACGGCGGCATTGTACTCCACGACGACGACCCGCGGTGAGAACTCGTGAAGAGCCTCCCACACGTGGTAAGTGTTCTGGTCGATGTCCAAGGAAAGCAGATCGATTTCCCTCGGAACCCCGAGCTTCTCCAGGTGCTCCGCGATGTTTTCCTTGTCCACGAAGAGCGCGGATGTGGTCAGACAACCGTTGGTGAGATCCCGCCGTGAGGCGATCGTCCGGAGGAAAGCGTCGCTCCCGTCAATCCAGTATCCCTTCCACCCGCGGCTGATAAGGAAAGCGGTGTTGTTCTCCGTGCCTTCTCGGACTGGTGATAGCGCATCGCTTCCATCGCCCGCAGCTCTCGAATCTCGAAGTGGATTCGCTTGAGAAAAAGACGGATCTGGAGAAGCTCCCGGTACAGTGGAAGGTAGCGGGCGATCTTGGCCAGCGTTCTGCTCGGCATAGAGACCTCCGGACGAGCGGTCCGCGACGCGACATGGTTGAAGACGCGGCCGAGCCTCGGCCGAGGAGGGATCCCGGCGGGATCCGGAGATTCCTCCGCTCTTCGCCGACGGGCTCGGGGGACACGCTGAACGCATGTCGACGTCACTCTGACGAGGGCCATGACAGCGTCGCCATTTTGCCAAGTCAAGTCCTATCTTCCGTCGCTGCGGGGAATCGGGAGGCCCCGAGCGGCCGACGACATTCCCGGAGAAGGTCGTGATCATTCCGGAAGCTCCGAGGGGCGTCCGATCTCCCGGTTCGAAGTGGCTCCACGAAACCCACTTCCATATACTGGGAGATCGCCCGGACTTGCCGAGGGTCGTACATCGGGAAAGGTATCTTGGAGCCGAGAGCATTCGTCGACCGCTACTGGGCGCTGACCGTCAAGCACGGGCGGACCGTCCTTCGCGGTCTGCGCCCGATAGCGATCAAGGGTCGATTCGTCGGGCCCCGGGTGCTCCTCAACAGCATGCCCAAGGCCGGTACCAATCTCCTCGAACATGCTCTCCTTCACTTCCCGCTCATGCGCGGAAGTCCGTGGCGGACTCTGCGGGGCTGGAGTGGGATCGACGAGAAGACGCTCGACCGGGTGCGGAATATCCGACGGGGGCAGTACGTGACCGCCCATCTGCCGGCTCATGGGGACCTGCTGCGAGTTCTCCCGTCCTTGGATATCAAGATCCTGTTCATGATCCGCGATCCACGCGATGTGGTGGTTTCCCACTTCAAGTACGTCACGGAGATCGACCGGACCCATCGGGCGCACGAGCACTTCGCCTCACTGCCCGACGACGATGCTCGGCTGCTCGCGGTGATCAACGGTCTTCACGGAGTGGCCGCACCGGTCGGGGACGTGCTTCGGCGCTACGCGGG
>JALGZR010000007.1 GCA_025774805.1 bacterium
CACGCCGGTGGGGAGCAGGTCGGTCAGGGCGACGCCCGTGGCCCCGTCCGGACCGTTGTTCGTCAGGGCGACCGTGTAGGTGATCGTCCCGCCCTCGTCCGGGGTGCCGTCGTCGACCGTCTTCGTGACCGCAAGGTCGATTCCGCTCACCGTGATGTCGGCGGTGTCGGAGTCGTTCCCGGCGTTCGTGTCGGCCTGGTCGGAGGCCGTGACGCTCGCGGTGTTCACGATCGTCTGGCCGGCCGTGCCGGCGTCCACCGTCGCCGTGATCGTCAGCGTGTCGGAGGCCGAGGCGGCCACCGAGCCGACCGTCCAGAGCCCGGAGACGTCGTCCGTCGTCGTAGGACCCCTGTGTGGTCGTGTCCGAGACGTAGGTCACGCCGGTGGGGAGGAGGTCGGTCAGGGCGACGCCCGTGGCCCCGTCCGGACCGTTGTTCGTCAGGGCGACCGTGTAGGTGACCGTCCCGCCCTCGTCAGGAGTCGGATCATCGACAGATTTGGCGACGGCCAGATCCGCTTCGAGCCCCGTCCCGAACTCGACGACAAACCAGCCGACGTCTGCTGACTCCGCCGTGCTGCTTCGGTCCATGGTGATCTGGGTGGAGGACGAGAGATCCATCGAGACCGAGCCGACTCCGATGATGTCATCCTGATCATACGGAGACCTACCCATGTTCTGCCCTCCCACGGGCTGAACGGATGCGAACGCCACGGACCGGTCGAGATCGACGGCGCTGATGCTGACGGTCTTTTGGCCCACGCCTGTGGCGAAGTTCTCACTTCCTCTTTGAACAGAGGAGCCGTCGTTGAGCTCGATGGCTTGCCAGGCGATCTCAGTGATCACGTCACTCGTCAGCGAACGGTCGATGGTAATCGTCGTAGAATCCGTGAGCTGCGCCCGGAGCATCCTCGCGCCAACGTCCGCTCCACTGCCGGGGGATCTGAAACCAACCAGGACAAATGTCTTCGTCGGATCCATCGGGGGGCTGAGAGTTGCGGTCACCGAAGACACGCCTGTCCCCATGCTCGAGGTCGCGCCGGTCTGGACGTTGATCGCCGCTGGATCCAGGAACTCGATGACTTGCCACCGGATGACGTGTGACGCATTCGATTCTTCGGCTCGGAACTGGAGATTCGAGGTGCTCGTGAGTTGCCCGACGATCGGGTCATCCGAGCTCCATTCGTTGTCGGAGGCCGCCGGAGTCTTCGACCAGGTGACGAAGGCCTGGTCGACGGCTCCCACTGCCGTCGGGAGCGTCACGTCTATGACGGTCGAGTCTTGGCCGACTTCCCCACGTTGGACCCTGACTCCGCTCGCATACTCCACGACATACCACTGGATTCCTATCGTCGAGGTCGTATCCGTGACCCTCGTGAACTCGAGAGACGTCGGCGAGGCAATCCTGCCTCCAAGCATCGAGCCTGAGGGCCGGTTGCTGTCGTGACGGGCGTTGAAGATGAGGAAGGCTTTTGTCGTGTCCACCGCCGTGATGGAGACCGTAACGGTACCGTTCCCCGAGCTCGAGGTCTGTCCGGATTGGACCGCTTTGATTACAGGAGGTTGCGCCTGAGCTGCTATGGGGAGTACCAGCAGAGTCGCGGCACAGAAGACCACCCGACTGATACGCGTGACGAGCCCGTTCTTCGGCAATCTCCGGGTGGAAGGAATCTCACGGGTTCCCATTGCTCTGGTCCTCTTGCGTTCAAGTGATAGGGTGGTCTTTGCTTGTCGGATCCGGTCGGCGATCCGTCGATTCGCCTGGAGAAGGAGCTGCAAATCGGCGGGGCCCGGAGTTCGCGGATCCTCGCATGGGTACAGGCATCAAACGAATGTCCACGTAGCTCCCGGAGCCGCCCGGCTGGCACTGAAAGGAGAGCCCCGCAACGACACCCAAGAGGTCCGCGCCGTCCGAGGCTGAGATGCCAAACGCACGTACAGAACGATACCACAAATGGAGGGTCACTTTGAGGAGTCGCGGGCATCGGTGGAACCATTTGCATCCGCTTCAGGTACTGCTCTTCCTTGACAAGGGATCCCGAGATTTGCATCGAGTGATCGATCCTCACGGATTGTGCAACGAATTACCGTGCGATTTGTCATGATCCCGAGGCAATGAGGTGGAACTCGAGCTCGGAAACAGTAGCCCCGATGATGAGACAGGAGTGCAGCAGTTCTGTACGGTTCAAAGGCCTTCTGGGGGGCTTGACCTCTCGATGACAGAGCACTTGGCCCCTACTTGTTGTGGCCTTGGACGGTAGAGGGAATGGGCAAGTGAGTCTTCTAGGAGATCGGCGTCCCTCGTTCGTCGGGAAAGAGGTCCTGCTCGGGCTTATCACGGCCCCCCGGGCAGCGAAGCTCGATCCGTTCGAGGCCATTCTCTACCAGTGAAGGGTCCGGGAGCCGTGCGGCCCCCGGACTCGGAGAACGGTGATCTGCGATCCGGCCCGGTCGCAGACGCACGATCTTACGCGTGGATTGGAAGGCCCCGGGGTCCAGGCGGACGAAGTACACGCCCGCGGCGACCCGAAGGCCGTGTGTGTCCCGACCATCCGAGACCGAGACGTGTCGGCCCGAAACCACCGTGTCCCGATACAGGATCTTCACGAGCCGACGGGTGACGTCGTAGACCACGAGGAGGGTTGGTGAAACGTGAAAACCCACGGGCGATCATGAGAGGATGCGAGAAATGCCGAATGTCGTGTGGTCTCGGCCGGCCGGACTGGGGCTCACCGGAGGCGGATCATCCGCCGGGTCCGCGAGCCCTCGTCGGTCTCCAACCGCATCCAATAGACGCCCGACGCCGCGGTGCGACCCCGATCGTCGCGGCCGAACCACACGACCTCGTGCGAGCCCACGTCCGCGGGCCCCGTGAAAAGGGTCCTCACGCGCCGACCGGACACGTCGTGGATGGAAAGCCTCACGTGCTGGGGAATCGGCAGATCGAATCGCAACGTCGTCGAACCGCGACTCGGGTTCGGCTGGGCGGGGTGGAGCTGAAGGGCGGGGGCGGAGGCCAAGATCGGCGCGTCCACGACCCTCACGGGAATCGCCAGATGGGCGATGGTGGCCACCGCGGCCTTCGTAACGTGGGTCGGGTATTCCGTGGGATACCGCTCGATCCGGTCATCCGACGTATGGTACCAGGGGCAGAAATCGCCTCCCCACGCGTACTCTTCGATTCCGAGGATCGCCTCGTACCCCCACGACCAGAACGACGCGTGATCGGACGCTCCCAGGGGCTGGTTGACGATGATCGGTTCGAGGTCGTCAGGTAGATACTGAGCGGCCGCATCCTGCAGAATCTCTGCGAGCGGGTGGGAGACATCGTTCGTGTAGATGATCAGATCGGGAGGGGCTGGATCGGTTCCGCGGTAGGCGATCATGTCGAGGTTGACGCAACCCATCACGTTCTCGCCTTGCCCGTGGATGTGCTCGACGTATTGCGACGATCCGACGAGACCCTGCTCCTCGCCGTTGAATGCCGCGAACTTGATGGTGCGCCGGAATCGATGCTGACTGAGCACACGTGCCGCCTCGAGAAGAGCCGCCGTCCCGCTCCCATCGTCGTCGGCGCCGGGCGCGCTGACGTACGGATACTCGCTGGTGGAGTCGAAGTGCCCCGTCAGGTATACGACCCTCGCCGGGTTCACCTCACCGGGAAGAGTGGCGATCACGTTCTTTCTCAATCCCGACTGCTCGTGCTCGAAGAACTCGACCTGCAAACCGTACGAGGCGAACACGTCGTACATCCATACCGCAGCCGCGTCATTCGCCGCCGTGAACGTGTACCGGGTCTCGAAGTCGTCGAGAGATTGCCAGACCGAGGTGTAGTTCACCTCCTCGATCTCGTTCACCATGACACCCACCTCGGGGGCGAACTCCGTGGTGAAGAGGTGGTACCCCACTCTCTCCGCGTGTGGCACGGGCCAGGGCTTCGAAGCCCGGGTGATTCGCTGCAGTCCCTCGAGTCCCCGGGGGCCGCGAGTCTCCAAACGCGCCATGTGTGGAGGGGCCCCGGGGGTCCACAGAAGGGTCGTGTGGCCCTTGCGATGAAGGACCTCGGCCGGGGCCTCGAATCGAGCGGTGAGGGCATCCTCGGAGAGGAAGAGATAGTAGGAGCCAATCGAGCGCATCGGGCCGATCTCTACGCACGGCCCACCCGGTCGAAGATCCGGAGGCAGGGTCACGACGGCGAAGTCCTCGTTGTGCGCGAGCAGTCGCCCTCCCGCGTGGAGCGGCTTCAAGAGAGAGGGCGAGGGTCGGTCCCAGGACACGACCGTCAGGATCCTGTCGCCGGGGCTCTCGGCCAACGTGGGGAGAGAGAGAAGAGGAAGGAGGACGAAGGGGACTCCGGCGAGAAGGGCGCGGAGGGCCCCAAGACGGCCTGCACTCCCTCGCGTATCGATCGACATGATGCTCCCCCTGCTTCCGGCCACGAACGGGCTACCGAATCGCTCCGATTCCACGATCTTGGACTCTCCTCCCGAAACGGCTGATTGAACAGTACCAGCTCGCAGATCGTGCTCACACCAGCAGGATCCGGATCTCTCGATCAGGAACTCCGACCCCCCCGAATGACCCTCTATGTGCTTTCGTTTCCGTTCCGCGCGGCTCCTCTCCGCAAGTCAGGGGGAGAGAATTGCGCATCCCGGGTCTGGTCGGGCCCAAGGGAATCTCGAATCCCAACCTGTTTAGAAACAATCCTTTAACCCGGACTATTCATGAAGGGCCGCCTTCTCCGTCGCCGACGCCCTTCCCTTCGAGCCGCTCCAGCCGCCGGCCGGCCGGTCGCATTCATACATCGTATCCGTGCAGAAGATCGGGTCGACCTCCACGCCGGTCTCGACATATTCCCGGAACAGGCGCCGGGCGTCGTCCAGTCTCCCTTCGAGCCGAAAGACCTCACCGGCGTAGTAGACGCTCTCGCAGAGCTGCCGGAGATCGGAGGGATCGCCGGAATCGACGAGCTCTTCGGGGCTGATCTCTCCTGCCGGGCAGGCGAAGATTCGCTCGAGCCCGGGATCGTTCCGGACGGTGCGACGGGATTCCTCCAGCTCGGCTGCGGCCTCGCTCTCGCGACCGAGCTCGCGCAGGATCAGAATCCCTCGGGCGCTGCCGTAGGTGGCGTGTGTCAGCAGCTCGCACGCCTTCCGGTAGTCCGCGACGGCGTCCTCCCGCCGGCCCAGTATCCAGAGGGGCGTTCCGCGGTGGTGGTACAGCCACGCGGACGGGAAGATGTCGGACGACCGGGACGGGGGCGGGGTCGCGGTGGGACCGGGGGTCTACTCCGTGCGGCTGGAGTCCGGAACGTTCGACACCTCGAGAAAGGTGGTGCGGACCGAATTGCATGCGATGACCCGGTCAACTCGCGGCGGGGAGAGAGGCCCGGTGTCCCGTTGGTCGCCGGGTCCCTCCTTTTGTTGGGATTGCGATCCGGGACCCAAGACTCCAGAATGGTCGAGCTCGGCGAGGATCGTCCTTCCCGGAGAGCCCGGGGCGGTTCAGTGGCGCATCCCCTGCACTTTCGGCGTGAGCCGAATGGAAGCAACTGACCTGCACACGCAAACCTGTGAAGGAAGGTGATGTCGCGATGCCTCGACGCAAACGAGTGTACAAAAGAAGTGTGGTTCCAGATCGACTCGACCTGCGTGACAGACCCTATCGTCCGAGCATCTCGGAGGCACCGAAGCCCAACCTCGATTCTCTGAGCGGGATGCGGTTCGATCCCCTGGACCAGGGTGCAACGAACGCCTGTACCGGATTCGCTCTCGCCCAGGTCGTCAACTTTCTTCAACGCACCTCGAACCGAAGGTCGCGCGCCCGGGTGTCACCGTACATGCTGTATTCGATGGCGCGGCGCTACGACGAGTTCCCAGGATCGAAGAAGGACTCGGGCTCGAGTATCAGAGGCGCGCTGAAGGGTTGGTACAGACATGGGGCTTGCAGGGATTCGCTGTGGCCGACACTCGATATGCCACCACCCCGGGAAGATCCCAAGCGAGATTGGTGGCAAGACGCTGCCAAGCGACCTCTGGGCGCATACTACCGGGTAGATACGCGTTCGGTCACGGACATGCACGTCGCTCTGAACGAAGTCGGGGTTGCGTACGCCAGTGCTGTCTGTCACAGCGGCTGGGACAAGGGGTTCACGCTGACCGCTCGCCAGAGGAGAGGATGGCAGATCACGCCCCGAGAGGCGTCTCCGAGTGACGGAGGTCACGCGTTCGTCATCTTTGGCTACACCTCGGATGGCTTCCGGATCCTGAACTCATGGGGACCGGACTGGGGCGAGGATGGAGTCGCAATCCTGAGCTACGAGGATTGGCTGGCGAATGCGATGGATTGCTGGGTGGCGCAGATGGGTGTCGTCACGGAAGAGCACAAGGACATAGCCGGGACGCTCTCTCTGCGAAAGAAGAGGGGCAGGGTCGTGCTTGCCAGCGAGCGAACTCTCCGGAATCGGGAGATCTCTCCGTTCATCGTCAACATGGAGAACAACGGCGAGCTGAGCACGAGCGGCGAGTTTCGCACCCAACGGTCGGATCTGGAGGCGCTCTTCAAGATCCACCTGAAGAAAGCGCGCGCGGATTGGAAGGTAACCAAGGGACGTATCGACGTCGCTCTCTATGCCCACGGAGGATTGACCGGTGAGGACGCCGCAGCGAGCACGGCGGCCGAGTGGATCCCTGCGCTTTACGACGCCAAGATCTTCCCGATCTTCCTCATGTGGGAGACGGATCTCATATCGACGCTCGAGAATCGCTTGGCGGATTTCGTGCATGGCGAACCACGCCGCACCGGCGGCCCGTTCGACTCTCTGCTCAAGTTCTGGAATGAACGTTTGGAGCAGGGACTGGCGGCACCCGGCTCAATGATCTGGGGGGAGATGAAACAGAACGCGCGAGCGATCAGCGAGAACGAGACAAGCGGGGGACGATTGCTCTATCAAGTGAGCCAGGAGCTGGCGGCTCTGGATCCGAAAAACGCACGACTTCACCTGATTGGCCATTCGGCGGGATCGATCGTACACTGTTACCTGATCCATGCACTGGCCCCGCTCGGATGGACGTTCCAGACCGTCAATTTCATGGCGCCGGCCGCGACGGTCGACCTCTTCAGGGGCAAGGTACTGAAGCACCTTCGTTCCGGTGTGGTGCGGAATTACCATCACTTCCAACTTCGAGACGATATCGAGCAGCAGGATCCGACATGTCGGCCGATACTCGGGTATGGAAGATCACTGCTCTATCTCGTCTCCGAGTCCTTCGAAGGCGGGCGGACAACCCCGATTCTCGGGATGGAGAGGCACTTTGCGAAGGAACGAGCGCGCTGGGGGAAGGGACTCCCGGTCAGATCGTGGTCGGCGCCGATGGACCGGACGGAGAGTGCCACACACGGGGGCTTTGACAACGATCCGGTGACGAGGAGCACGATTCTCAAGTTGATCAAGGGGAGGCTGCGAGCGTCACGATAGGGTCTACGCGATCCTCTTCGACGAGAGGTTCCGGTAGAGGAGGCGTGCCCGCCCCCGGCAATGCCGTGGTTCAATGGTCCGGGTGCTCTACGGGATTGTCCCCTTGGGGTGGAACTTGTATCCTCCCTTTCCGCAAACTCTTCCGCGCCCCCGTAGCTCAGGTGGATAGAGCAACGGTTTCCTAAACCGTGTGCCGGGTGTTCGAGTCACCCCGGGGGCGCCCCTTCTGTGCACGATGCGGATGGGGGTGCGGCCAGTCCAGGTCCACATCCGTAGCCTGATGGCTCGCAGATGTTACGAGCCTTGGGGACGGACAGGCGCCAGTGTCGGCGCTACTCCAGAAGCGACGCGATCACCTTCCGGAGGTTCGCTGCGTTCTTCCCATAGTCCCACAGTTTCAGCGGATTCACGAGATCGCTCTCCACTCGAACCGAGTAGCGGTCTTGGTCGGTTGCCCGGACCTGGAACCGGATGCGTTCGCCGGCACTCTTCATGCTCATCGCGGTCCGTGCGTGAATCGACCCCTCGCTCAGATCGAGATCTGTGACGTGAGCACCGAGCTGCGAGATCGCCTGTGAACACCGCGCGAGAATCTGGGCGAAGCTTCCCTCTAGTTCGATTGCGGTCTCCTTGTGCGTTCTCGTCCGGCCCTGTGTGCGGAAACGGCGAAGGTAGACAAAGTGAGCGAGGAACCAAACCGCCCAGAACGCAGTGAAGAGAACCCAGCCAAACTGGGCTGTACCCCCTTTGGTGCGCCACACCCACCACGACGAAACAGCGCCCACCAGGGACACCATGCCGAGGAACAGCATGAACCACCAAAGCAAAGTCCATCGCGATTCGGACTCCGGGGAACGGCTGAACCGGACGAGCGCTACTCCGCGAACGGAAGTCTCCTTCTCGCGTCGGCGCTCGATCCACCGCACCGCGGGGCTGGCTGCGCAGATGAGCAGACCTAGGAGCCCCAGCGGGATCGCCGCCTGCCAGGCGGGGTCAGCCACCATGAAGGTCAGGGCAGCAATGACCAGTGTGGTTCCGGCCCAGAACGTCCATACGTGCGCGCTCGAACGGCGGACTCCGAGAGTCGCAAACGAGGAGTCCTCACGTCGTACCTCAAAGCGAGATCTCGCCTCACTTGCAGGAGAGAGAACGAGCTCATCTCGAACCTCATTAGCCGTTGAACATCGGTCCTCCGGATCTTTCTCGAGCAGATGCTCGATGACCGTCGCAAGCGGCGCGGGAACCTGGGGATTGAGGTGAATGATAGGCTTCGGGGAGCCGTGCAGGATGGCCTCGAAGATGGACCCGATCGACTTGCCGGTGAACGGCTGCCGCCCGGTCGCGGCCTCGTATAGAACCACTCCGAGCGCAAAGAGATCAGATCGTACATCCAGCTCCTCGCCTCGCACCTGCTCCGGAGACATGTACGCAACGGTTCCGACCGTGGACCCCGATTGCGTGAGCGAGCGTTCTAGCGTGGGGGAGTTCGAGAGCGCGATGGTGGAGTCGTCCTTGACCGCTCGGGACAAGCTCTTCGCCAGTCCGAAGTCCAGCAGCTTCACCCGCCCTTTCGCCAGAGCAACCACGTTCGCGGGCTTGAGATCCCGGTGGAGAATCCCCTTCGAGTGCGCCTCCCGGAGGGCGTCCGCCAGCTGGTGTGCGACGCTCAGGAGTGCCTCCGGGTCAAGTGGCCCGTCAGCGATCACTTCGCGCAGCGTGCGGCCTTCCAGGTACTCCATCGCGAAGAAGGGGCGCCCCTCGAACGTGCCGGTCTCGAAGATCGTACAGATGTGCGGGTGATTGAGAGCCGCAATTGCCCGGGCCTCTCGAAGAAATCTCTCGCTCGCGGTTGGATCGCCGGATAGCTTCTTCGAGAGGAATTTCAGCGCGACGGTGCGGCCGAGCTTGGAGTCTTCACCTTTGTAGACGGTCCCCATTCCACCTTCGCCGAGCTTCTCGACGATTCGGAAATGGGCGACTGTGGCTCCGATAGGGTGATCGGGTGTGCTGGCGGGTCCCTCGCCTTCGACCATGCTTGGAGGGTAGCGGAGATGGGGGTGGGGGCGCCAGTTTCGGCTACGCTGCGCGGCTCAACTCATCCCGGACCCGATCCAGCTCCCGGATCCAGCCCTTAACTCCCTGCCAGGGTGTTCAAGCAACCTGCACGCTGGGTGTTCGCTCGCGAAGCTCGCAGGGGCGCCATTCCAGTCTCACAGTGCAAACATGCAGGTTCGGGTGAGCGAGTTGTCGGATGTCGGGCTCAGGCGATCCTGTCCGCAATGGCCTCGATTGCGATCAGGCCATCCATGAACCTCCTGCACGGCCCCGGATCCGAAGGGACAGGACTCTCTGATAGAATCCGAAAACCCGCTGATGTGAGTTGATCTCGGACACCGGCCGCGGTCGGGAAGACGGCGTCCGGATCCGTGAGCGATTTCTCAAACGCCCAGTGCATCCGTGAAGGCGGGGCAGCGCCCTCCGCGGGGGCGAAATGGTCGATGATTACGAAGCGTCCACCGGGGTTCAGTGAATGCCACACCTTGTGGAACAGTGCTTCGCTGTAGACGTTGACGTCACACTCCAGAACCACGTCATACCCCGAGGGGAGCTCGTCTCGGAGGAAGTCTGCCGGATGGTAGATGACCCGATCGTCCAGCGAGTTCTCAATTGCGATCTCACGGCCGGCGGCGCAGACGTTGTCGATGTCGACGACGGTGACGCAGAGTCCGGGATACCTTCGCGCTAGGGCCAGTGACACGACCCCGGACCCGCCTCCCAGGTCCATCAGGCGATTCACCCCACCCAGATCCAACAATCCGGTCAGTTCATCTGCCAGAGGCTGATGGATCTCGTAGAGCATGCGAGTGAACCGCCGTGCTCTGTCTTCCTCTTTGGCCATCTTGTCGAGGTAGGTCGGGAACGCCCTTTCAGGAGTGTCCGAGGCGGCCTCGGACGCACGAATGTGCAGTGGCAGGCCGCAAAGCCCCGGTAGCCGCTCTCGCGCCTCTTCCGCCAGCAGCGTCCAGGACTCTCGGCTGTAGACCTCCAGGATGGCTCTTCGTGCCACCGAGGATGGTTGATACCTCTCGGAATCCTCTTCGATGAGGCCGGTGCGGCAGAGTAGCTGAAGCCAGTAGTAGCAGCGCCTCGGGGGGATACCCAGCGCATGAGCCACCCCCTGGGCATCCAAGGGCTTCGTCTCCAGCAACCAAAAGAGGCCGAGTTCCATCGCCGTGCCCAAGGCGGCCGAGGCGAATGACTCGTCCATGAGGTCAAGGACGTCGTCCACCGTGGTTGGCTTCACTTGGACCTCCGTCGTCGGCTCCATAAGTGTCAGCGCATCACCGGATCAGCGCTGCAAGTCAACGAAGACCGAGTTCACTGAGCAGGCGCATCCGCTCCTTGAGCGCTTGCTCGTTGAAGCCCAGCCACATGCGATAAAGTGACTCGATTCCCTCAAGAGTGGTAACGGGCTCAAGCTGCTGCGCGCGCTCCAACGCAACTCGGGCCTGACGGTGCTCTCCCAGTCTCGCGAGCACGCACGCCATCTCCATCCACGCGACAGCGAGTCCATCGAACAGATCGGTGGACTTACGCAGCTCTCCCAGTGCCTCATCGAACCGGTTGCCCAAGCCGTGGGCCATGCCGAGCCACAAATGCCACATGTGACGGTGGGGGTCGCGCGGTGAAAGCCGCATTGCGCGCTCGATTCGTTCCACTCCCTCCGTCAGTCGCTCCGCAGCAGCGAGCACCGCCCCGAGGACCGCGCAGACGTGTGCATTGTTTGGATTGAGCTCCAGAGATCGTTCCAGGCTGGAGATCCCCCTCTCCACCTCGCCGAGTTGGGCGTTGATCGCCCCCCAGTGGTAGAGAATGGCCGGGTCGTCCGGGGCCCGCTCGAGGGCGCTTCGACCATCCGCGAGAGCCTCTGCCCTCTCTCGGTCCGGGTCCTCGCTCCAGCCGAGGAAAACCCGGTCGGCCAGGAGAGCGCCGCGCAGAGCGAGCGCATGGGGATAGTCGGGGTCGAGGTCAAGCGCCTGCTCGCAGAGCTCGATGGCCGCTCGCCACGCCTTGCTGCTTGTGGTGGAGAGATACCTGAGAAGCGCACGCTGGTAAAGTGACCATGCATCGACACTCGCCGTTGGCAGTCTGTCCGCTCGTTCCACCTCGGCCTTTATGAGCTGAGGCTGAAGCTGCGCGGCGATCCCTTCTGTGACTTCGTCTTGCAGCTCAAAGATCTCTTCGAGAGGGCGATCGTACTTCTCGGCCCACAGATGGCGACCGGACTCTGCCTCGAGCAGCTGGACGGTGACGCGTATCCTGTTCCTGAGCTTGCGGACGCTTCCCTCGACAACGTACCTCACGCCGAGATCACGGCCGACCTGTCGGACGTCGGGAGACTTGCCCTTGTAGGCAAACGTGGAGCTGCGCGCGATCAAGAAGAAACCCGGAACGCGTGACAGCAAGGTGATGAGGTCTTCCGTCATTCCGTCCGAGAGAACGTCGCTCTCATCGCCCGAGAGGTTTACCAGCGGCAGGATGGCAATCGAGGGAGGTCCGGCGTCAGAGGTCACTCTCGGCGCCACAGGCGGTGTCCCCTCCGTACCGAGCTTGATGCGATACACGCGCACGGGCCTCGGCAGATTCTTCACGACATGCTCCCCCAAGGCATCCCAACGGAGGTGGAGCTTTCCTTCCACCTGATCGAAGGCACTCCCGGAGACGCAGATTCCACCGGGCTCGGCGAGCCCCTCCACCCGGGCAGCGATGTTCACACCGTCTCCATAGATGCGCTCTGCCTCGCACATCACGTCTCCCAGGTTGACACCGACTCGGAACGGCATCCTGCGATGGAGAGGCCGCGCTCTGTCTTGAGAACTGAGATCCCTCTGAATCTCCACTGCACACGTGATCGCTTCGACGACACTCGGGAACTCCGCTAGCAAATTGTCCCCGACTGCATCCACCACCCGACCGCCATGTTGGTCAACGTGGTGGGCCATCACGTCCCTGCATCCCTTCAGGGTCTCGAGAGTCGCCAGTTCGTCGTCGGCCATGAGCCGCGCGTATCCGACGGCATCCGCGCTGAGGATGGCCGAGAGCCTGCGTTGAGCGGCTCCCGGATCCGCCATGCTGTTCCTCCGGCTTTGGGCTCACGCGTGGTGGACTCCGTACTGGTGCCACCAAACCAAGGATGTGCCAGAATTGCAGTTGCGCGATGGTCTCGTGACGAACGCAGCCGCCAGGCGATGCACACCCGGGCCAGTTCTACGAAGCTGGCAATGGCGAGGATCGTTCATCGTGGTTGAAGGAGTGTTGCGGCCATCTACGTGGTGGTTCGTGGCGACCGTACCGGGCCAAGATACACCTGGCGCAGGTTATGCTCAACCCAGGCCAAGGCGTTCCAAGATCCTGCGCTGCTGGTCCAGTCGATCGAGGCTAGGGCGAGGCGTGGCTCCTTACCGCGCCGGCCGCGGCGTCTCGATGGCCCGAATCGCGAGGGCCTACGGAAACGGACCGTTCGGAGCCCCGACCGGCGAATCAGGTGGCCCGGCCCAACTCCACCAGGACCCTTTCCAGCTCCCGGATCCACCCCTCCACTTCCCGCCAGGGTGTTCGAGCAGCCTGCACGCAGGGTGTTCGATTGCGGAGCAAGCAGGGGCGCCACCTCTTCTCTCCGCCACACTCGTGCGCCGTGGTTGGCGAACGCTGCGGCGCAATCCCGCGCCATTGCGATTCATTCTCGATTCGTGCCTACGGTCGGCGCGTACGGCCCAAGGATGTCGAGGCGGCGCAACGAACCGTCACGCTTTCCAACTTCATATTTATCAATGGATTAGGGAGTTCCGCGCTTCAGTTTTCCGTGCGACGGGCCGATGCGGGGGAGAGTCCCGAACCCCCGTCCCCGCGCGGGGCCGACAGCGGCCGAGGAGAGCATGACGACGCTTCAGGACGAGATCTGGGTCTGTCCGGTCTGCGAGGCCCGCCTGCAAGTGAAGGCGGTCCATACCTGTGGGAGCCACGGAGCCGACTCGGATTTCCGTCCCCACTTCTGGGGAATCGACCCGCTCGAGAGCTACGTGCATTCCTGCCAGGAGTGCGGTTTCTCCGGTAGCGCGGAGGACTATCGCGACGGTGTTCCGGAGAACGTGATCCGGAAGATCCGGAAGTTCCTTACGCCCCGCACCCGCGATCTCGCGCGGCCGGGCTCACCGTTCTTTCGCTACGAGTTCATGGCCCTCATACACGAGTGGGAGGATCGGGACTCCCTCGAAGTCGGCGACAACTTTCTCAAGGCGTCCTGGGTAGCGAGACTCCACTCGAATCGGGAGAAGGAGAGGCTCTACCAACGCGAAGCGGTGCGCCGCCTGGAGGAGGCGCTCGAGATCGGCGAGTGCGAGGATCAGGCGCAGCGCGCTGCGGTCTCCTATCTCGTGGGCGAGTTGCACCGGCGCCTCAACCGGAAACGACGCGCGGAGACCTGGTTCCACAGGGCCCTCGGGGAGTTCGAGCTCTGGGAGAAGGAGCACGGTGACCCGGCGTCGGATCTCGCCTGGCTGGGGGATCAGATCCGCCGACAGCTCGAGGCGCCCGCCGACGTCCTCAACTGAATCGCGCTCACTTTCCTCCGAGAAGCTTGCGCAACGCGTCCTCGAGCGGCTTCTCCTTGGGCGCTTCCGCCGCGGAAGTGTCCGCGCTGTCGGGAGCGGAGGTCGACTCCGGTTTCCCGAAGAGGTTCGAGATCCCGTCACGAATCCCGTCCTTCACGCTGCGACCCAGTGCATCCATCGCGTTCCGACGGGCCCGGTCCATGAGCTTCGCGGTGTCGACCTTCACTCGAGGCTTCTTCGAGGGACCCTCGACCTTCAGATCGATGACGAGCCGGCCGGTCGTGTTCGCGAGGAGCGCGGCGAGATCACGGCCCACGCGCTTCCGATAGTGGTCGGAGAGGGCCTCGTTGAGCTCCACCTGGACGGCGTAGTCGACGTTGCCCTCGAAGTCGGTGAATCCCGAGACATTCCAGTCCGCGTTTCCCCCACTGAGTCGCAGATCGTCGGTGATGAGCCTTCCGTCCCGGATCGTGAACGCCGTGCTCAGATCCCGGAAGTCGATGGCCTCCTGCTCGTCGAGGTTCAGCGCGTTCCAGACCGCGCCGACCGCTGGAGTCCGCTGGAGCTTGCCTCCCCGGGCATCGACCCGTCCGTCCCCCGTGAGGCTCTCGACCACGAGCTCGGGGTCACCCCCCTTCCCGTCGAACCGCGCCGAGAGATCGAGCGTGCCGGAGAGGAGGTTCTTCGCCGGGGTCAGGGTCGAGAGGAAGTCGTTCGCCGGCAGCTCGGTGGCGTTGGCTTCGATGGTGAACCCCGGGGAGTCGAGGTCGGTCAAATCGACCGCGGCTCGACCATCGGCCCGGCCCGTCCAGACGGCGGCCGTGATGTCGGTGATCTCGAGCGTACGGTCGTCTCGTAGATCGATACGTCCCTTCACGTCGGTGAGGGGAACGCGATGGGCTTCGATCCGAGGGGAGTGAAACCCGCCCCGCGCGGTCTGCCCCTCGACGTCGACTCCCGCTTCGACCGCCTCCATCCGGACGCCCTCGAAGGTCGCCGTGGCCATTCGGGCGTCGGCTCGAGCCTTGCGATCCCGCACGGCCACGATGAGATCCACGTTCACCATCGTCGCGCCCACGGTGATCAGCGAGTCGACGGTCAGCTCCAGGTCCGCCAGCACGGGAGGGAGGGGCGGGAGGAGCGGCGCTGGGGGTGCCCCGACCGAGTCGGAAGCGCCGCCGCCCGGGATGCCCTCGACGCCGCCATTCGCCGAAACCGGAGCGGACAGCTCCGCGAGATCCAGGCGGGGCATCTGCCCGCGGAGGCGGACATGCGGGTCGCCGAGGAGATCGGCGATGCGACCGGTGACTCGGAAGGAGGAGCGCCCCAGGGAACCGCTCAGGCGATCCAGGATCGCGTCGCGACCGTCGAGCGAGAGCGACGCATCGACGTCCCGGACGGGGACGGGGAGATCGGCCGTCGAAAGCGTCGCGTCGGTGATCTCGAGGTGTCCGCCGAGTCGCGTCCCCTCCGGGTGGGAGGCGTCTCCCGTCACCTTCACGTCCAGAGTGAGGCTTCCGCCGACCGACGTGCCCTGCGGCGTGAAACCGGCCTCCTCGAGAAGGGAGAGATCGATCTCTCCCGCGACGGCGGCGTCGAGGCGGGCGGTCGCCGGCGTCCGCAGGCCGTCGATCGTCCCCGTGAGCTCGAGGCGACCGTTGCCGAGACGCGCGGCCAGCCGGTCGAACCGGAGCCGGTCGGGCCCGGTTTGGACCTCCCCCCGCAGATCCTCGATCCCGAGCGGAAACCCCTCGAGGCCGAGCGAGGCGCCCTGAAACTCCAGGCCGATTACGAGATCCGGCGGCGAGTCCGGATCGGTGAGCGGGCCGGTCCACGCGAGCTCGACGCCTACGGGCCCCCGGGCCGTGGGCCGGCGGCCCTCGGGAAACGTCTCGGGAGGTACGAGGGGGAGGAGCTCGTCGAGCTGGAGGGTCTCGGGAGCGAGACGCAGATCGACGTGGGGAGCATCGGGGATCCCCGTGAGCTGCCCGGTGAGGACCAGATTGAGCGGCCCCGCAATCAGTCGAAGCTCCTCGACCGCCAGACGCTCTTCGTCCGCGAGATAGTCGACTCGGTAGCGGAGGACCGGATGGAGATCGTCGAGAGTCTCCCGGTACGCCTGCATCGCGGCGAGGTCGAGCGTGGCCAGCGTGACCTCCCCCTCGGAGCGAACGCGTCGGCCTCCGGCCTCGACGCGGAGGTCCCCGGCCCCGTCAATGCCCGTCAAGACCACGTCCTCGGACCCGTCCGGAGTCGCGAGACGAAAGGACCCCCCGACGATCTCGAGACGCTCGATCGCTCCCCTCCATCCGGCCGCCACCGCGGGAATCGAGGTTTCCGCAGAAGGCGCCACCGGTTCTTCGCGGCCGGCTTCGGGCGCCTCGGCGGGGCGGGCCGGGGCGGCCTCCGCATGTGCCGGCGTCCCCAGCTTGCCGGGCAGGACGACGCCGGTCGAGTCGCTGCGGAGGAAGAGGGCCGGGCGGGTGAGCGAGATACGCTCGACGACGACGGTGCGGCTCAGGAGGGCCCGGAGATTCAGGCGGGCCAGGCCCGCGTCCAAAGTGAGAACCGGCGGATCGGCCGGATCCTCTCCCGTCAATCGGAGATCCTCGAGGGTGACTCCGAGGGGGAGGAGGGAGAGATCCGCCCGGCCGAGCTCGACCGCGAGGCCGGTGGCTTCGGCGGCTCCCGAGACGATCTCCGCTCGGATCCGCTCCGGGGTGAGCGCGGAGCGGAGGACGAGGGCCCCGGCCCCCACCAGAATCACCCCGAGGAACACGAGCACCGCGAGGATCCTCAGGATCCTCCGACGTCGGAGGCGGTCAGCCATGGATCTACTCCTTCTCGGGGACTGGGGTCGGACCGCCGAGCCGGACTCGGAGTCCTGCGAGCGCGCGGCGGGTGTGGGGACACTGCTCACCGTCGCGTAGATCATCGGCCAGTCGGCGCAGATCTTCCACCGTATCGACGTCGTACCACGGCGAAAGATCGGTCAGGGCGAACCCCAGGGACCGCGCGTTGCGACGGGTCGCGCGGGCGACGTCGGGAGTGTCCCAGGGCACGTCCCGAAAGAGGCCGGGAAGGGGGCGGGGGAGAGCGAGACAGGCATAACCCCCGTCCTCCGTGGGAATCCACCCCACCCGGCCCCGGCGCGCCTCGTCGAGACACTCCGCGACAAGAGAGGCGGGAAGGTTCGGGTGATCCGCTCCGACGGCCGCCACCGGTCCGGGTCGTCGCTCGAAGGCCGCCTCCGTCGTCGCGGCGAGCCGCTCGCCGAGATCGCCTTCACCTTGGCTCACGAATCGTCGGCCCGGACCGAGCAAGCGTTCCATCGCGGCCAGGGAGTCTCCGGTCGGCACCGCGATCTCGAGGATTGCATCCGGAATTGTTTCCAAGGAAATGATGATGTCGCGCAAGAACGCTTGAGCGAGAGTTGCCGCTTCTCGCGCCTCGAGCGGGGGGATCAGCCGGGTCTTTACATTGCCGGGGACGGGTTCTTTGGCGAAAAGAAGAAGAGTCGCCACGAAAACGGGCCTCGAACTTGAGATGGAACTACCCTCTATGCTACGATAATGACGCAACTCGTCTGGGTCGAGTGGCAATTCGGGAACGCCCCTGCCGGGTGCCGCTCTTGGAGGATGATCCATGAAGCAACGTCGCTTGTGCAGCGCGTTCGTGCTGAGCCTCTTCCTGGCCGGGATCGGCCTGGTGTCCCCGGTTATGGCTGCCAACGGCAGCGATGACGCGGTCCTGTTCCACGAGGAGTCCTCTTCGGCTCACGTGGGGAACTCCGGGGGCCATGGATTGGCTTTGGATGCCACGGAAGGCGGCGGCGATTCCTCGGCCGGCGACGACAAGGTCGCCGTCCCCGAGCCGGGCACGTTGGCACTGCTGGGACTCGGATTGGCGGCCCTCGGCGTGTCTCGCCGCCGCCGGCGCTAGGCCGGGCCATCGCGAGAACGGACGCCACCGTCTCCGATAGGCTTCGCGACAGGGAGACGAGCTCACGGGACCGGAGGGCCTCCCTCCGGTCCTTCTCTTTGTGCGTGTCCCCTCGAGAGCGCTCCTCGCTCGAGACCCCAGACCGCGTTTCTCACCCGGCCTGTCGCCAGCGCAGCTCGGCCCTGCCACCGCAGGGACCGGCGACCCATGCGGTGACGGAAGGCCTTGGAAGGACCGGGAACGGATCGGCATCGAGCCGGGGAAGGGACGCAGCTCTCCGCCGGCGGGTCTCCCCGGAGGATCTACGAAAGAAGAGTCCTCCCGAGCGGGAAGCCCGGGGCGACGCGGGTGGCGAGGACGGCCGGGAGAGGGAATCGGAGGACGAGGGTCGGGCGCGACGGCCCGGGTCGTTCAGGAAGGTCAGCACGCGCCCTTGCCGGTCAGGACCACAGCGACGGTGCGAAACAGGATCTTCAAGTCCTGAAGAATCCACCGTCCCCGGATGTATTCGAGGTCCTGTTCAAGCTTTTTCTTCACGTCGTCGATATTGGAATCGTAGTCAAGGTTGACTTGAGCCTGTCCGGTGATGCCCGGTCGCACTCGAAGTCGTTCTCGATACCCCGGGATCTGCTCGACGAACAGGTCCACGAAATAGGGCCGCTCGGGACGAGGTCCGACCAGGGTCATCTGCCCGAGGAGGACGTTCACGAACTGGGGCGTCTCGTCGAGTCGGGTGAACCGCAGGACTCTCCCGATGGAAGTGATGCGGGGATCGTTCTTGCTCGACCACTGCGGACCGTACTCCTCGGCGTTCACGACCATCGTGCGGAACTTGTAGATCCGGAACGGGGTGCCGTGGGCGACGGTGCTCCGGCGATGGGAGCGGCGCCGGTCCGCCGGCCCGGAGGCCCCGCTGGCGGCGGCGCGACGGCGGATCTCGCGACGATCCAGTCCCACCCGGACCTGGCCGTAGAGGATGGGACCTTTCGAGGTCGCCTTGATGAGAAGCGCGATCACCACGAAGGGCGGGATGAGCAGCGCGAGGGCGATGAGAGAGATCGCCACGTCGAGGGCCCGGCGGCCCCTGTCGTCGAGGCGGCGGAGCCACCGGGCGCGAGGAGCGATCGCGGTCGTAGGATTCGTCTTCGGGAGGGTCCGGTCGGGAAGATCCCCCGCCGACGATTCGGGTCGGGCGCTCGCCGCGCGTAGGTGCACGGGGATCCTCAGGGCTGTCGGCGTCGGAACCGATGGCATGATCCGTCCCTGACGGGCGAGGGGCTGTCCCGAGGGGATGTTTCGCAAGGACGGGGCCAGTCGGGCCGCGGGATCGAGGCAGGCGGGAGCGGGCGACCTTGTGGAAGGGTGGGCTTCGCTGTAGGATCTTTGATCGCCAGATCCGGGCGGGGCCGCGCGCTGGGGGATTCCCCCCCGGCCGGGTGGGGAGGATTCCCCGCCCCGACCCACGCCGAAGCCTACGAGCAGGGGGGAGAGGGCCGTGCTGCAGAGCTGGGGAACGCGACTGACGGCGTGCTGCCTCGGGGCGGCGCTCGCGGTGATCCCGATGGCACCGGGATGGACCCAGGGCGTCGAGTACACGATCGGGATCGGGGACGAGCTGGAGGTCACCGTCTGGCAGCGGGCCGAGCTCGGGGGCAACTTCGTGGTCGACACGGAGGGGAACGTGACTCTGCCTCTGGTCGGCGCGATTCGGGCCAGCGGGCAGACCCCGGCCCGTCTCGGTGAGGAGCTGACCCGACGCTTCTCCTTCGTCGATCGGGAGGTGAGCCAGGTCACCGTCGCGGTCCGCGAGTACAACTCCCGCCGGGTCTACGTGATGGGAGAGGTCATCCAGCCGGGATCCTTCGCGTTCGCTCGAATCCCGAGCGTGTGGGAGGTCATCCGGGAGGCGGGAGGGCCGACCCCCGAGGCGGCTCTGAGCCGCGTTCGGATCATCCCGCCCGAGGGCGGGGGCCCGCCGCAGGTAGTGGACCTGGAGCTCGTGATCTCGACGGGGGACTTCGGCCTTCTACCCGACCTGAGGGCGGGGAGCACGATCCTGATTCCTCGGGCCGAGGTGGTCGGGCCCGAGGGGGACGTCATCCACGTTTACGGAAACGTGGGGGCCCCGGGGACGTACTCGATCGACGCCGGGCGAACGCTGCTACAGGCCATCCTCACGGCGGGGGGCCCCGCGGGGAACCCGGACATGAGCCAGGTCCGGGTCGTGAGGCCGGGACCGGTTCGTGCGCGCGTCTTCACCGTCGATCTCGAAGACTACACCCACGACGGGATTCTCTTCGCGAACATCCCCCTCCTTCCCGGAGATACCGTGACGATTCCGGCGAACCAGCGGACGATCATCTGGGGTGCGGTGCGGGCAGTCGCCAACATCTCGACGAACCTGCTCGCGACGATCTTCTTCTTCCGGAATTTCAACGACGAGAACACGACGACGGTGGTCCGGGTTCGTGAATAGCGGCCGCCCGAAAGGGAGATCCATCCTTTGATTTTCGAAAACAAGCGGATCATCGACTTCCGAGAAATCCGTCGGATGCTCTGGCGACGGAAGCTCCTGATCGCCATTCCGATCGTGGTGACCGTGGCCGCGGCGATCGTCGGAATCACGATGACCGAGCCGATGTACGACTCCGTGGCGACCCTGGTGGTCGAGAGGCCGGTTCCGCTGACCCGGACGGTGGCCCAAGCCATGGGGGTCGGCGGCCGAAACGACAACGAGGGCGTCCGGATTCTCCGCAAGCGCATCCAGTCCTCGAGCTTCCTGGAGTCGGTGGCGGTGCAGATCGGGCTCCACGAGAACGCGCGGATCGTGGAGAGGGCCCGCCAGCTCGCCGAGGAGAACCCCGAGCACGGCTTTCAGGATCTGCTGCTGCGCCAGTGCGTCGATGCCCTCAATCGGATGCTCGACATCCGTTCCGAGGGATGGGACGTCTTCTACATCCGGGCGGTGTCGAGCTCCGCGCACCTCGCGTACCAGGTGGCATCGACGGTCGCGGAGCAGTACATCCACTCGAACCGGCAGAATCGCCTGAAGCAATCCGAGGAGGCGTTCAACTTCGCCCAGGAGCAGATGGCGATCTACGAGACGAAGCTCGAGGAGAAGCGCCGTCAGCTCCGGGAGTACGAGCAAGAGATCGCGCTGAAGCCGCTCTCGTCCTCTCCCGTGCACGACACGAACCTCAGCCGGGTGAACTCCCTGATCGTGGCCGCCCAGGCGGACATCGAGTTCCTGCGCGGCCGCCACGCCTCGGTGAACGCCCTTATTCTGGAGGCGGGACTGGAGGCGTTTCTCGACCTGCGTCTGATGGAGTCCTCGAAGCTGGTCGCGTTGCGGGAGACCCTCTTCGAGCTCGAGCGGCATCTCGCGCTCACGCTCATGGAGTACGACGAAGGCGAATCCCCCGTGATCTCGGCGAAGAACCAGACCGCGGTGAAGAGCCAGCAGCTCCTGAGCGAGCTGGAGAGCCTGGCCAGCAACGCCTTCCCCACGATCGTGCCCGAGTACCGACGGCTCTTGGTGGACTACGAGTACACCCTGATCAGCCTCGAAGCGGCCGGACGACGTCAGCAGGAGCTCAAGGACTTCTTGAACAAGTACGCGGCGGATCTCGCGAACATGCCGGCCGAGGAGTTCCGGCTCAACCGTTTCCGGGAGGACGTGGAAAGCGCCGAAAGGCTCTACCAGACCTGGCTGGAGCAGGCGAACAGTACTCAGATCGCCAAGGCGGTCCAGTCGGCGAACGTCGGCAACCAGATCATCCTCATCGAGCCGGCCCGTCTCTCTCTCGCTCCGTTCGCCCCCGAGAAGGAGAAGATGCTGATGCTCGCCCTGTTGATGGGCATCGCGCTCGGGGTGTGCGCCGCTGTCGTCATGGAATACCTCGACCTGACCCTGAAGTCGGTCGAGGAGATCGAGATGGTCCGGGAGGCTCCGATCCTCGGCGCGATTCCGCGGATGCAGTCGGCGGTGATCGCGGACATGGAGGCCCGTCGGCGACGCCGGATCCGGATTCTCGTGCCCTCGCTGATCTTCACGGCCTTGGTGATCGTCGTCCTTGGTTACTACTACTTCTTCGTTCTCCAGCCCCCTCCCACCGGGTGAACATGACCAAGAAGCAGCCGGTCGAGCACACGATCTATCAGGATTTCGATCCGGAGGCTCCCGAGACCACCGAGTTCCGTCGGATCTTCACCCGGATCACCCGGCGGGGTCAGACGCAGAAGATCCGATCGATCCTGTTCACCAGCGCCGATCGCGCCGAGGGAAAGACCACGTCGGCCGCCCTGTTCGCCATGGTCGCCGCTCTCCACCAGGGTCTGCGCACGTGTCTCGTGGATGCCGATCTCCATCGTCCGCGAATCGACAAGCTCTACGACATTCCGAAAGAGCCGGGCCTGGCGGAGATCCTGGGGGAGGACCTCTCCATCGAGACGTGCCTGAAGTCGTCGCGCTACGACAACCTCAAGGTCATCCCCGCGGGAGGAAGGTGTCCTTTCCCGTCGGAGCTCCTCATTCCGGATCGGATCGCGGCGACCAGCAGCAAGCTGAAGCTTCTCTTCGATCTGATCGTGCTCGATGCACCACCCCTGCTTCCGGTCAGCGACCCGGCCGTCCTGGCTCGAGAGGTGGACGGCGTGGCCCTGGTGGTGCGGGCGGGCCGAACCCAGCGGGAGGTGGCCCTCCGTGGGAAGAAGATCCTGGACGACGTCGGGGCGAACGTCCTGGGCATCATCGTGAACAACGCCGACGACGTGCTTCCCTACTACTACGGGCACACGTACTACCACTACAGCGGGGCCGAGGCCCTCTCCACGAAGAGGGAGGAACTGAACCCGAGCCGCCGGGAGGAGAAACGGCTGGAGGTCCGACCGGACGCAAAGGGCGCCGTGAAGCCCCCGGTCCGAGGCCGCGCCGCCGGCTCCTCGGGATGAAGGGGTTCTGGGGCACCTGGCTCCGGCTGGGGGTCGGCCTCGGGGCGCTCGCCTTCCTGATCGCCCGGGTGGACATGGGCCGGGCCGCGGAGACGCTGAGGACCGCCGACCCGGCGTGGATCGGATTGGCGCTGGCCGTTCAGGGGCTGAGCAAGACCTGCTGGGTCCGCCGGTGGGGGACCCTTCTCGGCGTGACCGGAACGCACCCGGGCGCGGCCACTCTTCTTCGCTTGATTCTCGTCGGGCTGTTCTTCAACAACTTCCTTCCCTCGTCCATCGGGGGAGACGTGGTCCGGGGGATCGGCTTGGCGAGGACTGGGGTCCCCCGGGCTGCGGCGGCGGCCACGGTGCTGGCGGACCGGCTGATCGGGCTCTTCACCCTGGGCATCATGGCGGCGCTGGGAGGGCTCCTGGGGGCGATCTTCTGGCCCGCGGACGGGCCGTGGGTGGCGGCGGCCGTGTTCGCGCTCGGAGTCGTGGCGGCGATCCCGTTGGTGACGCGTCCCGAGGTCCTCGACCGAATCGCCCGCTCCCGCCTGATTCCGCTTTTCGGGAGAGTCGCCGGCCGGATCCGCAAGCTGATCGACCGGATCTCCTTTCTGTCGGGGCGGCGGCGGGCGGTCACCCGGGCGGTGGCGCTCTCTCTCGGGCTCTCGGCATGCTCGGCGGTCTATCATTGGTCGGTGGGCCGGGCGATCGGCCTTCCCGTCCCCCTGGCGGCCTTCTTCGTGATCGTCCCGACGGTCATGCTGTTCGCTGCGCTGCCGATTACCTTGAATGGGCTCGGGGTCCGGGAGCTGGGCTTCGTCGGGCTCCTGGGGGCCCAGGGGGTACCCCCCTCGACCGCGGCGGTGTTCGCCTTCCTCGCGTTCGCGGGGACCTTCGGATTCGCCATCGCGGGCGGGATTCTGTTTCTGGTGGGCGGCCGTCACGCGGATCCCCGCGACGGAGGTGCGGCATGAAGACAGTGCGGACCGAGGTTCGTCCCTCCCGCCCGGGGGAGCGCCGGGAGCCGAGCGAGCCCACGGGCTCGACGAGGCTCAGCATCTCGTTCGTGGTCCCGCTCTACAACGAGGTGGAGAACGTCGATCTTCTCGTCGCGGAGGTGCGGTCGGTGATGGACGGATCGAATCGGGAGTGCGAGGTCCTCCTGATCGATGACGGCTCCACCGACGGGACGGCGGAACGGCTCGCCGGAGTGCCCGCGATGGACCCGCGCTTCCGGGTGATCCTGCTGCGGCGCAACTTCGGTCAGACGGCGGCGATGTCCGCCGGCTTCGACCATGCGCGGGGCGACGTCATCGTGGCGATGGACGGCGACCTCCAGAACGATCCGGCGGACCTCGAGATCCTGATGGAGAAGATCGAAGGGGAGGGCTACGACATCGTCAGCGGCTGGCGGAAGCGGCGCCGTGACCCGCTGTTCAGCCGCAAGGTCCCCTCCTGGCTGGCGAACCGTCTGATCGGGTGGCTCACCGGCGTGCGCCTTCACGACTACGGCTGCTCGTTGAAGGCCTACCGGGCCGAGGTGCTCCAGAACGTCCGGCTCTACGGCGAGATGCACCGCTTCATCCCTGCCCTCGCGAGCTGGGGAGGGGCCCGGATCACCGAGGTGCCGGTCAGCCATCGACCGAGGACCCGGGGTACCTCGAAGTACGGTATCAATCGAACGATTCGAGTTCTACTTGATCTGATCACTGTCAAGTTCTTGCTTTCCTTCGCGACAAGGCCACTTCAGGTGTTCGGGCTTTGGGGCCTGGGGATGTTCGGGGTCGGCAGCCTGCTGACGGGCTATCTCGCCTACATCCGCCTCTTTCACGGCTCCCCGCTCTCGGATCGCCCGCTCCTGATGCTCGGGATTCTCATGATCCTGATGGGAGTGCAGCTCGTCAGCATGGGGCTCCTGGCGGAGATCAGCATTCGTACGTACCACGAGTCGCAGGAAAAGCCGACCTACGTGATCCGGGAGATCGTGGAGGATGATCAGGAGGTCTGAGACGCGTGAGCCGGAGGTGGCCCTGGTCGACGGTCGGGAAGCTCGCGGTGAGCGCTGCTCTCATCGGCTTCCTGGGAGTTCGGTACGGCGGCGATCCGGCGTTTCGGCGGACGCTGGGGGAGTTGGATCTGCGGGCCTTCTTCGCGGCGGAGGCCGTGGTCGCCGGAGGCCTCTTTCTCTCCGCCCTCCGTTGGAAGATCCTGCTTCGGGCTGCGGGTGTGTCTCTGGGGTTCTGGAGATCCCTCCGTCTGTATCTTGTCGGCTACTTCTTCAACTTCTTCCTGCCGACGACCGTCGGGGGCGATGTCGTCCGGGCCATGGGCCTGGGGAGCCGGGCCTCGCTGCCGGTCGTGGGAGGGTCGATCGTCGTCGAACGAATCCTCGGCTTCGGTTGTCTGCTGGTCATCGGCATCCTGGCGAGCTTCGGTCTCCCCTCCCTGGCCGTGGCCCGCGGTGTCCTGCTGCTGAGCGCGGCCCTCTACGTGGGGGGGCTCGCTCTGATCCTGCTCGTCCCCCTTCCCCCCGTGGATCGGGGGGGATGGACCGGACGGATCCTGGGCGGGCTCCGGCGCACCGCCCTGGAGATCCGCTCCTACGGATTCCACGGAGCGGCGCTCGGAGGGGGGCTCCTGCTCTCCCTCGGGTGGCAGCTCTCCCTCGTGGCCGCGAACGCCATCCTCTCGCGTGGGTTGGGCGGGGTGGCTCCCCTGAAGAGCCTGCTGGCCCTGATTCCCGTCGTGCAGGCGATCACGATGATCCCGGTGAGCTTCGGAGGACTGGGCATCCGGGAGGTCGGGTACGAGTACTTCTTCCGGAGCTCCGGATTCGATCCGGCCGGGGCAGTCGCGCTCGGCGTGGGCTGGCTCGGCGTGACGATCGCGTTGGCCCTCAAGGGCGGTCTCGTCTACCTGACGTCCCCGGTGGGGGAGCGGGAGGCGTGAGGTGACGAACGTCGGGTTCCCCCGCGCGGTCGCCTCCCGGGAGGTGGGGCTCCTCGCGATTGTCCTCGGGGGCGCGCTCGTCGTCCGCCTCTGGGGAATCACCTTCGGACTGCCCCACGTCTACCACCCGGACGAGGGTTTCGAGGTGTACCGCGCCCTCCGACTGGGGATGGGCGGGTTCGACATGGGTCGCGTCGCGAAGGGGGGCTACTACCTGATTCTGTTCGTCGAGTACGGACTGTATTTCGTGTGGCTCTTCCTGACCCGGGCGGTGAGCAGCGTGCACGAGTTCGCCGAGTACTTCGTCCGCGACCCCTCCGGATTCTGGAAGATCGGCCGGGTCACGACCGCACTCATGGGCACGGCGACGGTGGGCCTCGTGTGGTGGCAGGGCCGGAGAATGGCAACCGCTCGGGCGGGCCTTCTCGGCGCGCTCTTTCTCGCGCTGTCCCTCCGGCACGTGATCGATTCCCACTACGTGACCGTGGACGTGCCGATGACCCTCTTCACGCTGTGGGCGATCGTCATGGTCGTCGAAGACGTGGCCGGCAGATCCCGTCTGAGGCCCTGGATCTTTGCCCTGGTGGCTGCGTTCGCCGTTCTGAACAAGCTCCCGGCGGTCGTCCTCTTCGTGCCCTACCTCGTCGGCGGGTGGCTCCGGGGCGGTTTCCGAGGGGAGCGGGGTCTTCTGACCTGGGCCACGATCCAGCCGGCTCTGTACGCCGCGATCATCTACTGTGTGGCGAATCCCGGATTCGTCGTCTCCATCGCCGGCACGTTCCGGATGGTCGGAGAGGTCGTGGGAGGGGCGGAGGAGACGGGGGGCGAGTATGCCTACGTCGAGCAGAAGGCGAATCTCTGGCTCTTCTACGGCCGGGTGCTGCTCGACTCCCAGGGACCGGGGCTCTTGGGGCTCTCCCTGCTGGGCGCGGGAGTCGGGCTCGCGCGCCGATTCCGCGAGGCGCTGCTTCATCTGCTCTTCGTCGTACCGTTCTTCCTCTTGATCGCGGGCGCGACGTCGGTGCACCTCTACTACGCCCGCTACATCGTTCCCCTGCTGCCCGGCCTGTGCCTCCTGGCCGGCATCGGCCTGGACGAGCTCGTTCGCCGGCTCCGCGGCCCCGAGTCGCTGGGAATGGGGGTCGCCGTCGCTCTGGCGGGCCTCGTCCTCGTCGAGCCGGGACTCGCGGTGACGCAGTGGAACCGGCGACAGTCCCGCACGGATACGCGGACGATCGCGGTGGAGTGGATTCAGGCGAACGTCCCCCACCGATCCCGGGTTCTGCTCGAGGGCTTCCCCGAGGAATCGGCCCAGCTCGCGATCCCGATCGGAGACCTGAAGAGGAACGTGAGGGAGATGATCGAGGAGCTCCACGAAACGGACCCGGGCAAAGCCCGGTTCTGGGAGCTCAAGATCGAGACGATGACGCCTCCCCTTTACGATCTCGTGACCGTGCGCCACTTCGAGCCCTGGGAGACGCTGGAGGACTACCTCGAGGACGGCGTGGAGTACGTCGTTCTTCGAACCGACTTCTTCCGTCCCGACCGGAGAGTGAGCCGGAAGCACGATCCGATCACGGTGGAGACCCGGACGGCGTTCTACCGGGAGCTCACCGGGTCGTCGCGGGCGGAGCGTCTCGCCTCGTTCGAGGCCGACGAGAACGGAGCTCCGGGATTCGACATCGAGATCTGGCGCGTCGAGCCGTACGAGGACGAGAGCGAGTTCGACCCGACGTCGGATGACGACGCGGAGGAAACGTCCTGATGGTCGGACCGGGCTCGGTGAGGAACGCGCTGACCGTCGACGTCGAGGACTGGTTCCAGGTCTCGAATCTCGATTCCGTGGTGCGCCGCGCCGAGTGGGAGCGCTACCCGTCGCGCGTGACCGGAAACACCCGTCGGCTCCTCGACCTGTTCGAGGCGCACCGGGTGAAAGCGACGTTCTTCGTGCTCGGATGGGTCGCGGAGCGGCGGCCGGATCTCGTCGGCGAGATCGCGGGGGCCGGACACGAGGTCGCGTGCCACGGCTACGGACACGATCTCGTGTACTCGTTGGGGCGGCGGGGATTCGAACAGGACCTGGACCGCTCGGTCGCGGCGATCGAGGCCGCCGCCGGCGTGCGCCCCCGGGGATACCGGGCGCCGAGCTTCAGCATCGATCACCGATCCCTGTGGGCGTTCGAGGTTCTCGTCGATCGGGGCTTCACCTACGACTCGAGCGTCTACCCGGTGAGGCACCCGCGGTACGGGATCCCGTCCTTTCCGCGCGTTCCCCGGCGCGTCCGCACGGCAGCGGGGGAGGAGATCCGGGAGTTCCCGATGACGACGCTGCGGATCCTCGGGGGAAACATCGGAGCGTCGGGAGGGGGGTATCTGCGCCTGCTTCCTCTCGCGGTGGTGGAGACCGCCTTCGCGCGCATGAACGGTGCCGGCCATCCCGCGGTTCTCTACGTGCATCCGTGGGAGGTCGACCCGGAGCAGCCCCGCTTGAAGCCGAAGGGGCTGGGTCGGATCACGCACTACGCGAACCTGGCGCGCACCGAGGGACGGCTGGGCCGTCTCCTGCGCCGATTCGACTTCGGCACGATGGAGGAGTCGCTCGCGGCGGCTTCCACGCTGGAGATCGAGCCGATCGAGGTCGGGACATGCGCGGGAGCGTGACCGGGGGAGCCCTCCGCCGGCCGGACTCAGGACTGGTCCTGCTCCTGGTCGCCGTGGGGGTGCTCCACGGTCCGCTGTTCCCGGAGCTGCGCGCCGACTGGTTTCGCTCGGGCGACTTCTCCCACGGATTCCTCGTTCCGATTCTCTCAAGCTGGCTGCTCTGGCAGCGTCGCGACGCGATTTGGCGGGCTCCCGCCCGCCCGAGCTGGACCGGAGCCCTGCTGCTCGCAGGGGGAATCCTGCAGTACCTGGTGGGGGTCGCGGCCTCGGAGTTCTACCTCCAGAGAACTTCGCTGGTACCGGTGATCGGGGGCTGGATCCTCCTGCTCTGGGGACCCGCCCGGGCCCGCCTGTGCCTGTTTCCGGTGGCCTTTCTGCTGCTCATGATCCCGCCGCCCACCCTGATCTGGAGCACGCTCTCGGTACCCCTCCAGCTCGTCGCGTCGCGTGCCGCGGGAGGGCTGCTCGATGTCGTGGGTCTCGAGGCGGTCCGTGAGGGAAACGTGATCCATCTCGACACGTGCTCCCTCGAAGTCGCCCGGGCGTGCAGCGGACTTCGCTCCCTGGTGACGCTCCTGGCGGTGAGCGCGCTCCTCGCGGAGGGAAGCCTGCTCCGCGGGCGCGGGCCGGAGAGGACGATCACCAAGATCGCGCTTTTTCTGCTCGCCGTGCCCGTGACGATCGGGGCGAACGGCCTGCGCGTGGCGGGTACCGCGCTCGCCGTCTCCCGCTTCGGGCCGGAGGCGGCGGAGGGAGGCGCCCACGACGCGGCCGGCCTCGTGGTCTTCGTGATCTCACTCGCCGCCCTGTTCCTCGGACGGAGGATCCTGGCATGGATCGATACACGGCGGCCCTCGCCCTCGCCTGCCTCCTGACGGCGATCGGCGCCCTCGGCGGTCACGCGCTGCGGACCGGCGCGCCCGAAGCGGGAGAGGGAATCGACCTCGACCGGACCCCGCGGGTGATTGCCGGGCGTCCGTCCCGCGACGTGACCGTGGAAGATCGAGTGCGCGACATGCTCCGATCGGACGCGCTTCTGATGCGGAGGTACGAGACCGAGGGAGAGCCGCCGGTCTGGGTTCTCATCGACTACCATCGCACGCAACGGTTGGGAGCGACGATCCACTCCCCCCGGATCTGCTATCCGGGCGCGGGGTGGAGTGTCAAGGACGTCGAGACGACGACGCGCGACTGGGGCGCACGGCCGGAGCCGGTGCGCTGGCTGCGGCTCGAGCGGGGATCCGAGGAGATGATCGCCCTCTATTGGTACGAGACCCGCTGGGGGCGTTCGGCCCGCGAGACCGCACTGAAGATGGACATCGTCCGGTCGGCGGTGTCGCGGCGCGCGGCGGACGCCGCGCTGGTTCGGATTTCCACCCCGGTCGTTGCGGGAGACCGTCAGGGCGCGCGGGAACGGCTCACCCGCTTCCTCGCCGAGGGAGAGGAACTGCTTCGGCAGGAGCTCCCCTTCGGGACGAGCGGGGCATGAGCCCGGGCGGGGAGCCCATTCTCCTGGCCCGGGTCGGGATCTTCGTCGAGTGCTGGCGGCAAGCCCTTCTCTCGCTCCGCCGGCCGTTTCCGTTCGCGATCCTCCTCGGACTGTTCGCGATCCAGGCTGCCCTGATCGCCGCACTCGAGAGCTTCCCCCGCCCTCCGATCGGTTCCGCCCTGATCCCCGTGTTCCGCGCCGCGGGTGGGGAGAGGGCGCTCCACTACCCGGGGGCGTTCGAGATTCTCCCCCGCGTCTACGATTGGCTCGATCCGGGGATCTTGTTCCTGGCGGGGACCTTCTTCTCCGCCTGGGTCGCCGCCGCCCTGCCGGAGGCCTTTCTGGGGGATCGCCTCCGGTTCGCCGGGTCGCTCCGCCTCGGAATCGTGCGGACCCCCGCGGCCTGGGGGGCACTGCTTCCGGGGTTCGTGGTCTGGGGGGCCGCGCCGATCCTCGCCGACACGCTGCCCGACGTGTCGCGGGGACCGGTGCCGTTCCGGGAGGTCTTCGGCCTCTTGCTGCTGCTGGTCGAGGTGGGAGCGCGCGTGCTCCTGGCCTACGCGATTCCGTCCGCGGTTCTCGGGGGTCTGTCTTCGGTCGACGCGTTTCGACGCAGCATCGTCCTGGCGAGCCATCGTCTCTGGACGACGCTCGGGTTCCTCGTCGTGAGCGGACTCCCCGCGCTCATGTTGCGGCGGTGGCGCGGTGATCTCCCTCTCGACTTCACCTACGATGACCCCGAGATCGCCCTCGTCTGGATCTGGAGGACGGCGATCGCCGGCCTGATCGGAACCTATTTCCTGATCGCGACCACGACCCGGCTCTACCTGCATCTCGAGAGCGAGGGCGGAGAGGAGAAGCCGTCGTGACCGGTTCGAGGGGCGCACGGACCCCGACGTCGCGACTCCCCGGCGCCGTCCTCCTCCCGCCGGCTCTGGCTCTGCTCGTCTTCGGGTGCGGGCAGGAGACGGAGATGTCCCGCCGCTTCGACGCGGAACGGACCCGGTGGCAGGCGGACCGGGAGGAGCTCAGGATCCGGGACGACTTCGGCGGAGATCTTCCTCCCGAGAAACGCGAGCACATCCGGGAGCTGCACATCGAAGTCGATCGGGAGTACGGGGTCGAGGAGCCCCCGTCTTCTGCGTCACTCGCGAACGCGGACGTGGCGCGGCGCCTGCGGATCGCCGGAGCTTCGGCGCTCTATGCCGCGGAGCTGGCCGCCCACGACGATTCGAACGAGGAGCTGGCCGAGGAGTACGCCCGGATTGGCCGTGTGTACGACTTCGACCGGGAGGTCGCGATCCGTGCCGGGATCGGGGAGGGCCGCACGCGTGAGCATCTGGGCGATCTTCGAGGGGCGCTCGACCGGTACGTGTCCCTGCTCGACGGCCCCGCGGCCCGCGCGCCGGGACGCCTCGGCTCGGGAGATCTTCTCCTGCTCGACCTGGAGATCCACTCGGGCCTGCTGGCCCGCCGCTGCCTGGCGCCGGAGGAGGCGCAGGGGACGATCCGTCGCGTGGTCCGGAGAATCGAGCGGCGCACGGACGGCTGGGACGCGAATCCCGTCCGAAGCCGTCTGAAGCGGCGGCGGGCGGAGGGGCACTTCCTGGCCGACAATTGGAGCGAGGGTCTGCGGGAGCTGCGGGAGCTTGCGGACTCCGCGGGAAGCGCGGAAGAGCGGGCCGAGCTCGAGCTCCTCCTGGGCGAGGTCCGGGAGGCCGCGGGTGTGGACCGGTCCGCGGCGGAGGCGAGCTACCGAAAGGCGGCCGCGCAGGGGGATCGGCTCATGGACGGGGCCGCGGCCCGGGTGAGACTGGGTGACCTTCTGATCCGCTCCGGCCGCGCGTGGGAGGCTCTCGAGGTTCTGGACGCGCTGCTCGGGTTGGGAGCGCGTGTCCTCGAGGGACGGCAGGCGGAGGCCCTCGTCCTGAAGGCCCGATCTCTGGTGCGGTTGGATCGTTGGGAGGACGCTCTCCCCGTGCTGAATCGGGCCGCGGCCCTGGAGCCCCGGGGGCCGTTTCCGCTCGTCGCGGCCGCCCTGTCGATGCGGCGCCTTCGGCGGTTCACGCGGCCCGTCTCGGAGCCCGCGATCGTCCGCTTGGTCGAGGTTGCCGAGCGGGTGCCCTCGGAGCATCGGTGGGCGCGCGTTCCCCGACCGTGGGTGGAGGTCTTTCGCGAGGAGAGGACGCGCGGGGCGTGGCGCGACTGCGTCGAGGATCTGCTGCTGGCGGCGAGAATCGCCTCGGATCAGGAGGTGCGCTCGCGAGCCCGAGCAGAGGCGGCCCGGCTGGCGGAGGAGCGGCTTCGGGACGTCGAGTGGGCCGAGACGATCCGGGAGGCGGCGGTCAAGGGGCGCTGAGATCCGGACGAACGAATGGGGAACAGGAGGCAGCCCGATCCTGCTTGACACATCTGCGGCGCGTTCGCGACATTGGCGCGACAATGGGTCGGTTTCTTTGGGTGGTGAAGTGATCGTCCGACGGCGAGCACATCGAAATGGAAGCGGGCGCATCGCGTGGCCGGGCGCGTTGGCCGCGGGCGTCCTGGTGGCGAGTCTCGGAACGGTCGGGTCTGCCGGCGCTCAGACCGGCCCGGGAACCCGGCTGATGGGACCCCAGTCCGTCTATGCCGAAGGACGGGCTCTCGAGTTCCGGACCGATCTTTCCTGGACCCGGCTGGTCTTCGGGGGAGAGGAGAAGATCGCGGGCACTTCACCCCTCCGGGTGCCGGGCCCCCTTGCCGGTGATTTCTGGTTGTCCGCCGGCGGCCCCGGTGTCGAGACCCAGAGGGGCCGGGTGCGGATCCGCCTGGATGAAAACGGGTCGCGGATCTCCCACTACGGACAGCCGCCGCTCCAAGAGTCCCTGATGCGCTCCGCGCTCTTTCCGGGGTACCCCCAGCTCCGGTCCGGACACTACGGAAGGTCGTTCTACTTCGCGGCCCTGGGCGTGACGGCCGGGGTCCTGGCGATCCTGGCCCAGGACGAGGTCTCGGACGCCGAAGACCGGCTGGACGCGGCGGAGAGGGCAGCGTCGCAGGCGGTGACCGCCTCGGAGCGGACCCGCCTCCTGCTCGACGCACAGGATCGTCTGGAGGACTACGACTACGAGATCGATCGCCGGAACCTGTACCTGATGTCGCTCGCGGCGGTGTGGGGCGTCAGCGCGGTCGATGCGGTGATCTTCGCCCCCGGTTTCAACGTCGCGTTCGCGGACGAGAACTCCCTGACGCTGGGTATGAGACGGAAGACACGCTTCGACGCGATGCTTCGTTCCCTCGTGCTGCCCGGTCTCGGGCAGGCGTACAATGGGCAGGGGCGGAAGGCCGCGCTGGTGGCGATGGGCGCCGCCGGTGCGATCGGATGGCTCATTCACGAACAGGATCGGTACAACGATGCGGTTCGGGACTACGAGAAGGTGAACGCGCGCCTCGGGGCGGCGTGGGAGATCGAAGAGCTCGAGATCCTGCGCGAGCGGGGCAACCGGCTCTTCGAAGAGGTCGACGACCGATACCGGAATCGCAACATCGCTCTCGGGATCGTCGGCGGCTACTGGGGGCTCGCGATCCTGGACACCGCTCTGTCCTTCGGGGAGCCGTGGGGGCGGAAGCGGGTCTCCCCGGGAGGATCGTCCCTCGGGTGGAGCGTGGATCCCGCGCGAGGCCGCGTGGGGGCTCGAATACGGTTCTGAGGGAAAAGTGATGACTCGCCTACGGTCACTCGGCATCGCCGCGACGGGGTTGGTCGCGGCCGTCCTGATCCCGACGGGGTGCGGGAAGAAGCACGACGATCTGATCGATCCCGGTCCGATCGACCCCTCCGCGCTCCCCCCCGTGCCGATGGACCTGGCCCTCGGTGTCGCCACCTCGCGCGTCGTTCTGACGTGGTCGGTGGAGGATGCCACCGGAGTCACGGAATTTCGGATCTACCGGGCCGAGGGGGTGGAGGGGGAGTTCCTGTATCGCTCCTCGACCACGACCACCCGGTTCGTGGACGATCAAGTACTGAACGGGACGACCTACCGGTACCAAGTGTCCGCGGTGAAGGGCGCACTGGAAGGCCAACGGTCGATCACGGTGTCCGCGGTCCCCGACGTGTTCGGTCTCGTGATCGAAGGAGGCGCGGAGGTCACCTCAGGGAACAACGTCGCCCTGGGCACACGACGGGTAGCAGTCGCCCTGGTCGCGCCTCCGTCGACGGTTTTCTGGTCGCTCTCCGAGGATTCGACCCTGGCGGGGGCCCCCCTGAATCGGTTCGTTCCGAGTGCGCCCGTCACGACGTACGTACTCTCGCCCGGGGACGGACGGAAGACGATTTACGGTCGCTATGTGGGCGATGGCGGCTCGATCTCCGAGCTCGTGCACGCGTCCATTCGTCTCGATACACGCGCGCTGATCCTCGAGGTGACCGAGGACTCCGAGGGTCGCACTCTCGGCATCGGCGACACTCTCCACATTGCGCTGATCGCGGACACGACGGGCGGCGCGGCGTTCGTCCGGATCGACGAGGATTACCCCAGTATCGAGCTCTTCGATGACGGATCGGCCGGCGATCCGACTCCGTTCGACGGGGCCTATGAGCGAGACTTCGGCGTGACCGCCGGGCTCGAGGTCATGGAGCGAGTCCTCATCGGATCGTTCCGTGACGACCTCGGGAACCAAGCGTCTTCGGTATTCTCGACGACCCGGGTGACGATCGCCGTCCCGCCCGGACCGATCTCCTTCCGTCGATCCGCGGTTCAGGTCGTGGGGAGCTCGGTCCGTCTTCGCTGGACCGAGAACACGGACTCGGACTTCGCCGAGTATCGCCTCTACCGGACCGATCCCGACCCAGCGGCGACCGTCAGCGTGGACGACAATCTGGTCGCGATCATCACCGACCAGGTCGGGCTCGAATGGACCGACACCGGTCTCGAGGGGGGCCGCCGGTACCAGTGGGGGGTCACCGCATACGACGTCCACGGGTTCCGGGCCCCGCTGGACACGTTGACCGTCGAGAGCGTCGGCTTCGACCCCGTCCTCACCGGCCCGGGGCACGCTCCGGCCACGGGAGATCTGGTGACGACGTTCCAGTTCGACTGCACCTACAGCCACCCCGCGAATCTGGCTCCCGCCCGGGTGGAACTGGTGGTCGACGGCACGTTCCTGGTTCCCATGACCCAGACCGGTCCGGGGAACGACTGGGTGGGCGGTGAGGAGTTCTCGGTCGGGATCAGCCTGGGGGCCGGGAGCCACGTGTATGCCTTCGAGGCCATCGCGGTCGACGACTCCCGAGTCCGGTTGCCGGCGGATCCCGCGACGGACTTCCTCGGTCCGACCGTGACGAACTGATCGGAGGATCCGGGCCGAGACCGGCACCCTCCGTTGACGCCCGTCCGACGCGCATGCTAGGCTCGCTGATCAGGCGTCTCCGGAGTCTATTCTCCAGCTCACCATCGTCCGTTCGACCTCTCGCATAGAAGCACCTACGGAGGGCGTGTCTTGCAGGAGCCTCGCAGGGTACCCGAACACGAAGGAGACGGTCAGGCGCTGGCGGTTGACGGCGCGGGAAGCGGCGTTCTCGCCCTGCGCACGAGGGTCCGGTACCCGCGGCCCCGCCCCACGAGCCCCCTGCGGCGGACGGTCGACATTGTCGGCGCGAGTCTCCTCTGCGCGCTGCTCCTCCCGCTGTTCGGGATCATCGCCCTCGCGGTCCGGATCAGCACCCCGGGGCCGGTCATCTACCGGCAGACGCGCGTCGGCATCAATCGACGGTGCGGGGTGGATCGCCGGAGCCCCGTCGGCCACGCGGTTCCCGTGGATCGGCGCCGCCAGGACCGGCGCCGGGTGGCGAGCGCAGGACGGCTCTTCCGCATCTCCAAGTTCCGGACCATGGTTGACGGCGCGGAGAGCCGCCGGGGACCGACCTGGGCCGCGAAGAACGACGCCCGCGTCACCCCGGTGGGTCGCTTTCTGCGGCGGACCAGGTTCGACGAGCTGCCCCAGCTCGTCAACGTCCTCCGGGGGGACATGTCTTTCATCGGACCGCGCCCCGAGCGTCCTTTCTTCGTCGAGAAGTTCCGCCGGGCGATCCCGGGGTACATGGACCGCCTCACGGTTCCGCCCGGAATCACGGGGCTGGCCCAGGTCGAGCACAAATACGATACGAACCTGGAAGACGTTCGCCTCAAGTTGGAGTATGATGTCCGGTATGTACGGCGGCGAAGCTTCTGGCTCGATCTCCGTATCCTTCTCAAGACGATCCGCGTGGTGCTCTCCGGCTCCGGAGCGCATTAGAAACAGGGAAGTTAGCCCCACTCACCCTTCCCCTTTGCCCTTGACGCTCCCCTAGGTGCGTGCTAGCGTTCGCCAGGCTGTGGGCCAGGAACAGCCTAAGCTGTTGATATAGAAGAAATTGCGGCCGATCGCGACCGGGAGGACGTCGTGGAGGTGTCAGTGCGAAAGGCCGGCAAGCTGAGCATACTGGATCTACGGGGGAAGATCCTGGGCGGAGCGGAGTCCGATGTGCTCCGGCACGAGCTCGATCGGATCCTCGAGGAGGGAGAGCTTCGCCTTCTGGTGAACCTGAGCGACGTTCCGTGGATGAACAGCGCGGGGCTCGGCATCCTGCTCTCGGCTTACTCCCGCATGAAGGAGCGGGGCGGCACGATTCGCCTGTTCGGGGTGGGGGAGAGGGTTCGCGGAATCCTGAGAACGACCAAACTCCTCACGGTTCTGGACGTTCTTGACGATGAAGAGGCAGGAATCCAGAGCTTTGTCTGAGTTCCGTTTCATCCCCCCGGGGGGATCGGTGGACCGGAGACGGGAATCGCGCCGGCCGGGTACGTACCGGGCCGAGTCCCGTCTCACCTCGGGAATCGAGTTGATCCTCCTCCTGGTGCTGATCGGCGCACTGGGCGTCGCGGCCGGGAAGTTCTTCTCGATGCTCGACCGAATCGGGACCTCTTGGACTCGGGGATTGCCTGTCGCCGGCCTGTTCCTGGCGGCGGCGTACATCGCCGGCCGCCGGGTGATTCGGGTGGCGCGGACGATGCGAAACGGTGCGGAGATCCGGAAGGGGAGAGGACGGCATGACTGAACCGATCGATCCGCCCCAGCGGGGGGCCATTCTCGGACGGATGCTCTCCCTTCCTCCCCTGGGGCAGATCGGGCGACACAAGTACGGTCCGTTCCTGCGCGGGGCACTCGAGCTGTTCCTCGCCGACGGGATCACGGTCGGTTTCTGGGTCTCTCCGCAGCAGCTCCGCCAGTATCGGGTTCTGGCCGGTGAGACCGGGCGCGACGTCCACGAGTCGGTGCTCGACCCGGGGCACACGGCCGGGGCCATGCGTTCCGTTCTCCGCCGGGGGAGCACCGAGCTCGTAACCCACCTGCCCGATCCGCGCTTCGACCCCTCCGTGGAGGGATACCCCGGCCACGAGTCGATCTCCGGGCTCTTCGTCGGACTGCGGATGCGGGACGAGCCTCCGGCGGTCCTGGGAGCGCACCGTTTTCGAGGTGATCCTTTCGACGCGTCGGACCGGGACCTGGCCAGCTCGCTCTCACCGGTCTTCGCGTCGGCCCTCGACAACCTCCGGCGTTTCGGTCGGGCCGAAGAGCTCTCGGTGACGGACGGTCTGACCGGGGTCTACAATTACCGCTACCTGCGCAGCGCGCTCGACAAGGAGGTGGCGCGGGCGAAGAGATTCCGCGAGCAGTTCTCCATCATCATGCTGGACGTCGATCACCTCAAAGAATACAACGACGTCCATGGTCACTTGCAGGGAAGCGAAGTTCTTCGCCGCCTGGCCCAAGTCGTGATGGGCGAGATGAGGAGTGCTGACGTCGTGGCGAAGTACGGCGGCGACGAGTTCGTGATCGTCCTTCCCCAGACCACTCGGGAAGGGGCCCGTGTACTCGCGGAGAGGATCCGAGGCGCCGTCGAGGCCCATCGCTTTCCGGGAGAGGAAGAGGGAATGAAGATCACGACCTCGATGGGGATCGCGCAGTTCCCCGAGGACGGAGAGGGAGCGCGCGAACTGCTCGAGGCCGCCGACGCGACTCTGTACCGGGCGAAGCGATCCGGCCGCAACCGCGTCGCCATGCTCGCTTCCGGCTCCTATCCGAAGTAGGGAGATACTGGATGTCGCTCTTGGAGAAGCTGGAGAATCGAACGGCGACGGTAGGTGTGGTGGGTCTGGGTTACGTGGGTCTCTCCCTTGCCATCGAGTTTGCCCGAGCCGGGTACAAGATCATCGGTATCGACATCAACGACGAGAAGGTCGCGAAGTTGAACGCGGGGCGGTCCTACGTGATGGACGTTCCGTCGGACGTCGTCTCGAAGCTGGTCGCGGAGGGCCGGCTCGTCGCATCGAGCGACTACTCCCAGATCGCCAACATGGACTCGATCAGTATCTGCGTGCCGACCCCTCTCCGCTCGAAGAGCAAGGATCCCGATCTATCGTACATTCTCGATGCGGTCTCCAAGATCAGGAAACACCTTCACGCCGGCCAGCTCGTCGTTCTCGAGAGCACGACCTTTCCCGGGACGACGACCGAAGTCATCCAGCCGATCCTGGAAGAGTCCGGCCTCTCCGTCGGCAAGGACTTCTACCTCGCGTTCTCGCCCGAGCGGGTCGATCCGGGAAACGTCCAGTTCCAGACGAGGAACATCCCCAAGGTGGTGGGCGGCGTGACGGAGGACTGCACCCGACACGCGAGAACCCTCTACGGGAACTGCCTGGACCGGGTCGTCGGGGTCTCGTCGACGGATGTCGCCGAGATGGTGAAGCTGCTCGAGAACACGTTTCGGAGCGTCAACATCGGCCTGGTCAACGAGTTCGCGCTCCTGTGCAACAGCCTGGGGATCGACGTCTGGGAGGTGATCGACGCGGCCTCGACGAAGCCCTTCGGCTTCATGCCGTTCTATCCGGGGCCTGGCCTGGGGGGTCACTGCATTCCGGTCGATCCGCTCTACCTCTCCTGGAAGGCGAAGGTGAACGGCTTCCACCCCCGATTGATCGACGTGGCGGTGCAAGTCAACCAGGACATGCCCCAGCACATCGTCCGAAAGGTGCGAGAGGCGCTAAAACCTCTCAAGAAAGATCTCAAAGGGTCGAAAATATTGGTGATCGGGGTGGCCTACAAGCGCGACACCGACGACGTGCGGGAATCTCCGGCCCTGGAGATCATCCATCTTCTCGACCAGGAGGGAGCCAAGGTCGAGTTCAGTGACCCCTTCGTCCGGTTCCTCCAGTCGAACGGGTCCCGACTCTCCTCGCGCACGCTGAGCGAAAAGGAGCTGGCCGAAGCCGACTGCGTACTCGTGGTCACGGACCACACCTCGGTCGACTACGAGCTCGTGGCCCGGCACGCCCCCGTCGTCATCGACACTCGGAACGCGCTCAAGGACTTCTCCGGCGAAAACATCCACCGGCTCTGACGAATCGCCGGAAGAGGCGCCCGAAAGCGCCCTGAGAATCGGGGGGGAGGATTGGCCAGGTTTCTCGTGACCGGGGGAGCCGGTTTCATCGGCTCCAACCTGGTTGATGCGCTCGTCGCCTCGGGGGACGACGTCGTCGTCCTCGACGATCTCTCCAGCGGCAAGATCGAGAACCTCGAGACGAGTCGCTCCGCGATCACGTTCGTGGAGGGGCGGATCCAGGATCCCGCTGCGGTCGCCAGGGCGATGGCGGCGGTGGACTACGTGCTCCACCATGCCGCCCTCGCATCGGTCCCGCAGTCTCTCGAGGACCCCCGTCTCAATCACCGGGTCAACGTCGATGGGACGCTGGAGCTTCTCCTCGCCGCGCGGGACGTCGGGGTGAAGCGGTTCGTTTTCGCGTCCTCCTCCGCCGTGTACGGCGATCGCAGGGAGTCTCCGACGGCCGAGGAGCTCCCGACCGACCCCCTCTCCCCGTACGGGGCGTCGAAGGTCATCGGAGAGGACTACTGCCGGCAGTTCACGGCGGTGGGGTGGGTCCCGTGCGTCTGTCTGCGCTACTTCAACGTTTTCGGCCCCCGCCAGAATCCGAACTCCGACTACGCGGCGGTGATCCCGATCTTCTTCCGGCGGCTGCTGGAGGGACGGGGCGCGACCATCTACGGCGACGGAGAGCAGACGCGGGATTTCGTGCACGTGGAGAACGTCGTCCGCGCGAATCTCCTGGCGGTCGAACGGAGCGAGGGGATCGGCGGCGTCTTCAACATCGGCTGTGGTGAGGCCATCACTGTGAACGATCTCTATCGGGAGATCGCCGCCATCGTGGGGAGCACCCGGAAGGCCACTCACGCCCCGGAGCGTGCGGGCGAGATCCGTCACTCCCTCGCGGACGTCGGCCGTTCGCGGCGGCGACTGGGATACGAGGTCCGGACCGACTGGCGAACCGGCCTGGAAAAGACCGCCGGCTGGTACCGCGAGCAGTACGGACCGGTCGGGGAGTCGGATCGACGATGAGCGCTCGCGAAGCCCGCATCGTCCTCGTCGACGACGACCCGACCTTTCGGCGCATCCTGACCGCGGGTCTCGGGGAGCACGACTACCGGGTCACGGCCCTCACCGGCGAAGGGGACGTGGTCGACCAGATCGCGTGTGCACTGCCCGACGTGGTTCTCCTCGATCTGAACCTCCCGAACCGGAGTGGACTCGAGGTCCTCGACGGGCTCGTGAAGGCCGAGCTGGACGCCCCCGTGATCATGGTGACCGGAACTCAGGACGTCTCGACCGCAGTGCGAGCGATTCGGGCCGGGGCCTTCGACTACGTGACGAAACCGGTGGCGCTCGACGAGCTGCTCTGCTCGGTGAAGCGGGCGGTCGACTCGGGACGGATCGCCCGGGAGCGCGACCTCTATCGGGCCCTCACCGACCGGCGGTTCGCGTACGTCGAGAGTCGGAATCCCGAGATGCGCCGGCTCTACGATCTCGCCCGGAAGGTCGCCCGGAGCGAGACGACGACCGTCCTCATCCAGGGAGAGTCGGGTACGGGGAAGGAGCACGTGGCCAATCTGATTCACCGTCTCTCTCCCCGCCGGGACATGCCCTTCCTCGAGGTCAACTGCGCGAGCCTTCCGGAGCCCCTCTTGGAGAGCGAGCTGTTCGGTCATGAGAAGGGGGCCTTCACGGACGCCTCGGCCCGCAAGCGCGGCCTGCTCGAGCTCGCCGACGGAGGCACTCTCTTCCTCGACGAGGTGGGGGAGATGGCCCTGCCCATCCAGGTGAAGCTCCTCCGCGTTCTGGAGCGCATGTCGTTCCGCCGGGTCGGGGGCGTCGAAGATATCGAGGTGAGCGTGCGGCTCATCTCGGCGACGAATCGGGATCTGGCCCGGCAGGTGAGCGGAGGGGCCTTCCGGGAGGATCTGTTCTTTCGGCTGAAGGTCGTACCGATCCACCTTCCGCCGCTGCGAAAGCGGCCCGAGGACCTTCCGCTTCTCGCCCAACACTTCCTCGAGGAGTTCTCGGCGGCCTTCGGAAAGAGGTTCCAGCGGATCTCCCGGGAAGCGATGGCGGCGGCGCGCGACTACGAGTGGCCGGGGAACATCCGCGAGCTCCGGAATTGCCTGGAGCGCGCGGTCCTGCTCCACGAGGGCGAGGTGCTGACGGCGGAGATGCTCCAGATCCCCGGGACCTGCGCGCCGGCTCTCTCCGAGGACGAAGCCGTGTCCTTCGTCCACACGATCCGGGAGATCCAGAGTCAGGGGATCCCGGACGAGGGCATCGACTTCGAGAGGATCGTGGGCGCGGTCGAGCGCTACTTGATCACGATGGCCGCCGAGAAGGCCCAGTGGAATCAGAGCCAGGCCGCGCGCTACCTGCAGCTCAACCGGGACAAACTGCGGACCCGGATGAAGAACCACCGACTCGGCCGGCCCACCCGTTCGCTCTGACGGGCGACCCCGCCCGGCCGAATCACCACTCTCTCCGTTCGACCGGCGACTCCCCCGACGCGCCTCGGCGGGCGATCGCTCCCGGCCCGACGTCCGCGCGGAGATTCCCCTTTCTCGCACCGTTCGATTTCCGTACATTCTCCCGATCATGTCAGCCCGCATTCCTCACCGGTCTCTGCTGATGCAGCGGCGAGCCGTGCCCGGTCGGAAATCCGGGCGGGCGGAATCGAGAACGGCGGCGGGGATCGGGATCCTCCTGTCGATCGCGGCCGTCGTGGCGGGGTGCGGATACGGCTTCTCGGCTTCTCTGCTCCCGGGCCACATCAAGAGCGTGGCGATTCCCCTGATGGAGAACCGCACGAATCGCTCGGATCTGGCGACGGCGTTCGCCGATTCCCTGGTCGAGGCGTTCCTCGCCGATCCGACGCTGAAGGTCGCCGACGAGCGGTCCGCCGATTCCGTGCTGGAGGGGGCGATACTCGAGTACCGCCGGGAGCCGTTTCGGGTCGACGCGAACGAGAACGTCCTCGAGTACAGCATCCGGATCATTCTGGAGGCCCGCTTCGTCGACCTGCGGAAGAACGAGGTGATCTGGGAGGAGGCGCGGCTCAACCAGTGGGACACCTACGACTTCGCGAACGGGGAGACGGAGGAGGAAGGCATCGCCCGGGTGCTGGTGAAGCTGACGGATGACGTGTTGAACCGGACGGTCGAGGGCTGGTGAGCCCGAAGGGTCGATGAGGATGCAGAAGCAGGAGACGCGCAAGGCCTGGCCGGACGGCGCCCGCTATCCGTTTGCGCGCATCGAGCCGAAGTGGCAGGAGCGTTGGCTGAGCGAGAAGACGTTTCGCACTCCGGACGAGCCCGACGACCGACCGAAGTTCTACGTCCTGGTGATGTTCCCGTACCCGTCCGGGGCGGGGCTTCACGTGGGGCATCCCGAGTCGTACACCGCGGCGGACATTCTCGCGCGTTACAAGCGCATGCGGGGGTTCCGGGTGCTGCACCCCATGGGCTGGGACGCCTTCGGTCTGCCGGCGGAGCAGTACGCGGTCGAAACGGGCACGCATCCGCGGACCACCACGGAGCGGAACGTGGAGAACTTCCGCCGTCAGATCCGGATGTTGGGGCTGTCGTACGACTGGGACCGGGAGGTGAACACGACGGCTCCCGATTACTACCGGTGGACCCAGTGGATCTTCCTGCAGATGTTCGGAGCCTGGTACGACGAGGAGGCGGGGCGCGCGCGCCCGATCCACGAGCTCCCGATCCCCGACGAGGTGAGGGGCGCGGGGGAGGCGGCCGTTCGCCGGTACCGGGACGCGCGCCGGCTGGCCTACGAGGCGGAGGTGCCCGTGAACTGGTGTCCGGCCCTGGGGACCGTTCTGGCGAACGAGGAGGTCGTCGAGGGTCGAAGCGAGCGGGGCGGCCACCCCGTCGAGCGGCTGCCGTTGCGCCAGTGGATGCTGCGGATCACGGCGTACGCCGATCGTCTGCTCGACGACCTGGAGACCGTGGACTGGCCCGACTCGATCCGGCGGATGCAGCAGAACTGGATCGGGAAATCGTTCGGCGCGGACATCGACTTTCCCTCGGCGGAGGCTCCCGCGGTCGATCGCACGGGCGGGTTTCCGGGGGAGGTGCCGGAGAAGACGCTTCGCGTCTACACCACGCGTCCCGACACGATCTTCGGGGCCACGTTCATGGTGCTCTCTCCGGAGCACCCGCTCATCGACCACTTCACGACTCCTGAGTGCCGGGAGACCGTCGACGCCTACCGCCGGGAGGCGGCCGGCAAGAGCGAGATCGATCGGACCGACCTGGCCCGAGAGAAGACGGGCGTCGCCACCGGCGGCTTCGCGTGGAATCCCGCGACAGGGGAAGACGTGCCGGTGTGGATCGCGGACTACGTCCTGATGTCCTACGGCACGGGCGCGATCATGGCCGTTCCGGGACACGACGCCCGGGACTACGAGTTCGCCCAGGCCTTCGACCTGCCCGTTCGATTCATTCTCGAGGGAGAGGGCGGCGAGACCGTCCCGGGGGAGGACCCGCCCGGGGCCCGTTATGTCGGCTCGGCGGGGGAGGGGGTCTCGCTGGACGGGCTCGACGTCGCGGAAGGGAAGCGGACGATCGTGGAGTGGTTGGAGCGCACCGGCTACGGTCGGGCCGCCTCGAGAACCAAGCTTCGGGACTGGCTCTTCAGCCGCCAGCGATACTGGGGAGAGCCCATTCCCATCCTGCACGGACCCGAGGGCGGGCTCGTCCCGGTCCCCGAGAGCGAACTGCCGCTCAAGCTCCCCGAGCTCGAGGACTACCGGCCGAGCGGACATCCGGAGCCGCTCCTGGCGAAGGCGCACGATTGGGTGGAGGTCACCGATGCGGCGACCGGCCGTCGCTACGTTCGGGAGACGAACACGATGCCCCAGTGGGCCGGTTCGTGCTGGTACTACCTCCGCTACATCGACCGGGACAACGACGAGCAACTCGTGGCTCCGGAGAAGGAGCGCGACTGGATGCCGGTCGACATCTACATCGGCGGGGCGGAGCACGCGGTGCTGCACCTGCTCTACGCGCGCTTCTGGCACAAGGTCCTGTACGACCTCGGATGCGTCTCGACCCCGGAGCCCTTCCAGCGCCTCGTGAACCAGGGGATGATCCTCGGAGAGGACGGCGAGAAGATGTCGAAGTCCCGGGGGAACGTCATCAACCCGGACGACGTCGTCGAACGGCAAGGGGCCGACGCACTGCGCCTCTACGAGATGTTCATGGGGCCCCTGGAGGTGGACAAGCCCTGGTCCACCCAGGGCATTCAGGGAATCTCGCGCTTCCTCGATCGCGTGTGGCGGGCCGTGCAGGTTCCCGCGGCCGACGGGGATCCCCACGAGCGGATCCGGCACCGAACGATCCGCAAAGTCACCGAGGACATCGAGCGGATCCGCTACAACACGGCCATCGCCGCGCTCATGGAATATGTCAACTCGATCACCCGCGAAGAGCTCGCCACGGAAGAGGACTGCCGCATCCTCACCCTGCTCCTCTCGCCCTTCGCGCCGCACCTCGCGGAGGAGGTCTGGAGCCGCCTCGGCCACCCGGCCTCGATCCAGCACGAGGTCTGGCCGTCCTACGACCCGGAGCTGGCCCGCTCCGAGACCGTCACGATCGTCGTCCAGATCGCGGGAAAGGTCCGCGCCCGTCTGGAGATGGACCCCGACGCCTCCGACGCCGACATCGAGTCCGCCGCCCTCGCGGACGAGACGGTCCGGCGCCATCTGGGCGGCCGGATCCCGCGCAAGGTCATCGTGGTTCCCGGGCGCCTCGTGAATCTGGTCGTCTGACGGGTCGGACGGCGGGCTCCGTGTAGCTGCCCGCGCTCGCGGCTGGTGCCCCGCAGGAAGCACTCCAGGAGAACCGTGTTAGTTCTTCGGAAGACGTGAGATGGGTTGTAGCGGCCGGAATAGGTAGTTGACATAAGGTCTCTTTTCGGACATCAAATCCCGTCCCCACGCCCCCTCGAGGCGCCCCGGATCGTCTTGGATGCGGCCGCGGGGGCCACTCCCGACGTCAGAGCGGGTCGTGAACGTGAAGGGGTGGCCGCCGATGTGGGGATGGCGTCGTGGCGAGGCCTTCGGGGGCCGGGCGCCGCCCGGGTCCGTGGAGCGGTCGGCGTCGGGGATGCCGCGGGTCGGATCGGACGGCGAGCTTCAGGAGCCGGGGGACGCGGGAGGCTCGGGGAGACCGAGCTGGAGGAGCTGGAAGCGGGCCTCGGCGGCCTCGGGGGATGAGGGGAAGGTGTCGATCACGGCCTGATAGAAGCCGCGGGCCTCCTCGGGGCGGTTCTGAGCGCGCGCACAGCGGGCGGCCCCCAGGGCCGCATCGGCACGAGAGGCCGGTTGCCCGCCGTCGGTCCAGACGGCCTGGTAGGCGGTGAGAGCTCCGGAGAGGTCCCCCATCTCCTCGCGACTGCTGGCGATGCCGAGGCGGGCCCCGTCCCGGAGAAGATCGTCGTGGAGGGGATTCGCGAGAAAGGCCTCGTAGGTCTCGCGGGCTCGCTCATAGTCGCCGCTCTCGTAGTAGGTGTTGGCGAGGATGAAGGTGGCCTCACGAGCGGCTTGGGAACGCTTGTGCCGGCGGCGGACCTCTTCGAGGGCGGCCGCCCCGGACTCGAGCCGGGCGAGGGCGAGCTCGTCCCGGGCGGCGACGAGAGCGCGCTGGGCCTCCACGTTCACTCGGGACCCGCGGTCGATGCCGGCCGCGGACCCGGCGATGCGCACGGCCAGCGTGACGAGGAGGATGAACGCGACGGCGCCGAGGACGACGACCGCGACGTTGTCCCGCGCGTACGCCAAGGAGACCTGGACCGCGCGCAGGAACCGGTCCTCCTTGAGCTGCTTCCTGGTCAGACGTTCGGACACCGTCTCGCCCTCCGTGCCGGCCGGCTTCGGCCCGGCCTCCCCGGCCCCGTTCGGTTCCTCGGGCCCGACAATGGCCTCCAGGGGCCCCGAGACCCGCTTTCGCGCTCCGCGAGGCATCCGGGCGGCCCCCGCGGAGAGGCAACCAGGAAGAGTAGCACCGGGCCTTGCGGGCGGCAACCCCCTGCCGCGCGGCTTGACAGCCACCCGCTACAGGATTCAAATCTCAGGTGAATAGGGGAGGCTCGCGTGTACGGTTACCGGCGCCGAAGCGCCGCCGCCTATCTGTTGGGGGTTGCGGCCGCGTTCGTCCTGGCGGCGGAGCTCGGCGGGGCCCTGCTTCCACTCCCGGAGCGACCGTACTGGGGGCTCATAGTCGGCGACAACGATGTTGTGCGTCGAGTCGTGTCCCCGTCCCCGAGCGAAGCGGCCGGCATCGAGAAGGGCGACGAGATCGTTGCCTTCGCCGGAGCGACGTGGCAGCGGACGTGGGAACGGACCTACCGGGAGGACGGCTCCGCTCGGGTCACGGTCCGGAGCGCCGAGGGGACCCTTCGCGAGGTCTGGGTCGAGCGGGCCCACCACCCTCCCGCCGAGGTCGCCCGCCTCTATCTGACCGGACTGGTCGTCCTCTGCTTCGTCGTCACGGGCCTCGTCGTCTTCCTGAGCCGCTCGGACACGGTGGCGACGCTCTTCTACCTGATGTGTCTGCTCTTCTCGCGGATCATCCTTCCCAACTTCATCGTGAGTCCGAAGGAGGCGGTCTTTCTGAACAAGATCGTCCTGGACCTCGCGTCGCTCTTCCTGCCCCCCGTCCTCCTCCACTTCTTTCTCCTCTTCCCCCGGCGCTACCGGTTCCTCACCGGAGGCTCCCGGAGAGCGTGGCTGCTCTATGTGCCGGCGATCGTCGCGATGCCCCTGGCAATCCAGTTCGACGTCGATCTCGTGCTGGAGAGTCGCGCCGTGAGCCGGGGGGCGCTCGTCTTCCAGACCGTCATGGCGCTCATCTTCACGGTGATGATCACGCTGGGAGTGGCGTCGTTCCTCCAGGGCGTACGAAACGTGACCTCTCCCCCACTCCGGCGCAGCGTCCGCTGGGTCCTCCCCGGAACCGCGCTCGGAATCCTCCCTCCCCTGCTGGTCATGGCGATCCTGAACGTCTTCCCGACGCTGGAGTTCCCCGGGGATCGCTACGTGTTCGTGACGTTCGCGCTCGTTCCTCTCTCGTTCGGTCACGCGATCTTCCGTTACGGACTGATGGACGTGGAGCTCGTCGTGAAGCGGAGCTTCGTCTACGCGATGCTCACCGCGCTGCTCGTGGCGCTCTACTACGTGGTGGCCGAGGGGATCGGGCGATGGCTCGTGGAGCGAACCGGGATCGGACACACGATCCTCGCCTTCGCGGTGGTCTTCGCGACGGCCCTACTCTTCCTTCCCGCCCGGGACCGAGTGCAGGAGTTCGTCGATCGGAAGCTCTACCGCAGGCGCTACAGCTTCCGGAAGACCATTCGGGAGTTCTCCCGCGCCTTCGCCACGTTTCTCGAGCGGGACGAGATCGTGTCACGGCTGGTGAACCGTCTTCCCGAGATCCTCCAGGTCGAGCGCTCGGTCCTCTTCATCCGCTCCCCGTCCGATGACTCGCTCGTGCTCGCGGGAAGCCGGAGCATCGGGGCGAGCGAGATTCCCTATCCCTGCTTCCGACCCTCGCCCTCGCTCCTCGCGTGGTGGCGCGAGTTCGGCGGACCGGTGCCGGTCGATCCCCGCACCGCCTCCGACCACTTCGATCGCCTGCCGGCCGAAGAGGCGAATCTGCTGCGCGCGATCGATCCGGAGATCCTGGTCTTCCTGCCGCACCGGGAGCGAAAGGTCGAGGGGGTCCTCTTCCTGGGGCGGAAGGTCACGGAAGACCCCTACCGGTCCCACGACCTCGAGCTCCTGGCCACGTTGGGCGACCAGGCGGGCACCGCCCTGGCGGGGGCCCGCTTCCACGAGGAAGCTCTCGAGCGGCGCCGTCTCGAGGAGGAGCTCGCCGTCGCGCGCCGAATCCAGGCGAGTCTCCTGCCCGCGGAGATCCCCCGGCAGGACGGCGTCGACATCGCCGCCCTCACGCGTCCCTGCCAGCAGGTCGGTGGGGACTTCTACGACTTCCTGGACTTCGGTCCCCGCAGTCTCGGGATCGCGGTGGCCGACGTCTCGGGGAAGGGGGTCCCCGCCGCCCTGATATTGTCGGGACTGCAGGCCACCTTGCGGGCCGAGGCGGCCCAGCAGACGTCCCCCGCTCCCGTGGTCCAGAAGATCAACGAGCGACTGTGCGCCGACGTCCAGCCCGGGAGCTTCGCGAGCCTTCTGTACGGCAACCTCGATCTCGAGAAGCGGAAGCTCCGCTACGTCAACGCGGGCCACCCGGCGGGACTCGTGGTCCGACGGGACGGGACGCTCGAGAGGCTCGACGAGGGGGGCATCCTGCTGGGGGTCGAGCCCACGGCCACCTACGTCGGCGGGGAGCGCTCGTTCGCGTCGGGGGATCTCCTCCTGCTCTACAGTGACGGCGTGACGGACGTCCTCAACGCGGAGGACGAGGAGTTCGGGCCCTCTCGACTCGAGGCCCTCCTTCCCCGTCTCACCCATCTTCCCGGGTCGGCCATCCTCGACCGGATCGTGGCCTCGGTCGAGTCGTTCGTCGGGGGCGCCCTCCCGGACGATCTGACCCTCCTGGTGACGAAGTTCCTTCCCACTTCCCCGTCCCCCGAGACGAGCGCCTGACCAGAATCTGGGCGGTCGATTGCCCAGAATGCTCCCGGTCCGGCGCCACGACCCGAAACACATCACTTGTGAAATCAATAACTTGCTGTGGCCGATCCAACTGCTTTGACAGGAGGCGCTTAGAGCCGCACGAGCGGGCCGGAACGGGACGCTCCGGGAGGGCGTCTGGCACCCCCCATGCACCCTGTCCCCGTGAACCCTCCTGCCCACGTGAAGGAGGAACGGCATGAGAGCCCTGGTCCTGGGGGGTCTCTGGACCCTCTGCTTTCTCGACTTCTTCTGGTGGCTGCGATGACCGGAGGTGTCGAGGGAGAGTACCGGCGGGCCTCGTGACGCTCCGATCCTCCACGGGCCCGCGCGACGACGGACTTCGATCGTGAGGAAGTCGGAATGAGTCCACGCCCCTGGATACTGCGGATCGTGCTCACGGCGTTCGCCGCGCTGCTCTACTACGGAGCCTTCGCGCATTGGTGGTTGCCCCGCACGATCTCGGGCTGACGGGAACGTCGTCCGGGAAACAACGGGGACCGCCGGTCGCGGAAGAACGGCGGTGCGATCAGGGCCCCCCGGTCACCGGGGGGCCTTCTCGTGTCCTCGAGGATCCCGGCGTTCCGCGAGGGCCGCACTCCCCGGGCGGCGCGTCGGGAGCCGGCGGTCGGGCCGGGCGAAACCGGCAGGTCATCGAACGAGCGCGAACTTCCCCGTCACGTCGTCGGTGAGGCCTCCGGCGCGATCGAACACGCGGATCGCGTACACGTAGACTCCGCTCTCCAGGTCGCCGGCCTCCCAGGTGATCGTGTCCCCCGTGACCCGGTTCGCGGCCCGTTGGTTCCCGTCCCCGATGAACGTCGTCGCGTTGAGCCGACCCACCACGGTGCCCTCGAGGTCGAAGACCTTGACGCGGACGCTCGCATCGCGCGTCAGCTCGTAGTAGAGGGTGAGCCGGTCCCGGCCCTCGCGCACCGGATTCGGGAAGACGTAGTGGCTCAAGACCCTCGGACCTTCGGATACGGGGGCCTCGACGAAGAGAACGACCGAGGATTCGTTGTTGTCACCGGAGACCTCCGAGATGGCGTAGCCGGGATCGAGACCCTCCAGCACCGCGTGGATCTCGTGGAATCCGAGATCGTCCAGACCCGGCGTCCAGGTCAGTTCCAGAGGCACGAATCCGCCGGACGGGAAGAAGTCGCGATGCGTCCGCTCTCCCAGGGCGAGAGCGCCTCGGGCCGGGTCTCCGTCGTAGAACGTCACGCGTACGAACAGGGAGTCCGTCGTTCCGCCCGGGAGAGAGAGAGAGGAGTTCCCGAGGTTGTGGACGAACGCGTGCAGCGTGACCGGGCGGCCGGCGACGAAGCGGTCGCGACCGAACTCCGAGCTCGCCTCGATCTCTCCCGGGGGAAGCGCGAGATCAGGCACGTCGTGTTGAACGGCGAAGCGCGCGAGCGTGGCCAGAGCGGTCTGCGTCGAGAGCTGAAACTGCAGCTCGGCGTTCGGGCGACCCGACTCGGGGAACATGGTCTCCCAGACGTCGGTCCACATGTGGTACCCGGGGTAGTTCTCGGGGAACTCGGCGTCCTCCGTGAAGAGCACCGCGTCCACTCCGATCTGCCAGAAGCTGACGTGATCGCTGCGACCGAAGGACTCGATCCGCTTCTCCACCACGAGGGACGGAACGAAGAGCTCGGCGGACTCTACGATCCAGTCGGCGAGCCACTCCGATCTCGGGTTGCCCTGGACGTCGAGGGCGTTGAGCGACGGGTTGTGGCCGAGCATGTCCAGGTTGAGGGCGAAGAACAGGTCCTGATCGACCCCCGTCAGGGAGTCCGCGTAGACGGCCGATCCCACGAGTCCGATTTCCTCGGCCTGGAGCGCCACGAAGTAGATGTCGAACTCGAACGTGACCTCCTTCAGGATGCGGGCGAGCTCGAGGATCGCCGCGACGCCCGTCGCGTTGTCGTTCCCCCCGGGGGCGGGGTCGACCCGCCAGTTCCAGTCGCAATCCGGGTCGGCGAGGATCTGGTCGGCGGGTGCGGTGCAGTCGCAGTCGGTGTAGTCCACCCGGTGGGGAGCTCCGCAGAGCTCGACCGGGTCGCTCTCCTTGCCGATGGCGTCCAGGTGCGCCGTCACGAACACGGCCCCGGCTCCCGGAACCGGAGACGCGAGGCAGCCGACGATGTTCGCCACCTGGACCTCCACGCTGTCCTCGTTCAAGACGGTGAAGCTGTGCTCGAAGACCGCCTCGGGCCCCAGCGCCTCCTCGAGCTTCCTCTCGACGTAATCCCGGAACCGTCCCCGGATGGGGTTGTCCTCCCAGTACCGGTAGGCGGGCGCTCCGCTCTCCTGCTCCGACAGGAAGACGACGTACGACTCGAGAGAATCGAGATTCACCCTCTCCACGAGCTCCTCGACTTCCTCCGGGGTCCGAAGGGCCCGATCGGTCGGGGAAGCGGAGCGCGCGCGTTCGAGAATGTCACGGAAGCGCTCGGGGGGACCGGGGGCACGCACCTCCGGAGTCGGGAGCATGCGATCCAACACCCGGAATCCGTGGTGCGCCATCCGGGCGACCCGGGCCGGGTGCTCCCGGGTCACGTGGATCGTCGTCCCGCCCGGCGACCGCGTGATCGACCGGCCGAACGACACCGCCGCGCGGCCTCCGGCCGGGGGAGGCGTCGAGAAGACCCGCTCGCCGCTTGGGACGCGGCCGAGATAGCGGGGTCTCCCCCACCCCGGCAAGTCCGCTCCGAGAGTGCCGTCGGGGAGGGCGAGCAGCAGCCACGCTCGTCCCTCATTCTCCTCCGTCTGGAGGAGAACCCAGACGTCGGGAAGTCCGCCCCCCGCCGCCAGCGTGGAAAGCTCGAGGGGACCCGCCTCGTAGAGGTCGAACGGCGGGTCGACGGACTGTCCCGCCGGCGAGGCCGTGGCGCCCGCCAACAGGAAGAGCAGAGCGATCCGGGATCGGTGGAGGGATCGGGGTCTCATCGCCGGCTCCGAGCGGAGAACACGAGTAGCAGCATACGGGCCAGGTTAGGGTCGAGACCCGGAACGGGTCAAGGCGCCCTTGGGCGAAAGAGTGCGCCCCCGCGAACGGGGGCGAGGGCGACGCGATCGATCGCATTCCATGGCAAAGGGCCCGCCACCGAAGCGGCGGGCCCGCAAGGCGCTGGAGAGCTTCTAGAACTTCTGCACTTCGTCGTGGATCCCGCCTTTTCCTCCCGACTTGTGGCCGGCGACGTACCAATAGGGAGGATTGGTGTACGCGCTCTGGTTCTCCGACGTGTCCTCCGCCAGGACGCGGTACTCGACCGAACCGGCGTAGGTGTCGTTGACCGTGTTTTCCGTAAGGACGGTCGGCGAGACGTCGGCCCACGTCTGTCCTCGGTCCAGGCTACGCTGCAGCTTGTAGCCCGCGAGGTCGGGTTCGGAGTTCTCGTCCCAATGGACCCGGAGGGATCCGTTGACGTGCCGCACGAACAGGCCCGTCGGTACGTTCGGCGGGGTCGTGTCGACGACCGGATCATCACCGGGATTGTCGAGAGGGGGGTTCGTGGTGCTGTCCCCGTCGTCGCCGCACCCGACGAACGCAAGCGCGAAGACGAAGGGAAGGAGCGTTAGGAGCGTCCGGGGGAACTTGCCGTTCATGACTCTGGAAACCTCCGACTTCAGAGTTCGATCAGTTCGAGGGGAGATCGAAACCGGAGGTACGCATCGCAAGAGGGATACCAAATCGGGACCCGCGAACATCCGTCAAGGGTGCCGAACAGGGGCGGGAGATTTGCTCGGGCCTGTCCGCGGGGCCGCGCATTGCGCGGCGGAGAGGGGGGCAAAGTGCAATGGCTGAGCGGGTCAGCGCAGAACGTGCACGCGGGCGGTTCCCGCGGCGGGGTCCTGCCGCCACCGAACGAAGTAGACCCCGGATGCCACGTGACGGCTCGCGGAGTCCCGTCCGTTCCAGACGAAGACGACCTCGTCGGGATCGCCGGCCGATCCGAGAAGGGTCCGGACCCGGCGCCCCCGGAGATCGTACACCTCCGCCGTCGTCTCTCTCCCGGCCGGCCGCGAGCCCTGGAATCGGATCTCCATGAGGGCGACCTCGGAGAGCGAGAGGGGATTCGGGGCCGAGCGTGGCGGAGCTCGCCCGAGCTCGCCCCGTCGACGGACCGATCGGGGCAGCACGGACTCGAGCCAGGTGCGGAGCCCCGGGACCTGATCGGGGGTGGGGAGGTCGGGATTCTCGATGTTGCCGGAGTAGTTCGCAACAGCTCCCCCGAACAGGTAGCGGAAGTCCTCCGCGAAGATCTCGCGGGGGCGATCGCGGTGACGCGCGTTCGAGTGGTAGCGGGAATCGCCGGCGATGCCCCGTCGTTCGACGTACTCGGACCAGAGGGCGGAGGTCTCGGGCAAGATCACGTGCTGGAACAGGTGCCCGATCTCGTGGGTGACGGTGGCGTGAACGTGCCCGGAGGACACCTCCCGAATGCCGGGAGAGAGGAAGATGGTCCGGCCTTCGCAGGTCGATTTGATCGCGTCTCGCCTCGGGAAGGGAAGAACGAGAATGCGGCCGTCGGGAGGGAGAAGGCCCCGCTCCAACGCTCCCACCGCGTCGCGGACCTGCCGGGGGTCCATGGGATGGAAGTCACCGTCCCCGAGCTGAGAGACGAGGGGAGATCGGGGGTCGATCACGAGCTCCCTCTCCCGACCGTCGACGCGGAGGAAGAGATCCCCGTCCCGCGCGTGCAGAAAGCGGGCGGTCACCTCCTCCGGCCCGAGGATCTCGAGCCCGGCGTGGGCCGATCCGGCTCCGGCGAGAGCCGAGACTGCGGCCAGAGACGCGGTGACGAGACCGGCGGTTCGACGGGCAGGCACTCCGGATCGCATGGCGTCCGTCCCCCACTGCGGGTGCGGCGGATCCAGCGAAACTTCGGCAACCCGGCGACCTTGCGGTCCGTGGCTTTGCGAGCCTCCGCGGGGGAGCCCTGCCCTTTCGGTTTCGTGGTCGGGCGGTACTCAGGGGCGAGAGTGCAACGGGCGTGCCGTTCGGTGCCGGGCCGTCCGCGACCTCGGCGGCCAGGGACGGCGCGGCTTGCGCAAAAAACACCAAGAGCGTGTCAACCGGGGGACACGAATGGTGCGGGAGGTAGACCCGGGAGGGGCTTCGTCCCCACTGCGCGTGGGGTTTTCTCCTCAGATCGGACGGGGGATCGCGGGTCGGGCTCCGTTCCCTTCGTGAGGGTCAGAGAGTCGCCTTCAGGCGTTCCTCCGACGAGCCGATCTCCGTGATTCGCAGGCCGAATCGCTCGTCCAGGACGACGACCTCGCCGCGGGCGATCACGTGACCGTTCGCGAGCACCTCCAGGGGAGCCTCTTCCCTCTGATCGAGTTCGAGAATCGCTCCGGGAGTCAGCCGGAGGATCTCTTCCAGACGCATCTGCGTCGAGCCGAGACGGATCGTGAGCGGCATCCGGACGGAGAGCAGGTGGTGCAGATTTCCGAGCTCCCCCGGACCGGTCGCCGACTCCACCGGAGATTCCGGGGTGAAGCCCTCCTCGGGGTCATCGGGGACGGACTCCTCCCCCTCGGGGAGATCCCCGGTTCCGGCCTCCGGGGTCGGGGTCTCGGACGAGCCCTCGGGCCCCTCGGTCGCCGTCGCGACGAGAAACGTCATCTCTCCCCCGGAGATCGTCAGGTCGAGCCGGGCGACCTCGCAGTTCGCGGGGATGCCCGCGTCGCGCAGGGAGTCCTCGATCCGGTCCCCCGCCACGACCTCCAGATCGCCCCACTCGAGAACCGGCGGACCCTCGCCGCCGCTCTCGACGACCAGCCGGAGGTTCGTCCGGAGAGTCGCGAGGTCGTCCTCGGTGAACTCGGGGATCGGGATCTCCTTCGCGTCCAGGAGCGCGGAAACGGCACCCCACCCCAGGAGGCAGCCGCTCCCCGACGCCTCCGCCTCCCCCCACGTGGCCCGGGCCAGAACGGCGCCCTCTCCGATCTGCCCCGCGAGCGAGGCGCGGTCGGTGGAGACCACCTCGGGGCCGGCGCACGCGATCTCTCCCTCCATCCGGCCCCGCAGTCCGTTCACGATCCGCTCCCCGAACGCCTCGAAGAACGCCAGTCCGGACTCGAGCGGCTCTCGGGTCTCGGTCGTCATGCGGGATCACCCCCTTCTTCGTCGCCGGCTCGGTGGATCGACTCCACCCGAAACGCGAGGTTTCCCCGGAATCGTCCCGGGCTTCCGTTCATGAGAGGTCGGCCCTGCACGAGGGCCTCCGCCCCCGATTCGCACGGGGCGTGAAGTCGGAGAACGTCCCCGACGGAGAGGCCGAGGATCTCCTGGAGCGTGAGATCGACGCGACCGAGATCGACCTTCACCTCCACCGGGGCGCTCGCCGCGGACTCCTCCAGGGCGGTTCTCATGACCTCGGCGGAGACACCGGGAGTGCGCCGGTACGTCGTGCCCTGCCCGAGGCGATGGATCGCGGTCTCCATGACGACGTAGGGAAGGCAGACGTTGATCATCCCGGTCACGTCGTTCATCTTGA
>JALGZR010000078.1 GCA_025774805.1 bacterium
CTCATCATTCAGATTGTCTTCCAGGAGAAAGGTGAAGTTCCCGCCGCCCTTCTCGGGCGAAGGGGCCATCGGGTCCGCGGCAAACACCGCGCCGAGCCCTTCGGCGTGGCACGACAGACAGACGTCGCTCGGCGTCGCGTCCCTCAGCAGATACGCGTTGCCTCCGTCTTCGTCCGGATCCACGAGGACGCCGTCTTGGCTGTTGTGCATCGTGTGGCAGCCATTACAGTGCGCGACACCGGCATCGTGGAAGGCGAACCCAGTACTCGCGAGGGCGAGGCACCCTCCCAGGGCGATTATTAGGGCTTTCCGCATTGAGCACCTCCTCATCGGGATCACGTATTCCTTTGTGGTTGGCCGGGCCGACCAGGTGAGGCCCCCGTGCCGCCGGAATCGCCGACGCAATAGTCCCGGGAGAAGCACCTCGAGCGATCATAGGGGCAGAGCCGCGCGCGCTCGATCGAGGCCGGGAGATCGGCGTGGTCAATCGCCAGATGTCGCACAGGGCGCCTCCAGCCGTGCGAGGTTGTGCTCAACGTAACACGGCGATAGGGCTGTGGGTACAAGAACCGGGACTCAGGAAAGGGCGGGGTGCCCAATCCTCTGATCATGTGGCTGGTAACCCCGTGCTCACCTTCGGCCATGGCGAATCCGGCACCCTCACCGCCGACTCCCTCGCCGCCGGACTGGGATGCGTGTAGCGGGTCGTTATCACCAGATCCGGGGGGCCGCGGTCAGCGAGGCCTCCACTTCCGGCCGTAGAACAGGTTCTCGAAGAAGATCGCCGGACGGCGAGTGAATCCAAAGCGTCGGACCAGCCAGCGCACCATGTTGTGAAACCTGTTGTCGCGATGCGAGAACGGGCAGGAGGCCATGCAAATGCCGCAGTCCGTGCCGACGCAGTGCCAGTATGCATAGCACGCCTCGGCGTGCGTCGGCCATTTGCTCACACCTCGCACGGCCACCTTACAGGAGAGCGACAGGGACCGCGAGGGGCAGTTCTCCGCACACTTTAAACAGACTTTGCGGAACGCATCTGCGCCGAGAGAAACCGGCTTCTCGTAGTCCACCGGGAAGTCCGTTCGACTCCTTCAGGCTCACGTCATCCCGATGGCCGCGGGCGGCGCCCGGGTATTGACCCCCTCGCGCAGCGAGTCACGCAGCACCAACGCGCCGAAATTTGCGACCTCGGCGGGTCCGATTCCCGCCGCCTCCGCCCGCGAGGGCCCGTAACTGTCGTGGTTGAGCGCCCTTGCGCGCTTACTGAAACCCGCGAGAAGGCTGTCTCCGGTGACCCGCTCCGTTCTGGAGCGAACGGTCGGTGGAAGGTCTCGAGCCGGGCGGGGCAGGGAGTATTTACGAAGAAATTCGTGGCATCCACGAAACTTTTCGTATTATTCCGACGTTGAAAGAGGCATCACCGCCCGGACGATTCCCCTGGCGGAAGGCCGCCGGCACCCGAGGAGCGCTGGAAGGCAGGTGTCCCTTGTCCGTCGTGGAACCCACGAGCCCGTCCGCCGAGCGCGACACCGTCGAGTCCGCGGCCTCGACCCCCGACCGCCCCCGCCGACTGACCATGGTGATCGATCTCGATCGCTGCACCGGATGCCACGCCTGCGCGGTCGCGTGTAAGGCCGAGAACGGGGTCCGCCTCGGCGGCTTCCGATCCTGGGTCGAGAGGAAGGAGGCGGGACGCTATCCCGCCGTCACGCGCCACTTCCTGCCGCGCCTGTGCAATCACTGCGAGAGGCCGGCCTGCTTGAAGGTCTGTCCCGTCGGGGCAACCTACAAGCGGCCCGACGGTCTCGTCGGCGTCGACAAGGACCGTTGCATCGGCTGCCGGTACTGCATGGTGGCCTGCCCTTACGGCGTCCGGTACTTCAATCCCCGCCCGGACCCCGCGGGTGCGCGGCTGTTCCCGGCGCGCACCCGCGGCACCGTGGACAAGTGCGACTTCTGCGCGCACCGGGTGGATCGCGGGGTCGTCCCGGCCTGCGTGAACACGTGCCCGACCGGCGCCCGGCGATTCGGTGACGGGAACGACCCGGAGAGTGATGTCTACCGGGCCGCTCGCGCCCCGGACGCGACGACTCTCCTGCCGGCGCTCGGCACCGGCCCCTCGGTCTTCTACCGGGGAGGGGACCCGCGGTCCTTCGAGTCTGGCCGGCCCCCGACCGACGCCCACGCAAACGAAGGGAGGAGAGGAGCGTGAGCATGCAGACCCTCCAGACGCGGGTCCGGCCCATCGTCGAGCCGGGGCTCGCCTCGGGAGTCGTGACCTTCCTGCTGGCCGGAGGAACGGTCTACTGGCTCCGGCACTGCATCCGGATCCTCACGGAAGGCCTCGGAACGCTGGGAATCGACACCTACGGAGCGACGTGGGGAATCCTCGTCGCCAATACCGTTCACATCGTCGGGATCAGCCACGTCGGCATCGCGATCTCCGCCGCCGTGAGGGTCCTGCGGCTGGATGCCTACCGCAACATCGCCCGGACTGCGGAGATCGTGACCCTGCTCGCGCTCGGGCTGGCGGTGGTCAACCTCATGCTCCACGTCGGTCGGCCCGTACGATTTCTCACCAACGTCTATCTCTACGGTCGGTGGCACTCGCCCATGGTCTGGTCGATGACCGTCTTCACGCTCTACTTTCTGGCCAGTTCAGCCTACCTGTATCTGTCGATGCGACGGGATCTGTCGGTGATGGCGGAGGCGGCACCCCGTTTCCGCGGGTTCTATCGCGCGCTGTCGTTGGGCTACCGCGACACCCCCGGAGAGCGGGAGCGCCACGAGCGGACGCTCTTCTGGCTGGCTCTCGCGCTTCTCCCGATCATGATCTCCGTTCACTCCGTGTACGGCCTTCTCTTCGGCATGATTTCCGCCCGGGCGGGCTGGTACAACCCGCTCCAGGCGCCCTACTTCGTGCTCGGGGCCGTCGTCTCGGGCTTCTCCGCCATCGTCGCCATCGCGGCTCTTCTCCGACGGGCCTACGGTTGGCGGACCCTTCTCCCGGATCGTCTGTTCCGGGTCTTCGGGATCTTCCTCGCTTTCGTGGTCTTTCTGTACCTCTACTTCATGCTGAGCGAGCACCTCACCGCACAGTACCTACCCCCGACCGCGGAGCAGGGAGTCTCGAGCTCCCTGCTGACCGGACGGTTCTCGGCGGTCTTCTGGGCGACGACCGTCGCCGGGCTGGTCCTCCCCTTCCTCTTCCTGTTCGTCCAGGGAGTGAGGAGAAACGGGGTTCACGTGGGAGGTACCGCCGCGGCGGCGCTGCTCGTAAACGTTGGGCTCTGGATCAAGCGCTCTCTCCTCGTGGTCCCGTCACAGTATCACCCCCATCTCGCGCCGGCCCGTCCACCGGTCCCCTACGTCCCGACCCATACGGAGTGGGTGGCGGCGCTGGGATCGTACGTTGCCGCCGCCTTCGCGTTCGTCCTGCTGCTGCGGCTGGTGCCGCTGTTCGAGCTGCCCGGCACCGGACGGACGACCCCGACCGAGACGAAAAGGCGCCGGCCGGCCGCGAGGCAAGCCGTGCTCCTGCTTACCCTCGCGGCGGGAGCGACGATGATCCTCTGGGGAGTGATGACCCGCGACGGTGACTTCGCGCCTCTCAAGTGGTTGCTCGGGATCACCCTCCTCGTCGCCCTCCCCGTCGAGTCCTGTCTCATCGGCGACCGGAGGGAGGAGGAGGTCCGCGCGGAGGCGGCCGACCCGGGCGGGGTTCGACCCGCCGGAGGGAGTGGACGAGATGAGTGACCTGAACCGTCGTGAGTTCATCAGGCTGACCGCCCTCGGAACGGCGGCGGGACTGATGGGGGCCTCCGGAGCGTCCGGCACCGGCGACCGGGTGCTGGAGGGAAAGCTCCGGCTCGAGGGAGCGGGAAGGGACTTCTCGCTGGTGACGGGAAAGGAGAGGAAGGCGATCCCGTCGGCCTGCTGGCAGTGCGTGAACACGGACGCCAACATCGGCTACGTGGAGAACGGGCGCCTCGTGAAGATCGAGGGGAATCCCCGGATGCTCACCAGCCGGGGACGGCTCTGTGCCCGCGGTCAGGCCGGCATCAATCAGGTGTACAACCCGGATCGCCTTCTGCACCCGCTCGTCCGGACGGGGCGTCGGGGGGACGGCCGCTGGAAGCGTATCTCGTGGGACGAGGCGCTGGATCTCCTGGTGGAGGGAGGGGAGATCGCGGGGCGGGAGGTCAAGGGACTGCGGGCACTCCGGGAGGAGGGGACTCCGGAGAAGTACCTCTTTCATTACGGCCGCATGACGGGCTCCGACTGGCTCATCAACAACTACTACTTCATGCCGACCTACGGCTCCGGCACGGTGGGAGATCACAACTCGATCTGCGTGGCGGCCGGCGGAGTGGCGCGCCGCTACACGGGTGACACCCGCGGGGCGACCGGGTGGAAGGACTCGCGGATCATCCTGGACTTCGGCGCCAGCGTCCTGGAGGCCGGATTCGGACACCTCACGTCGACCCGGGAGTGCACCGAGGCCCTGGTCCGGGGCGCGAAGATGTACGTCTTCGACGTCCGGCTGTCCAACACGGCGGCCAAGGCCACCGAATGGGTGCCGCTGAAGCCGGGCACGGATCTCGCGGTCATCCTGGCCCTGAGCCGGGTCCTCCTGGAGGAAGAGCTCGCGGACGAGACGTTCGTGGAAGACCTGACCAACGTGTCGATGAGCGAGCTTCGGAGCCACCTGGCCCCGTACACCCCCGAGTGGGCGGAGGCGACGAGCGGGGTTCCGGCCGAGAGAATCCGCTCCATCGCCCGCGAGTTCGGCACCACGAAGCCCGGCATGTGCCTCGGGGGCCGCGGACTGTTCATGCACTACAACGGGGTGCAGGCCATGCGGGCCCTCGACATGCTCCGGGCCCTGTCGGGCAACGTGGGGCCGGCCGGGGAGCGGAGCCCGCGCCCCCGATGGAACTACGCATTCGAGTTTCCGCAGCCCGAGGAGGAGCCGAAGACCCTCGACGTGCTGACCGGCGAGGCCGATGCCTACCTCTTTACCGGTTACGGTGTGTCGCACCAGATCGTGGACCGGATCGACCGCGGACCGGAGCGACCGGACATCTACCTGGTCTACTGCCACAACCCGGTGTACTCCAACGGCGAGTGCGACCGAAACGCCCGGGTCTACCGGGACGAGCAGAAGATCCCGTTCCTGGTCGCCGTGGACATCGCCATGAGCGAGACGACGGAGCTGGCCGATCTCATCCTGCCCGATGCCACCTATCTCGAGCGCTGGACCCTGGAGGGAACCGCGTCCCCGGAGGGGGTGCCGGAGTACTTCATCCGGCAGCCGATGCACGCGCCGCTGGGAGAGGCGAGGAATTGGATCGACGTGCTCTGCGAGATCGGCCGCCGTCTCGACCTGGGGCTCGGCTTCGACTCGGCCGAGCAGTTCGTGCGCGAGACCTGCGACAACACCCCGGGTGTCAAGGAGGCGGGCGGGTTCGAGTACATGAAGGAGCACGGCATCTGGCACGACCGGGAGAGCGCGAAAGCGCCGTACGAGCGCGAGCCGGTGACCCTGAAGTCCGAGGACCTCGAGGCGGCGGGGTTCGGCGGACTGCCGACGTGGATGAGCCACCCCGACCACGAGGAGATGGAGGCGGACGATCTGATCCTGACCACGTTCAAGGTCCCGACCCAGACCCACTCCCGGACCCAGGGCTGCAAGTGGCTCACCGAGATCTTCCACGAGAACCCGGCCTGGATCCACCCGACGGCCGCCGCCGAACGCGGAGTCGGGGACGGCGATCCCGTCCGCGTGAGATCCGGCGTCGGCGAGATCACGACCCGGGCCCGGATCACGGAGGGGGTGCACCCGGGAACCGTGGCGATCGCCCACCACGCCGGCCACTGGGCATGGGGATACTACGCATCGGGTCGCCGGGCCCCCGGACACGTCGCCGAGGCCGACACCCGGAACAAATGGTGGAAGTCCAACGGCACCCACGTGAACCGCGTCATCCCCTGCGTGGGGGACCCCATCGCGGGCTCGATGTGCTGGATGGACACGGTCGTGAAGGTGGAGAGGGCGTAGCTCCGATGGACCCGGTCACCGCCACCGCGCCGCGGGAATCGGAGGCGGAGTCGGCCCGCCGACGGGGCTCGATCTACGGGCTTCTGGCCCGCTTCTTCCGCCGCGAGCCGGACGCGCGGGTGGTCGGAGGACTGCGCGAGCCCGGAGTGTTCGAGAGCCTCGTGGAGGCGGGAATGTGCCTGGACCGGGCCGAGCTGATCGAGCCGCCGGTTCCGGACGTGGTCGAGACGCTTGCCGCCGACTACACCGCTCTCTTCCTCGCGCCCTCGACCCGCATTCCGCTAAACGAGTCCGTCCATCGGCCGGAGGACGGCTCGCTCCTCGGGGAGTCGACCCTCCAGGTCAAGGAGTGCCTCCGGACCCTGGGGCTGAGGATCGACGAGAGATGGGGCGACCTTCCCGACCACCTCTCCATCGAGCTGGAGATCATGCAGTGGCTGGCCGAAGGCGAGGCGGATCACCGAGGGTCCGCCGCGCCGGAGGTCGCGAACGAGCTCGCCGTCCGCCAGGAGGCGTTCCTCGATGGGCATCTCGTCCGCTGGGTGCCGGATCTCTGCGACCGGATCGAGGCGCGGGCCGTGACCCGGTTCTACGGGGAGGTCGCCCGGGTCACCCGCGCCTTCGTCCTCGCCGACGCACGGAGGGCGCGAGGCGAGTCCGGCGCCTGATCCGGTCAGTCGTCGTCCACGTTCACTTCCCCGTTGATGTGCAGATCGGGGGCGATGAACACGTCATTCTCGTCGATCACCATGCCGTGACAGCGGTGGCAGTCCTCGACGCCGGGACCGAACGGGTGCTCGTCGCTGATCGGCGGCAGGCCATGGCACGCGCCGCACTCGTTCCATGTACCGTCCACCTCCGTCCAGACGGGCTCGCCGCTGCGATGGCAATCGGTCGCGGCGCACGAGCTCGTGGCGAAGTCGTACCGTGCCGCACCGCCCGCGATTTCCGAGAACGTCACGTCGGCCGTCGCCGGTGTGTCGTCGATGTGCCCGGGATCGTCCCACGAGGCGGGGACGAGATGGCAGGCACGGCAGGGCACTGCTGCGGAAAAGCCGGAGGGGGCTCCGAGGTGCGTCTGGTGAGCGCCCACCCCGGGCGAGGATGTGGCGACGTCTCCCTCGAGGTCTTCCGGCGGGGCCCAGGATGCGGGGACCCCGGGATCACCTTCCGAGTCCCCATGGCAGACGTTGCAGGCCACCGGTCCGCCGTTGGCCGCGTCATGGCAACCGACCGTGCTGCACGAGCTGCCGAAGGTCGGGGAGGCGGGGAGCGGGGAGCGGCGCGTCGCCGTGCCCGGGCTTTCCGGTTCCGGATGACAGACGAAGCAGCGCCCGAGATCCCAGTGGATCGCGCGCAGGTACGCCGGGTGCTCGTCCTCGGCGATCGTGAAGCCGACCTGGTGCTCGGTTGCCGTGTGGCATCCGTAGCAGGAGCGCTCGATGCCGCCGTTCGCGCCGACCTCCTGTCCGCGAAGGTCCGCTCCATGGCAGGGGGTGCACGCGGCGAATGTATAGTCGTTCGCAGCCAGCCAGGCGCCGTGTTCCGCCGCGTCCGCGAACGGATGGAGGTTGCCGCTGCCGATCCGGTAGTCCTCGTCGATCGATGTGCCGCAGCCCGTGACGAACCGGAGAAGGGCGATCGCGCCGAAGAGGGCACAGGTGGCGCGGTAGGGGGGAGTGATCGCGGCCCCTCTTCTGTCGTTCGCTCCGCTAATCATCGTGGCACCGTGCGCAGGTGTGGTCGGTGGAATCCACATCATGACATGACAGACAGGTCTCCGGGAATGCCTTGGCCTCGTCCACGTGGGCGCCCCCGGCGAGATCGTTCGCGAACTCGGGTCCGAACTCGTGCGGCACGGGCACGAGGGCGCGATGGCACTCCGTGCAACTGCGACGCGTCTCGTGGCACACGAGACAATCCTGCCCGAAGGAAGCCTCGGCCCAGTGCTCGTGGAGCCAGGCGGCGCCGTGCGGGCTGCCGTCCAGAAGGACCCCTTGGTGACAGGCGTCACAGCTCGCCTGCGCGTGACACGATGCGCAATCCGATGTGCCCACCGCCGCCTCCAGACCGTGATCACGACGCCAGTCGCCCTGCCCGTGGTCGGGGGGAATCGGGTCGCGGCCGAGGTGACAGGCTCCGCAGTCGAGCGGGCCGCGATGAGCCAGGTGGCACTGCTGACAATCGCTCATCGTGGGAATGAGCGGCTCCGCGCCCCTCGTGCCCTCCGCTGCGGTCAGGTCACCGTGGCAGAGCTCACAGACGCCGGACTCCCCCGTGTGGTCCCTGTGGGCGAAGCCCTCGTACCGACCGAGCCTCAGCGGCACTGCCTCCGGCTCTTCGGGGTTCCGGTGGCACGTGCCGCAGGAGTCGTCCTCCTCCAGATCGTGACAGTTCTCACAGGTTTCGTGGTCGGGAACCGATCGCCCGCGGATGCCGAGCTCCGTGACTCCCGCATGGCACTCCTGGCAGGTCATCTCGCCTTCGACGACGTGCAACGGGTGATCGAACCGGAGGGGGCCGGCGCCGGGATCGGGAATGCCGCCCTCCGGGCCGTCGGCCGCTGCGAGAGCAGGTATCGTGACACGGAGGAGAGCCATCGGGATCAAGAGCGCCGCGAGCAGTGCCCGGACCGTCATGACGAACGCCGTCCGTCGATCCGGCCTGAGACTCATCGCGAAGCTCCCGCGCTGTCGAAGCGCCAGGTGACTCCGGCCCGCGCGCGCCGGTCCTGGTCGAACTGCGGGGTGCGGTAGACCTGGAACTCGCCGTGGACCGTGAGCGCCGGGTAGTGCGGCGGTGTGTAACGAGTGCCCACGCGGACCGTGACGATGTCGCCGCTGTCCAGCTCGAACGCGTCCCACTCGGTACTCATGACCGATCCGTAGGCGTGCACGGTGAAACCGCGGCCGGGGGTCGCGCGCAGGCTGGCCCAGGGGCCCGCCACCCGGGAGTGCCCGCCTCCGCTGAAGCGATAGCCGATGCGACCCCAGGGGCTCGTCAATGCCGGGCCACCCCGAAAGCCGGTCTCTCCGCCGGCCTCGAGAACCACGCCGTCGAACCCCGCGGCCCAGCCCCCGGCTCCGAGATAGCGATCCAAACCGGCGCGAACGCGGTGCGAGGAGGGAACGTCGAATTCACTGAACCACGTGTACTCGTTGCGCGACGGCTTGAGCGCACCGACCTCGGCGAGCACGCCCCAGTCCGCGCTGCGATAGCGCGCCCGGCTGACGACCTTCCGCAGGAGGTCGCCCCGCGGCCGAAAGTGAGCGACGTTGAGCAGCGTGAGTGAGCGTCCCCAGCGGGACCGGGTGCCGACCCCGACGAGATGGCGCGTGACACCCTCCTCGCGCCGCTGCCGAACGTAGGTCAGGTCGATATCGTGGACGGCCGAGAAGAACCGGCGGCGCGGCGCGTATCGGAGCTCGGCGCCGACGCTGAACGCCTCGTCGGGCTCTTCCAGTTCGAATTCGCGGCTGCGTGGTCCCGCCAGGCCGGCGAACAAGCCGACCCGGAGACGGCGGGAGCGGAGGAGGAGGTCCACGCCGTCGAACACGCCGACCATCACGCCCCGGTGCAGGAAGAACCGGCCCGCGCGCACGTCCGTGCGTGACCGGAGGCCACCGTGACGCAAGAAGCCCTTGAGGAGGCGACCGCGCCCTTCGCCGGAGAAGTCGTCGTCGAAACGACTCAGGTGACTGACCGTGCCGTGCAGAGACCAGCGCTCTCCGGGTCCGTACAGGGAGAGACGGCCCGTCTGCTCCAGCGCGAGATGATCGGCTCGGGCCGCGTCCTCGTAGCCGAACGCCTCCAGGCCATAGGATCCGAGGAAGCGGAAAGGGGGAGACCCGGAGATCGGACGGCCGGCGGGGGGGCCCGGGGCCTCACCGTGCTCCGCGGAATCGGCCGCCGTTCCCGCGGAAAGCCCGCCGGCGCGCAGAAGATGGAGAAGGAGAACGACGCAGGATGCGGCCGACCGACGGCTGACGGACATCTGCCCTCCCCACACCACCGTCCCACGACCCCGACAGGTCCGCCACAGTGTCCGCCGCGTCGGCGCGCAGCTGATCTCCCGGGACCTTTTCGCGATCACTCTACCACGATGAGATTCGATGCCAAGGTCGGACTGAGGAAGTCCCGCAGGGTCTCGTCTACCGGTGCTCGCCGGGGATGACGTTCGCAGGGCCGATCCCGGACGTCGGACCTGCCCCGGATCCCCCGGCTACTCCTTCCGTCGCAGCCGGTAGGCCCGGGCCTTTTCCCGATTGCCGCAGATGCTCATCGAGCACCAGCTGGAGGAGCGGTTCTTCGAGTGGTCGTAGAAAACCCACTGGCAGGTGTCCCGGCGGCATGCCTTGAGACGCGGCCACGTGCCATCGACCATCGACGCGTAGACGATACCGAGGATCCCGGCCACGGCGCCGTCCACGCCGGACAGCATCGGCTCGAGCCGGGCGCGCCCGTCGCCTTCGAAGCGCAGCGTCAGCCGGAGACCTTCCGCGAGGCGATTGAGCTTTCGCACGGCCTCGTCGTCGGGGACACCCTCGTGATTCGCGAAGGCGAGAGCCCGGAGCGCCTCGCGCACCTGGATCACCAGGCGCAGATCCCCCTCGCTCACCGAGTCCCCTTCCGCGATCAGCTCCCGCTCCAGCAACCACCGACGCAGGGAGCGGACATCCCCGGTCCGATCCTGACCGCCCTCCAGATCGATCGTGTTCACGAAGGACTGGACCCGCCGGAGCGCGCCGGGGGCCGGCGTCCGCCCGCCGGGCTCCCTCTCTTGTGTCCTCTCCATGCCAACCAATCTAGGCCGGACACAGGTTAGGGGTCAAACCATCTGTGGCAATGAATCACCATCATTCCATCTTGACAGGTGATGATCACCCTCATACTCTTCATACAGGTGACGTATCCGCCCCGGCCCGGAGGTCCTCATGTCCCCGAACCTCGCAACCGACCTGTTTTCAATGGTTTCCGCTCGCCTCGCCGGAGCCGGGCACCGGGCCCGCGCCGTCGGGGTCAAGCGCATCGGCGAACTGGCGGAGGAGATCGCGGCACGCCGCGAACGCGGCGAGGTCGACCCGACCTTTTACCGCGATCGGCTCAGCGGCTTCGCGGCCCGCGGGGCGGGCGAGTTCTCACGACCTCTTGACGGCGCGCTCCGGACACCCCCTCCCTCCCGCTCCGTGATCGTGGTCGCTACCGCGCAACCGACGCTTCGGGTCACGTTCGAACGCGACGGGTCGCGCCACGCGGCGATCATCCCCCCCACGTACTGCGACGGCAGCGATCGCCGCGTTCGAGATCTCCTCCTCGCTGCGCTCCGACCCCACGGGTACCGAGTCGAGCGGACCGGCGTACCCGTGAAGCTCCTCGCCGTCCGCAGCGGGCTGGCCGAGTACGGCAGGAACAACATCACTTACATCGAGGGGCTGGGCAGCTTCTTCCGTCTGACGGCGTTCGTCACCGACGCGCCGCTCGTCGAGACCGAGTGGATACGACCGCGCCTGGCGGCCCCATGCGAACATTGCTCCGCCTGTCGGGCGCGGTGTCCCACGGGCGCCATCGGCTCGGACCGCGTCCTGCTCCGCGCCGAGAAGTGCCTCACGTTCCACAATGAAAGCGACGCCCCTTTCCCCGAATGGATCGATCCCGCGTGGCATCACTGCTTGATCGGATGCATGCGCTGCCAGGTGGTCTGTCCGATGAACCGAGAGTGCATCCACTGGACGGAGGACTCGGAAGCGTTCACCGCAGAGGAGACCGCACAGATCCTGCAGGAGGAGGGCACCGGGAAGCTCGGACGCCCGGCCCGGGAGAAGCTGCGCCGGGTCGGCCTGCTGGATGACGTCCGGCAACTCGGGCGGAACCTGCGAGCGGTCATCGATCGCCGCTGAAATCGGGCGGGTCGGCACCGCCATGAAGAACGAGAACCGCGAGTCAGGAACGGAACCGGCGGCCGAGTCCCCGGAGAATCATCCTCACTCCGTCCGTCGCCGCCGAGTTCACGAGCGTCGGATCCATTGTTCGTACCATTCGATCTTCGTTTCCTCGGAAAGGGCGACCTCCGGACTGGCGAAAGACCCGATCATCGGTCATGCTATGGGTACCATTCGGTCGATCCCCACTTCGTACCGAAGGTCCCCACCTCACTTCGAAGGAGAGTGCACGAATGGCAACCCTTTTCGTTCGACATGACGTCGCGGACTTTGGAAAGTGGAAGGCGGAATACGACGCGTTCGAGGCCGACCGCCGCGACATGGGAGTGACCGCGCACGGTGTCTACCGGGATGACGGGCGTCCCAACAGTGTCACCGCCTACCACGATTTCAAGAGCATGGACGCAGCGAAGGCCTTTGCCTCCAGCTCCCGGCTGAAGCAGGCCATGAAGAGAGCGGGCGTCTCGAGCGAGCCCGAGATCTGGTTCGGAAACCGGGTCTAGCCCCCTCGACCGCCGTTCCGAATCGAAGGAAGGCCCGCAGGTCACGACCTGTGGGCCTTCGCGCACCGAGCCGGCTTTCCCCGTAGCCGGGCCGTCTCCTGTCACCTCACCCGCACGACTTTCTGCGTCCTCATCTCCCCGCCGACCTCCAGTCCCAGAAAGTAGATGCCGGCCGCGGCCTTGGCCGCCCGATCGTCCCTCCCGTCCCAGCTCGTCACGTGCCGGCCGGCATCGCGCCGTCCTTCGTCCAGGGATCGTACGACTCTGCCGACCACGTCATACACCGCAAGCCGGACATCGGCGGCTTCGGTCAGGAAGTACCTCACGCTCGTGGAGGAGTCGAACGGATTGGGCCGGACGTTCAAGCTCGGCCCGCCCGCCCCGGCGACGTCTCCGACGCCGGTGGGAGTGCCGGCCGCCTGTGCCTGGACGGCGACGACGTTCACGTTCGTGCCGGTCACGGGGAAGCTGCCCGCGACGGTGTCGGTCGTCAGGTCGATCCGGTAGACGAGATTGCCCGCGGTCGTGGTTCCGCCGGCCACGTAGGCGGTCTCCTGATCGTCGAGAATGTCGACGTCCCGGGGGTCGGCCGTGGCGTCCAGGAACAGGGCCGTGATCGCGCCACTCCCGGTCTCGATGACGTACGCCTCGTGGCTGTCCTCGCACGCGACGACGAGCTTGTCACCGTCTTCCGTGATGTCGATGCCCCACGGATCGTCCCCCACGGACCACACGTTGACCTGGGTCAGCCGGCCCGGATCGATGACCCGGACCTGATCGGTACCGCGATCGGTCACGTAGATGTCCTGTCCATCGGGTGAGACGACCAGCTGCCAGAGGCTGTTGCCGAGGGTGACCTGGTTCAGAATGGCGGACCCGTCCGGGGCGATCTCGTAGAGATCGTCCCCGTACCAGTCCACCAGATAGAAGTTGCCGCTCACGGGATCGAGGGCGATGTTGCCCGCGCCGAGGTACGTCGTGGGGACGGACAGGGAGTCGGTGACCGCGTAGGTCGTCGTGCTGATGATCTTGATCTCCTCGGTGTCGCGACACGGAACCAGCGCCTTCGATCCATCCTTCGAAAACGCGATCGAGACCGGGTACTCGCCCACGGCGATCCGATGGCTGATCGTGTTCGTCGCGCGGTCGATCACGATCACCCCGTCTCCGGACGCGCCGGGGATCCAGACTTCGGTGCCCGCCGGATTCAGGGTGGCGTCGTAGGGGTAGTTCCCCTCGGGGAGCAGCCCGATCGCCGGTCCGGCGACGTGCGTGTCGAGATCGAACGGTGCGCAGTTGTCCGACGTGCTGCAGCCGGCGAACCCGTCGTTCGGGCGGCGGAGCGAGCGAGGACCGGCCGGCACGAGATCACCGGGGAGCGACTCCTCCGGACGCACGGTGAGGATCGTGCCGCGGATGGGATCGAGAATCGTCGTGTCGTCGATACGGATCGGGTCGATCCCGAAGCCGACGGATGCGAAGAGACAGGGGAGAAGCACCGTAAGAGCCAGGGCCGAGCGTCGCATGGAAGCCTCCGGGCGCGGGAGTCGAGTCAGCAGTCGACCTACCGGGTGATTATGCCAGAAGACGACTCCCGGGCGTGCCACCGCGATCTCCGGCGCTTCCCCCCGCGGCCCCCGCTCCCGCCTTGCTCCCCCACGGGCTACCTCTCTATATTGGATGATCATCCGAGCGGGGGGAGCTGCGGTGCCCAAGCGAACGATCCGGGTGGAGCTGCACGCGATGGCGGCCGACCTTGCCGGGGCCGGCAGCGCCGATCTCCAGGTCGAAGCCGACGCCACCGGGGACGACGTGAAGAGGGCGCTGGCCGCCCTTCACCCCGCTCTGGAAGAGATTCTGTCGGTTTCGGCCCTCGCCACGGAGGTCGAGTACCTGCACGACTCGGCCCGCGTCGGCGACTCCGCCCGATTCCACCTCGTGCCGCCCGTCAGCGGGGGGTAGACGCTTCATGAGCCCGGACCGGATCCTCACCCGCGTGACGGACGAGCCGCTGCGCGATGCGGAGCTCGTCGGGTTCGTCACCGTCCCGGAGGCCGGCGGCGTCGTGACGTTTTCCGGCGTCGTGCGGAACCACCACCGCGGGCGAACCGTCCTCCGGATCGACTACGAGGCGGTCGAGGCCCTGGCCTCCCGCAAGCTGCGCGAGCTGGCCGAGGAGGTGCTCTCCTCGACCGAGGTTCACCGCGTGGCGGCGATCCACCGCACCGGCACCGTCGAGATCGGGGAGGCGAGCGTGATCGTGGCCGCCTCCGCCTCCCACCGCGAGGAGGCCTTCCGGGCGGCGCGGACGCTCATCGACCGGATCAAAGAGGTCCTTCCCGTCTGGAAGCACGAGCACTTCGCGGATGGGGAGAAGAGGTGGGCGCCCGGCTGCGCCGTTCCCGCGGCCGATCGCTCCCCCGGGCCGACGCTCGAGGCGGGTCGCGAATGCTGACCGACTCCCAAGGTCGCGAAATCGTCAATCTGCGCGTCTCGGTGACCGACCGCTGCAACCTGCGCTGCTCCTACTGCCTTCCCGAAGAGCACGTCGAGTGGCTTCCCCGCCGCGAGATCCTCACGTTCGAGGAGATCGAGCGCTTCGTCCGCATCGTCGGAACCCTGGGAGTCCGGAAGCTCCGGATCACCGGGGGAGAGCCGCTGCTGCGCAAGGACCTTCCCGTCCTCGTCGAGCGCCTCGTCAAGATCCCGGCGATCGAGGACGTCGGGATGACGACGAACGGGGTCGGACTGGAGAAGCTGGCCGGTCCGCTCCGGAAGGCCGGGCTCCGTCGGCTCAACGTCAGCCTCGACACCCTCGACCGCGAGCTCTTCCGTCGGTTGGCCCGTCGGGACGCGCTGGCCACCGTGCTGGCGGGGCTGGCCACGGCCGCACGCGAGGGGTTCCGGCCGATCAAGATCAACGCGGTGATCACCCGGGACAAGAACCTCGAGGAGATGATCCCCCTGGCGCGAATGGCCCGGGAGAAGGGGTTCATCCTCCGCTTCATCGAGTACATGCCGATCGGTCGCGGAGACGACTGGAGCGATCGCGTCGTCGTCTCCAACGCCGAGGCGTTGCGGATCCTCGGAAAGATCGCGCCCCTCGAGCCGATCCCCGAGCCCGACGGGACGGGACCGGCCAAGCGGTACCGGTGGGCCGACGGCAAGGGGGAGATCGGGCTCATCGGCAGCGTGACCGAGCCGTTCTGCGATCACTGCAACCGGGTCCGGATCACCGCCGAGGGCAAGCTCCGCACGTGCCTCTTCTCGGTGAAGGAGCACGACGTCCGCCGCCTGCTCCGGGGCGGCGCCCCCGACGCGAAGATCGCCGAGTTCGTCGTGAACGCCGTCGCCAGGAAGGAGCCCGGGCACAAGATCGGCAAAGACGACTTCCAGAAGCCGAGCCGGACGATGAGCTCGATCGGCGGCTGAGGGCGCGGCCGCCGCACCCCCGACCCCCCGGATCGCGCGACGGCCCCCCACCACCCTCCACGACCGACGATCGATGACTCAGTACGTCTTCCGCTTCCGGTTGCGGACGTAGTCGACGAACAGGAAGCGCCCCAGGTCGTCGAGCCCCGTGTAGTAGGCGCGCCCTCGGTTGAGGAGGGTGAGGCGCTCGACGAAGTCGACCAGGTGCCAGTCCTGCGCCACCATGAACGTGGAGATCCCGATGCCCCGGCGGCGGCAGACGACGACCTCGTCGAGCGTCTTGTTGACGATCTTCTCGTCGAGCCCCCACGGGTTCTTGTAGAGGCGACCTTCCTCCCAGATGGCGCTCGGTTTCCCGTCGGTCACGAGGAAGATCTGCCGGTTCGGCTGCTTCTGGGCCAGGAGGATTCGCTGCGCGAGGCGCAGCGCGGCCTTCGTGTTCGTGTGGAAGGGACCGACCGACACGTAGGGGATCCGGTCCGGGGGGATCTCGACCGCGTCGTCCCCGAAGACCGCGACGTGCAGGCTGTCCTTGGGATATCGCGTCCGGATCAGCTCGAGAAGAGCGAGCGCGACCTCTTTCGCCGGGGTGATGCGATCCTCGCCGTAGAGGATCATGCTGTGGCTGATGTCGAGAAGCAGCACCGTGGCGCACCCGGTGAGCTGCTCCCGCTCGTACACGGCGAAGTCCTCTTCCCGCAGCGCGAAGTCGTCCGTCCCCGAGCGCCGGAACGCGTTCTCGAGGGTCCGGTTCACCGCGATGTCGAAGGGGGCGTCTCCGAACCGGTAGTCGCGCGTCTCTGGGAGCTTCTCGCCCCCGTCTCCCGTCACCGGGGAGCGATGGTCGCCCGGGCCGCCGGCGCGCATCCGGTCGAAGATCCGGTCGAGGGCGTCGCGCCGGATGCCCCGTTCCCCCCGGCGCGTGAGGGAGAGCCGCCCCCCGTCGTCCTGCGAGACCAATCCCCGCTCGAGCAGCCGCTCTCGGAACTCTCGGGCAGTCGTCTTGTCGTCGAAGAGGCCGTATTGCGTGGCGACGCGCTCCAACCGGCGGAGCGCCTCCTGCACGTTGCCGTCCGTCGTGATGAGGAGGTAGTTGAAGAGCTTGTCCAGGTCCGCGAGCCTCGTCAGCTCACGGGTCATCCGCTCCTCCCACTTCCGGTAACGGACCCTCACTCGATCTCTTCCATCTGCCGGAACATCGCTCCGATCATGTCCCGGTAGCCGACGCCGTGGTCCGCGTCCTCCTTGGCGAGCATCGAGCACTGGTGGAGGCCGTCGAGCACGAGCTCCATGTGCCCCGCCAGCTCCCCTTCGGACGCGGACGGAAGCCGCTGCCGGACGCACGCCTCGAGCCCGGCCACGGAGCGGAGGGCCGCGACGTGCTCCGGGAAGGGAGACTCGTCGGAGAGCTCGAGCGTCTGTCCCCCGGAGAACCAGTGCACGATCGGCGCGTAGGTCTGCGACTCCACCTCGCCGCCGGGGGAGCGCGCCTCCGGCCCGGCCCCGGGCCGACCCCGCGCCCCCTCCGGCCCGGCGGCGGATCGGCCCCGTCCCGGGGGATGCACGGCAGGGTACTTCCGCAGAAACACCTCCCGCACCGCCTTGCCGAGAATGTGGCGCGCCACGCTCTCCGCCCCCTCCTGCTCGCCCTCGTACACGAGCTCGATCTTCCCGGTGACGGCGGCCAGCGCCGAGCGGAGGTCGACGAGTCGCGGATAGACCTTGCTCTCCTCCGTGGCGATTCCCCGGCGCTCCAGGTTGGAGGATCGACGAGCTCGGAGGTCCGCGCCTGCAGGGCCGTCTCCTCGATGATCTCCCGGAAGAGCGGAGGAACGACGACCTCGACCTCCGAATCCCGATCGATCCAGGCCTCTTGAGTCGTGATCGACGCCGCGTCCTCGTACGTGCGCGGATAGTGCGTGATGATCTGCGAGCCGATCCGATCCTTGAGCGGGGTGATGATGTTGCCCCGGTTCGTGTAGTCCTCGGGATTCGCCGAGTAGACGAGGAGGATGTCGCGCGGCAGGCGGACGGGAAAGCCCCGGATCTGAATGTCCTTCTCCTGCATCAGATTCAGAAGGCCGACCTGGATGCGCGGCTGGAGGTCGGGCAG
>JALGZR010000079.1 GCA_025774805.1 bacterium
ACCGGCCCCTCCCGCGTCCGTTTCAGCTGAGAGGAGGTGATCTTCAAACAACCGTGGCCGTCATGCCCGTCCTCGGAGCCGGAGACATTTCAACAGAGAATGGGATTGCCTCCTGGCCGCTGTGGAAACAGGCAGCGCCTGAAACAGAGCCAAACACACGAGGAGCACCACACCACCCGGGGGCAAGGACAAGACGGACGCCCTCCATGGTATTTCCAAAGCCGTCGTGGTCGCATCCTGCGGGACCGCCTGCTGACGGCGCTAGTCTTGGGCAAGATACCCTGGCGCAACGAGTTTGCGAAGGACACGAACGTTCGCCAAGTCAGCCGGCAGGCGGTTCCCATCAAAGAGAAGAGTATACCGTGCGGTGGCTCGGCACAAGAGTCACCAGTATGGTCGGACCGACCACGGAGCGATCGCTCAAGATGGCGCTCATGGGGTTTCTGTTCTTCCACCTGTGCATGTTGGGATTACGAACCCTTTGTCAAATAGATGAGGAGGGCCCAGCTTCGCTCACGGCCAGCAGCAGTAAACATGGCTTAGGCGGCCCTTCTGAGCCACCCCCTTCCCGGGCTCGAACCTGCCCGGAACCCGAGGTGCGATAATGCGTCGTCGACGTGACCGTGGGTCGCCCTGGCCACTCGCCATTCTGCTCCGCCCCGCCGCTCTCGCCCGCCGGACGAGCTGACACCTTCCGGTGATGCATTGATCAGTATCGCTCCACACCGTTGAGATGCTCCGCCCCGCTTCTTTCGCCTCCGGAGACGGGCGGGCAGAAATCGGGTGGCAATATTTCGACGGGTATTGGCCGACGGTCGGTCCCGAGGCCGTTAGTTCCATGCCACTCGAAATCGTGGGATTCTTGTCTCTGCGAGTGGTATTATCCGTGGGGCACGGCGCAGTGATTAGAGCGCAAGGGAGGCTCCCGATGAGGACGGTAATTCGAGAAACGCACAACGTTTCTGGGGCGGTTGTATTCCTTTCCTGTCTGCTCCTCCTGGCAACGAGTGCGCACAGTGGACCCGAGGAAGATTCAGTTGTGAAAGAGGGAGAGCGACTTGTTCACGTCTTGGACTGCAATATCTGCCATACGCCGAAGACCTTCACTCCCGAGGGTCCCCGCCTGGACATGTCACGCCTGCTGTCAGGGCACCCCTCCAACGACAAGCTTCCCGAGATTCCGGCCGCCTCTATCGGTCCCGCGGGATGGGGTGGTCTCTTCAATAATCACCTGACCGCCTGGGCCGGGCCGTGGGGTATCAGTTTCGCGACCAACCTTACCCCGGACGAGGAAACTGGAATCGGATTGTGGGCAGAGGATCTCTTTGCAGGCGCTATCCGGAACGGCAAGCATATGGGTGCGGGCCGGCCGATTCTTCCTCCGATGCCTTGGGAAGCCTATTCGCGGCTGAGCGACGAGGAACTACACGCCGTCTTCACCTACCTAAAGTCGCTTCCCGCCATTAGGAACCCGGTGCCTGATCCGATTCCGCCAGAAACCGAAGGTGAATGATCGAGACTGTGCCGTGCCCGTCGCTAAACCCAGATCCACGGATAAGCACTCGCCCATACAGGATTTCGCGATTCTCCCGTCATTTTCGTCGATGCGGGCGTACGCGTTTTCTCGGAGAGGGAGATCTTCCCGTCGGTGTCGGGAGATCGCACATCCATGGTGCTGGTGAAAGCTCAAAACGCGCGCACTTCCCCCCGTATCATCAATGTTCGGTAAAGATGAGGAGACTATCTCAGGGCGTGGACGCTTGACTGGGCCGACGTGAACAGATCGGCCACATCGGGACCTCTTGCCAGTGCAAGTCGGTTCCTTCTTCCGGAGCGCAGGATGCGGGCTGCGACGCAGAACCAGTAAAGGCGAAGGGCTTTGATCTGGAGGGCGTGGTCTCTCGTCGGCAGCACGAGGACCGTGAAGGCTCGAACCAGGATGTAGGCCAGCATGACCAGAGTCAGCCAAGTCCGATCCGCCAAGAACTTCTGACTCGGAAGGTGCCGCGCTCCGAAACCGTTCGTGAACTCTTCGATGTAGTTCTCCACTCCACCACGCGCCAAGTGGTGGCGCATGACCCAACGTGTCCTCGGGCGCCCACGGTGACTCCCCCGGATCGTGAACGCGGAGCCAGGCTATCGGAGGGGATTCGTGTCGGAGCTGTGGTTGCGCATGCGCGGCGCTCTTCGGCGCAGGGGGTGACCACTTTCGGGCCTCGGGAGAAACGGACGGTGCGGGGTTGGTTGGAGTCAGGCAAAGAAGGGCGGCAAAGACGAAGATCGCGGGCCCGGCGCATGGTTATCCTCCCGGCTGGTCCCGTCCGCGGACAGGATCCGAGGCGGGCCACGGGGACTGGCCGGCGAGCCGGCCGAATGACTTGGCCCGAGCCCGCTACTCCGCATGCTGTCAATTGGCTGTGTCGGGTTCAATCTGTCGACAGGTTCGGCCGGACCGAACGGCCCGCAGGCACGGGAGGTGTAAGAGGCTGCTACGGGGCGGGTTAGCTATGACACTACCCTCATGACTGACGGATGTCAGTGTAATGGCCCCGCGATTGTCGTAGGCTCTTCTCAGAGCGATGGAACCTCCTCGGAACCGTCGCCCGCCGGAGCCGTTGACGCGGACGGCCCGCGCCGGGCTCCGACATATTCCGGAGGATCCGTCATGTCTGCTTTCCTCCCGATCCTCGGCCGCCGCCAGTTCCCGGTTCTTCTCTTAGTTCTCGCCGCATGGATCGGCCTCGCCGAAGCGTCATTCGGTCGATCTGATCGCTACCATGAGCGGTCACCCGAACCCCGAATCCCAGACCTTGTCTGTACTTGGGAGCCCGTACCGTTGAACGGGTGGGTGAGCTGCACCGCGCTTGCGATGGCGCCATCCAGCCCTTCCCGTCTTTACATGGTTCCTTACCGCGCCTCCGTCCATCGTTCCGACGATCAGGGCGACTTCTGGTACATAGCATCGCGAAATTTACCTTCCGATGTCGATATTGCGTGTCTCGCCGTCTCGCCGGTGGATCCCGACGTCGTCTTTGCAGGACTGGTGGATTACCACGGCATTTACAGATCAGTAAACGGAGGGGCGTCCTGGAGGCGATCGGACGTGGGTATCGATGCCCGGCACGTGCTCGCAATCGCGTTCCATCCGGCGGCCACCGAGGTCACCGACCTGGAAGTGGTTGAACGGGACTCTTCGTGGATCCACGAAGCCGGGGAGTGGTGGTGGATGGATTCTGGTGGAGGCTACGTGAAGGTCCATGCGGACGATTGGGCGCAATGGTGGCCGCCCGGCTCTGCCCGACCAGATCTCCCCTCTCCTCAAAAGCTGGAAACGAAGCTAATCGCTGCAGACCACGGAACCGGAAGCGTGGTGTACCTCTGGATAGAATCCTACGGGTTCAATGCCCTTTATCGGAGTGATGACAGAGGGGTGAACTACACTTCGATAGGCGCCTTCTTCGACGCCGTGGATGCCGTCGTGGATCCGGCCGACGACTACCGGGTGTTCGCGCTCACCGGGGATTCGGGCGAGAGGGTGAAGCTTTCGACTGACGGTGGTGTAGCCTGGTCCGCTCGTTCCGCGGGACTTCCCTCCGGCACTCCCGTTTCGCTGCTCATGAACCGGACGGATGGGGACCATTTGTTGGCCGTGTTCGCGGATGCGGGTCTGTACGAGTCCACGGACGGCGGAATGACCTGGGCGGCCGTTCCCGTGGACCTGCAGGGCGCGACGATCACGCATGCGGACTGGGACGGGGAGTACGGTCGAGCGTACCTCGCCACGGAGCAGGACGGGATCTACGTCATCGGGATCGGCTTTGTGAATGAAGGACTCTATACGCGCTCCTTCACGGCCATCGAGTACTCGATCTGCCACGAGACGCTGATCGTCGGAACAAAGTGGGGCGGCGCGTGGGCGCGGTGGTTTCCTCGTGGCGTCGGTGCCCCCGACGTGGCCCGGACTACGGCGCATCGCCCCGACCTCACCGTAGGACCGAACCCGTTCTCGACCAGGACAACGATTCGATTCGGACTCCCGGACGGCGGCCTTTCGACCCGCCTGGCGGTCTTCGACGCCGGCGGTCGGCGGATCCGCACCCTGATTGACGGAGCGCGGCCGGCCGGCCCGAACTCGGAAATCTGGAACGGCCGGGACGATTCCGGGAATATCGTGAGCGCGGGTGTCTACTTCCTGCGATTGGAGGTGGGGGGGGGAAGTGACGACGCGGCGCGTGCTTCTTGTGCGATGAGGTCCGAGGACGATCGATACGTAGCTTGAAGAGGTTTTGCCGCATGCCCCGGCCGTGTTTGGTAATCCGAATAGGAGGAACGCCATGAAGCGTTTCATGACCATCGTCTCCGTTTTCGTGGTCTGTGTAATCGCGCCGAATACGCTCGCGACCACCGACGACCACTTCGGCTGGACCGTCAGCTCAAGCTCCACCAATGCGAACATCCACTATTCTTTGGCGCCCTTGGGTGACCCGGGTACACTGTACCTGTGGCTCCAGTGCTCCTCGGGCGTGACCGGAGCGGCTGCGTCCGAGTGGCAGATGGTCACGACCGGGATGTCCTGGGGTGGCATTGTCCCCACTGGCCCGTACGTCTTTGCCGGGCCGCAGACTGACCTGCTGGGTGCCTTTGTTAACGTGGGTCCCGTTACGATGGTAGGCATCATCACTGTGCTCGACTCCAGTGGCGGGAACATCTGCTTCGCTCCGTCGGTGCTGAACAACCGCAACATCACGGTGGGTGTAGACGGCAAGGGATACCCCAACGACTGGAGGGGCTTCGCGAGTGGCGCAGGCACACCGTGCGAGTGGGATGAGGTCCTCTGCTTTATCGACGCTGTCGAAACCGAATCCTGGGGTCGCGTCAAGAGTCTCTACCGCTGAGTATTGGCCGGGAATCACTTCTGCTCGCCCGGGACCGGGGGGACGGGGGGAGGGGCGAGGGTGTCACTCGTCCTGCCGCGGCGTGCATCGCCTGCACGCTCGTGGATCTACCTTCCGGGTCGTGCGGGAACGCATCGACGGATCAACCCTCAGGCAAAGAGGGAATTCCTTTCCTCTCGCTACCGAAACATCACCGCCACCCCCGCGACCGCGACCACCGCGCCCAGAACCTCGCGGGCCGTCACGCGCTCCCGGAAGAGCAGCACCGCGGGGGGGATGATCAGCACGGGCACGATCGACATGATCGTGGAGGCGATTCCGGTCTCGGTGTGTTGGACCGCGAGGAGCGAGAGCGAGACCCCGAGGAACGGCCCGAACGTCGCCCCGAGCGTGATCAACCGCATGGCCGGGCCGTTCCGGAGCGCGGCCCCCACCCGTTGCCAGCGGTCCAGGGCCGTGAACAGCACGACGAAGCCGAAGGTCCCCGCCAGGATTCGGATCTGCGTCGCGGCGAACGGATCCCGGTCCGCGAGCCCGATCTTGCCCAGCACGAGACCGACCGCCTGTCCGAGCGCCCCTCCGAACGCGAGGAGGATCCCGGCGATCGGGCGGCGCGGGCGAGCCTCAGGCGTTTCCGGCGATTCGTTCCGGCTCCGGGCGGGGCGCTCCAGCACGACGACGCAGATCCCCCCCACCGTGAGCCCCATGCCGAGGAGGTGCAGAGGCGTGAGGCCCTCCGCCAGAACGGTCCAGCCGATCAGCGCGGTGAGGGGAGGCACGGACGCCATGACGAGCATCGAGATCCGAGAGCCGATCATGACGAACGCGCGAAACAGGAAGAGATCCCCCAGAGCGAACCCGATCACTCCCGAGGCCGCGAGCCAGAGCCAGGCGTCGAGTGGAAAGCCGGCGGGAAGGGGCTGACCCCGCGCCACCGCGTTCCAGATCGCGATGCCGCAGAACCCGATGACGAGACGGAGCAGATTGACCGCGAGCGAGCCGACCCGCCGGCCCGCGGCCTCGAAGGAGAGCGCCGTGATGGTCCAGCAGAACGCCGTGCCCAGGGCGGCCAGCTCGCCGAGACGGGACTCGAACAAGACGGCTCAGGCTTCCGAGAAGAGGCGGGCGATCCCGGCGGCGTCGTGGAAGAAGCGGCGGAGCTCGGCCGGCTTCGGGCGTTTGCCTGACCGGTACACGACCAACCAGTCGCCGTCGGCTTCCACGCACCACCCGGCGTGACGCTCGAAGTGGCGGAGGATCGGTCCCCGGAAGAGCTCGCGGACCGCGGCCTCGTCGCTCCCGCGCAGGAGGTTTTTCCGGGAGAACTCGGGGTGGGCATCGAAGTCGATGTCCTGCATCCCCAGCGCCGACCCGATCCGGTGGAAGACGTTCTCGGGTCGGAGCTCGAACGCGGGCAGACCGCGGCCCGGCAGGGGGAAGGCGCAGACGGTGACCCGATGTTGGCTCGAGCTCGAGCCGCTCCCCGTGGTGTACTTCCAGTCGAACGCCACGAGGTCGAATCCCTCCGCATGACCCCGCAGGACGGACGAGGCCTGACGCGCCCGGCCGCTTCCGAAGAGCCGAAGCGATTCGAGCGGTACCTCCGGGACGCCCGAGACCTTCTCCTCGTAGGAGAGCCCCATGCGACGGGCGGCGTTTCGCAGCGACTCGCGACGCCGCCTTTCCTGGCGGAAGCTGAAATAGAACAGCGCGCCCACGATCAGGGCGGCGGCGGCCAGGTAGATAAAGGGTCTCAGGTCCATCGAGGCAGGATACCCTGTCTCGACCGGGCTGCCGACCCCGGGGTGCCCGGTCGTCGATTCCCGGACAGCGAACCCGGCGTCGGGCATCGTCACTGGCAACCCGACCCGTCGCCACCCCGTATCCCTTTCCCAGGAGGTGAACGATCATGAAGAATCCCCTGTCCGCCGTTCTTCCGCCCGCCGCGAGTCTCGCGCTTCTGCTCTTCGCCGGCGCTTCCTTCGCCAGGGACATCAACCACCACTTCCACGAGCGCTACGACGTGACCGAGGGAATGCGTCTCATCCTCGTCCATGAGGACGGAGACGTGGAGATCCGGCCCGGTGAGGAGGACGTTCTCGAGGTCGACGTCGTCTACCGGAGGGACGTCAAGCGCATCGGGGTCGGGAAGGATCCCGAATTCGAGGTCGAGGTCACTCGGGACGGCGATACGATCCGAATCGCCGGCCGGGAGTCCGGCCACGCCGGAATGAACGTCGTGACCATTTCCCACATTCAGGAGTATCGCTACACGATTCGGGCGCCGGCGTGGCTCGATCTGGACCTGCGCGGCGACGACGGGGACGTGAGCATCGCCGGGTGGCGCGGGCGTCTCGGGGCCCGAGGCGAGGACGGAGACGTGAACCTCGAGGGCTGCGAGACCGTGGCCCACATCGATCTGGACGACGGGGACCTGGATCTGTCCGGCTGCTCGGGAGACTTCGACATCCGGGTCGAGGACGGGGACGTCCACCTGCGCAATCACGTCGCGGAGCGGCTCCGTATCCGGACGGACGACGGCGACGTCACGGCGGATCTGCGGGGAGCCGACGACATGGACACCGAGATCCAGGTGGAGGACGGATCGGTGACCCTCCGTCTCCCCGGCGACCTCCCCGTGGAGTGCCTGGTGCGGACGGAGGACGGCCGGTTCCGGGCCGACCTCCCCACCGCCCGCAGGGTCGAGATCCGGGATCAGGCGGGGTACGTGGAGCTGGCGGGGACGAAGGGCAAGATCCGAATCACGACCGACGACGGCGACATCGAGCTGCGGGAGCGGTAGTCTCGATCCGACTTCGGGTCGAGAGTCGACCCGGCCGTCCTGATCCCGCGGGTCGAGAGTCGACCCGGTCCGTCACCATCCCGCGGGTAGGTTTCGCCCGGAGCCGGTCGGCGCGCGATGTCGTCTCCCTCTCTCCGCTCTCGGTTGCCGATACTGCTGCTCCTTCTCGCGGCGATGTCCTGGCTCGCCCGGGACGCGCTCCACCAGCGGATCCGTACCCCGGATGGCGCGGGCTGGGTCACGTCGGATCGGGACAGCCTCTACCACATGCGCCGGGTGGAGCGGCTCTTCCGGGAGGGTGGCCCCGTCGCGGAGCGGGATTCCTACCTCGATTTCCCGCACGGCTCGCCGATTCCCTGGCCCCCCTACTACACGTGGCTCGTGGCCGGGGCTGTGGGTCCCTTCCTCCCCGAGGATCCGGAGGCCCGGCGCGGCTGGATCGAGAGGAGGGTCGCCTCGATTCCGCTGATCTTCGGAGTCGGGACGACCCTCCTCGCCGCCCTGGCCGCCCGGGCGCTCGCCGGCACCGCCGGCGCGTGGATCGCGGGCGCGTACCACGCCTTCAACATGGCGTCGATTCCCTACAGCCGGAGCGGAAACGGCGACCACCACGCCTGGATCACGCTGCTCTCGGGCGCCCTGCTCCTCTTCGCGAGCCGGGCGCTTCGGTCGGAAGCTCTCGAGCGGCGGAGCGCGGGACTCGGCTGGGGCGCGGCCCTGGGGCTCGTCGCCGGGCTGGCCGTCGGATCGTGGACCGCCTCCCTTCTGTCCATCATGCCGTTCCAGCTCGTCCTCGGCTGGCTCATCCTCCTCCACGCCCGCCGTCCCCGTCCCGGGCTGCCCGGTCTCGGCCTGGGCTTTCACCTCGTCGCGGCCGGGGTTCTTCTGCCCGCGGTCCTCACGAGTCCCTGGCCGGAGGTGAATCCGTGGATGGTGGTGAACCTGTCCTGGTTCCATCCGGCGTTCCTTCTGCTGGGCGCCGCTACCTTCGTGCCACTTCTCTTTCTTCGTCCCGGCACGAGGGCCCTGCGATCGTACCCGTGGTCCGTCGCTCTCTTTCTGATCGCGCTCGGGCTGTTCCTCGCGGGAAGCGACACGGGACCGGCGCGTGGAATCCGCGAGGGATTCGAGTGGCTGGGACGAAGCGACGAGTTCATGTCTTCCGTCTGGGAGTCGCGGCCGCTCGTCGGAAAGAACGCCGTCCACGCTCTTCCGGAGGTTCTCGGCTACGGAATCCTGCTTCTTCCCTTCTCCTGGGTGGCGGCGGCCCACAGGGCCTTTCGACGCGACCGTCTCGATCTGCTGCCCTGGGTGATCAGTCTCCCGTTCCTGTTCCTGGAGATGGCCCGGCAGTACCGGTTCGCCGACGCGCTCGCGCTGCCGATGGCGGTCCTTCTCGGGTGGGGCTGCGTGGAGGCGTGGAACTCGTCACGCGGTCGCGTCCTCGTCCGTAGCCTTCCCGGGATCCGGAAGCTTCCGGAGTGGGGAGCGTACGGAATCCTCCTCTCTCTCGTGCTCCTCGCGCAGCCGGAGGCGTCGGCGCCCTTGCTCCGCCGGGCCGCAACCGGGATCCCCGAGACGGGCCAGGTCGAGCAGCGGAGCGCGCTCGCGGTGCGCGGCATGTGCGAGTGGATTCGCCGGCACACGCCTCCGTCGAACGACTACTCCGTGCTCGCGTCCTGGAACTGGGGACACCTGATCGAGTGGGCCGCCGACCGTCCCACGATCGCCACGAACTTCGGTCCCTACGTAGGTGAGGAGGGCTTCCGGCACCCCGACCGCTTCTTCATGTGCGAGGACCCGGCCGAGGCCGAGGAGCTCCTCCGGACGCGTCGGGCTCGCTACGTCCTCTCCACCGCGGACATCGCCGGGGATTTGCGGAGGATGATCCGGCGTGCCGTGCCGCACCTCGAGCGGCGCTACACCGATCCGAGCCCCCTCGGAGACGTCAAGGTGCGCGCGGAGTGGTTCCGTACGATGGGCGCCCGCCTCATGTTCGACGGCCTCACGCTCTCTCCCGATGCGGGCTACGCTCCTGTCGGCGCTCCCTTCGACTTCCTCCGCCTGGTACACGTCTCTCCGCTGCGTGACGATCGCTATCGACTCCAGGGGCGCTCCACGCCCTACGGATGGGTCTGGGAGAGAGTCCGGGGCGCCGTTCTCGAGGCGAGCGGGGATCCCGGGACGGAGCTTCGCGTGCGCATCGAAGTCGGGTACGCCGCCGGCCGGCACGAGCTCGTCTGGACCCGTACCGCCGTGGCCGATGCGGAGGGGATGGCGCGGATCCGCGTGCCCTACGCCACGGAGTCGCCGAACGGGGACGGGGTCGCGGCCGGGCCGGCGCGGTGGAGATTCGGAGGGCGGGAGGGAACGATCGCGATCCCGGAACGTGCGGTGATCGAGGGGGAGGTCTTCCGGATCGGTCGATCGCCCGGGGGAACCGAGCGATGAGATTCCCCTCGAGTCCCCTTCCTCCGTTCCTGCGCACGGGAGCGGATCGGCCGCGCCTCCCGGATCCGGCCGAGACCGATCGAACGTACCTTCGAAAGCAGTGGACGACATTTCTGGGCATCACCATCGGATACAGCTTTTTCTACACGACCCGACTCACGCTCGCGGTGGCCAAGAAGCCGATGATGGACGCGGGGTTCGTCGACGCCGAGGAGCTGGGCCGCATCGGCTTCCTCCTCTACCTCACCTACGCCTTCGGACGGCTCACGAACGGCTTCCTGTGCGATCGGGCGCACATCGGAAGATTCATGGGCACGGGGCTCCTCGTGTCCGCGCTCCTGAACCTCCTCTTCGGATGGTCTTCGACGGTCCGCGCCTTTCTGGTGATCTGGGCGTTGAACGGTTGGTTCCAGTCCATGGGGAGCGCTCCGAGCGGGGCGAACATCGCGGCCTGGTTCGGTCGCCGGGAACGGGGCACCCGCTACTCGGTCTGGAGCATGGCCCAGAACATCGGCGAGGGGCTCGTCTTCATCATGACCGCGGGCATCGTCGCCGCCCTCGGGTGGCGGTGGGCGTTCTGGGGACCGGGCATCGCGTGTGCGGTCGTCGCGATCGCCCTGTTTCGCGTGATCCAGGATCGACCGGCGGCCTACGGACTGCCTTCGGCCTCCGAGCACGCCCGGGAGACGCCCGACGCCGAGGATTCTCCCGCGGCGTCGGTCGGGACGCACCAGGCGAAGATGCTCCGGAATCCCGCGATCTGGATCCTCGGGCTCGCGAGCGCGTGCATGTACGTCGCGCGCTACGGGATCAACGAGTGGTTCGTGCTCTACCTTCAGGAGGCGAAGTCCTACGACATCGTCCGGGCGGGATTCGTCACCTCGTTCTCCCCGATCGTCGGCATCGCGGGCACCCTGCTCGCGGGACCGCTGTCCGATCACGTCTTCGGGGGGCGGCGCATCGCTCCGGCGCTTCTCTACGGGATCCTCCTGATCGCCGGGCTCGTCGCGATTCCCTCGATCCCCCCCGGTCACTCCGTGGCGGACACCTTGGCCGTGAGCGTCTGCGGCTTCGCGATCGGAGGACTTCTCGTGTTCCTCGCCGGGCTGATCGCGATCGACATCTCGCCCCGGCGAGCGGCGGGCGCGGCCATGGGGCTCGTAGGAGTCTTCAGCTACCTCGGCGCGGCGATTCAGAACTGGATCAGCGGCCGACTGATCGAGTCGAGCCGGACCGTCCTCGACGGGACCCCCTCCTACGACTTCGACCGGGTGTTCGCGTTCTGGATCGGGGCGGCGGTGCTGTCCTTCCTGCTCACCCTCGCTCTGGGAGCGCTCACTGCACGACCGTCTGCTCGAAGACGTTCTGCACGAAGAACAGCGCGACGAAGGTGATCAGCGCGGCCACGATCGGGGTGCTGACCCAGCCCGACGCGATCTTCGCCAGCACGCCGTAGTCCACGCCCCGGCCCCCCTTTGCGATGCTGATCCCGACGACCGCGCCGACCACGGCCTGCGAGCTCGACACGGGAACGAGCGGAATCGGAGGGAGGCCCCGCGCGAGGAGCCATCCCTGAATCCCCTCGGAGGCGAACAGGTAGAGGACGAGCGACTGCGCGAAAACGACGACGAGCGCCATCATCGGAGTCAGGCGGAAGAGATCGCTTCCCACGGTGAGCATCACCCGGCGCGAGTAGGTGAAGATCCCGACCGCGATCGCGATTCCTCCCAGGAGAAACAAGAGCTGCGTACCCGAGAGGCGGAGGAACGCGATCTGAACGTCGGGAAGGGGTGCGGCGGGCACGAACACGCCCATCACGTTCGCGATGTTGTTCGCCCCCAGGCTGTAGGCCCCGAACGCCCCGATGAGCACGAGTCCCCAGCGCGTCCAGGCGTCGAGCTCGAGGAGGTGGTACCTCCGCTGACGCAGCGTCCGGATGGCCGCGAGGAACAGACCGAGAGCGATGATCCCCGAGAGAAGGGGGCAGAGCACCCAGGTCGCCACGATCTTCGCGAGAGATCCCGGGTCGGTGGGGGATCCGGTGAAGAGATTCCACCCGACGATCCCCCCCACGATCGCCTGGGAGGTCGAGACGGGGAGCTGCAACCTCGTCATCCAGGCGACCGTGAGAGCCGCGGCCAAAGCGACGGTGAAGGACCCGGCGATCGCGTTCACCGCACCGAGCCGCTCCAGGGTCCGGGTCGCCCCTCCCCCTTCGAGCGTCGCGCCGATGATGACGAAGAGGCTGGCCACGATCGCGGCGGTCCGGAACTTCACCATGCGGCTGCCCACCGCGGTCCCGAACACGTTCGCCGCGTCGTTCGCCCCCAGCGACCAACCCAGGAAGAGCCCGCTCAGGAGGAAGAACCAGATCACCGTCGGTCCGCTCCCGCATGCAGGCTAGCCCGCATTTCTCATCCGGCTCGTCGCGAGGCTGCGGACAGCCATTCAAACATCACGCTTGATGGAGGCTATGGCGAGGCGGTCGCAGACGTCCTCGCACGTGTCCGCGATGCTGTCGATGTGCAGCGCGAAGTACCGGAGATGGAACTTCCGACTCAGGTCCAGCGATTCCATCCGGAAGACGATCCGCTTGATCTTCTCCGAGATCTTGTCCGCCTCCTTCTCGTGGAACGAAACCCGGATGATGTGGTCCCGGACAGCCGCAAGATCGCGGAAGTAGGATCGGATCGCCTTGACCATCGAGTCGGTTGCCGCGACCGACATCTCGGCGAGCTCCAGATAGAGGCTCCGCACCTCCCGGGGGAACTCCGGAATCTCCACCGAAAACTGCACCAGCGTCTCGGCGGTCATGTTGAGGACCTTGTCGCTGCTCTCCAGGATACCGAGCACGTCTCCGCGGGACTGGGGGATCAGGGTATCCGAGTAGAGTCGGTTCTGGATCGCTCTCCGCAGGTCGTCGGCCCGGCTCTCCAGCCCCCGCAGTCGCGCGCACCGCTCCTCGAAGTCGTTCGGCCGATCTTCCAGGTAGAACCTGACTCCCTGCTGAAACAGAAGTCCTCCCTCGACCAGCACGTCGAGAAACTCGTCGATCTGTCGCTCGAGCTCTCTCGTCTTTCGGAAGAGGGTCGCCATCCGCTCTCCTTTCCGGGGGTCGGATTCAGGGATCGATCGGTCCGGCTCGGCCCGTTCCGGTATCGGGCGGTGCCCTCCGAACGAACCGATCGTACAGGACCCCGTGACGCAATCCCCCGTCACTGACGGTCAGCTCGGCGACGCCGAGCTTGCGCATCACGGATCCGACGATCGTCGCTCCCGCCAGAATGATGTCCGCCCGTTCGGGCACGAGGCCGACGACCTTCTTCCGACCTTCGATCGGAAGGCGCCGGTACGTCTCGATCTGACGATCGACCTCGGCCGCGGTCAAGACCGATCCCTGGATCGTGTCCCGATCGTACTCGACCATTCGGTGCATCACCGAGGCGAGACTGGTCAGGGTCCCTCCCACTCCGATCAGCGAGCCGGTCCAGCGCGCGAACTTTCCCAGCCCGCGGTCGACGTACTCGAGGAGGCTCTCCATCTCTCGATCGGTCACGGGATCCGTTCGCAGGAGCTCCTCGGTCGGTCGTCGAGCGCCCACTTCGATACTGTACCGGCGCACGATCCGGGACCCGTGGCCGAAGATGACCTCGGTGCTGCCCCCTCCGGTGTCGAAGACGCAGACCCTGCCCTCGACCGGCCCGATCCCGGTGAGGGCCGCGAGAAAGGAGAGACGGGCCTCCTCCTCCCCGGGGATGACCTCGATCTCCAGACCGCACGCCTCGCGCACCCGGTCGATGAACTCCGTCGCGTTCCGCGCACGGCGGAGGGCCATCGTTCCCACGGCCGCCCACTCGCCGGCGCCGCGGCTCCGGATCTCGTCCACGATCTCCCGGAGAGCGTCCACGGTCCGGGTGATCGCGGCCTCTCCGATCCGCCCCGTCGCGTGAACCCCCTCGCCGAGTCGGGTGACCCTCACCTCGTCGGCGATCGGGATCAGGCGATCGCCCGCGACGTCCGCCACGCACATCTTGACCGAGTTCGTTCCGATGTCGACCACTGCGAAACGACCCATGTCCCGGTCTCCCCGTCAGGAGGGATCTCAGCCCTCCGCATCCACTCCGGCGTCGACGTAGCCCAACGCGCGGAGTCTCTCGATCGCGTCTTCGGACAGCAGCGCCTCCGACCCGGAGGGCGCCCGGCGCTGCACGGCCCGGATGTACAGTCCGGACGGCATCGCCGCCCAGTTTCCCGGAAAGCCCACCACGCGGGGGTCGTCGGGCGCGAGGGCGAGAGGACCCTCCCCGGAGACCGACTCCCCCCGGCCGAGAAAGACCCCGACCCCGGGCACTTCGGTCGCGAAGTCGACGTCGAAGGACGCCCGCGCGTCGGGAGGATCTGTCTCGAACGTCACCTCTCCCCGGTGGTTCTCGAGGAGGACGTCGAACGTCAGGACTCCCGCCTCCTCATCCGCATCGAATCGGGCGAAACGCGCCCGCTTGGACCCGATGTTCTCCGAGAAGAAGCGTCTCGCCCGGACCAGCGCTCCCTCGACCCGGATCGTCGCCCGACAGCGCACCGGCTCCGGTCGATTGGACACGAGCTTCAGGTGCCACCCTCCGTCGGCGGTCGCCGTGTACTCCGCTAGCGCCGATCCGAGCTTGCCGCCGGTCGGATCCACCACGAGGGGGAACCGCTCCCCGGGATCCGCATCCAGATCGTAGTACTCCCGATGGTCCGTCGCCAGGGTATGCACGAGCTTGTACCGTCCCGAACGCAGCGTCCTCATCTCGATTCCGAAGCGGATCGACTCCGCGACGACCGGCGGCTCGGGCCCCGCGAGGGGAGCGAGCAGCGACCGGCCCTGGATCTCGCGACGATCCGCTTCTCCGAGAACGTCGAGCAGCGTCGGTGCCACGTCGATCAGGGAGACCAGGTCCTGCCTCACCGCTCCGGCGTCGAATCCGCCGGGGCCGGCGAGAACCAACGGGATCCGGAGCTGCTCCTCGTACAGCGAGTACCCGTGACCGATGAGCCCGTGGTCCCGGTGCTCCTCACCGTGGTCCGCCGTGAGCACGACGAGCGTGTTCCGCAGACGGTCCGACGCCCTCAGCTCCCGCAGGAGACGTCCGATCTCGGCGTCGAGGTAGGCGATCTCGCCGTCGTAGCGGCCGACGAGCTCCCGTCGATCCGCCTCCGGCATCAAGTTGTGGGGACCCAGGTACCGCACGATCGAGGCGTAGCTTCCGTTTACCGGCCCCGCGTAGTCGGGGTCGGTGAAGCGGTCCCCGTGCGGCCACGGCGCGGCGTAGCTCATGTGCGGATCGAAGAAGTGGACGAACGCGAGAAACGGACCGTCGGGCTCGCTCTCCAGTCGATGCAGCACGCGATCGACGACCTCTTCCCCGATCGGATTCCTCTTTCCTCCCTCGATCAGGGAGTCGTCGAAGTCATCGAAATCCCGCTCGAGCCCGAAGACGCTCGACACGTAGACGTGGCTCACGACCGCGAGCGTCCGGTAGCCGCGCCGCCTCAGATCGCCGGCCACGGTGGGCACGTCGGGAGAGAGCTTCACTCCGTCGTCGAGAAGGCCGTGGAACGACGGGTACATCCCCGTGAGGAGCGACACGTGGGACGGCAGCGTCCACGAGCAGTTGCTCACCGCGTCCGAGAACAGCACCCCGCGCCGGGCCAGCGCGTCCAGATGCGGGGACGTGAATCGAGGATACCCGTACGTCCCCAGATGATCGCCGCGAAGTGTGTCGATCGAGATCAGGACGATGTTCGGTGGTGGGCTCGTGATCGCGGGCCGGTCGCCGCCCGGGGCGCACCCGGTGATCATCGCGACCGCGAGCACCGCCCCGGCGGCTCCGGGGGTTCGTCGCGGGGGCCGGCCCTTCGCGTGCATCGATTCGCCCCCTCGTTGCGATGGCGCCGGATCGGCCGGGGACCGCGGCCGACCTCGACCTGCCCGTCTCATCACGCTCCACGGTGGCGGCGAGTCCCGCCCCGAGCCGGTTGAGACATTCAGGCTACGTGCCGTACTTCTCGATGATCCCCTTCTTGTCCAGACCGAGGATACCGTACTTCTCCCCCACCTTGCGAAAGGCCTCGACGCAGCGATCGATGTGCTCCGTCTCGTGGGCGGCGGAGAGCTGCACCCGGATGCGGGCCGCGCCCGCCGGCACCACCGGAAAGGAGAACCCGATCACGTAGATCCCCTCGGCGTACATGTCGCGGGCCATGTCGTTCGCGAGCTTCGCGTTGTAGGTCATCACGGGGACGATCGGGGTCACGCCCGGGCGGACGTTGAGACCCGCTTCGGTGATCTTCTCGCGGAAGTATTTCGTGTTCGCCTCGAGCTTGTCCCGGCGTTCGGTCGTGCTCGACACCAGGTCCACCACCCTGATGGAGGCGGCCGTGATGACCGGGGAGAGCGTGTTGCTGAAGAGGTAGGGACGGGCCCGTTGCCGGCAGAGCTCGACGAGCTCGGCCCGGCCCGAGACACATCCGCCCGAGGCGCCGCCGAGGGCCTTGCCGAGCGTCGTCGTGATGAGATCGATCTTGCCCATCACGCCGAAGTGCTCGTGGGTGCCCCGCCCCGTCTTGCCGATGAAACCCGAGGCGTGGGAGTCGTCGAGGAGGACCATCGCGTCATGCTCCTCGGCGAGCGCCACGATCTCGTCCAACGGCGCGAGATCGCCGTCCATCGAGAAGACGCCGTCGGTCACGATAATCCGCGAGCGCTTGTCCCGGTGCATCTCCAGCTTCTTCCGGAGGTGCTTCATGTCCATGTGCTTGAACGTGTCGTACTCGGCGGCGCAGAGCCGGATCCCGTCGACGAGCGACGCGTGTATGAGCCGGTCGGCGATGATCACGTCATCGCTGCCGAGAATCGCCTCGAAGACGCCCGCGTTCGCGTCGAGGCAGGACGAGAAGAGCAGCGTGGCCTCCGTCCCGAGGAACTCCGTGAGCTTGTCCTGGAGCGAGCGGTGGATGTCCTGCGTGCCGCAGATGAATCGGACCGAGCTCAGGCCGTAGCCCCGCGACTCCAGACCCTCGTGCGCGGCCTGGATGACGTCGGGGTGGCTGGAAAGCCCCAGGTAGTTGTTCGCACAGAAATTGAGGACCCGCTCGTGGTCCGCCCCCTCCGGGTACTCGACCTCGATCGACGCCCCCTGGGGCGAGCAGATGAAGCGTTTCTCCTTGTAGAGCCCGCTCCCGCTCGATCCGGGAAATCGCAGGCTCGCCGGCGGCGGGGAGAGCCGGTCGTCCCGCCGTCTCCGGCTAGCCGGACTGGTGCTTCCGAACCAGCTCGACGATGGAGCTTACGGTATCGAATGATTCGGGGGTCGCCTCCGAATCGGGCAGGGAGACGGAGTATTTCTTCTCCAGGAAAGTCTTGAGCGAGACCATGGAGAAACTGTCGACGATCCCCGACGAGATGAGCGGGGTGTCGTAGGTCACTTCGACGTCATCGTCCTCGTCGACGTACTCGTCGACGACGTACTCCAGCACTGCGTCTTTCATGTCGTCCATCGCGGTCCTCTCTCGGTTGGCGGTGCGCGACCGTCCACCGCGTCGGGTCAGTCGTCTTCGAGAGTGGAGAGGTCACCGGCCTCCTCCCCCCATTCCAGCGCCCGGAGGTAGCGGCGGAGAAGCTTGCCCGACCGCGTCTTGGGCAGTTTGTCAGAGTATTCGATCTCCTGGGGCATCGCCAGGGGCGAGAGTTTCTTCCGGATGAAGTTCATGATGTCGAGCTCGAGCTCGTCCGACGGCGTGTACCCGGCGTGAAGCGTCACGAAGGCCTTCACGACTTCCATGTTCATCTGGTCCGGCTTTCCTACCGCGGCCGCTTCGGCGACCGCCTCGTGTTCGATAAGCGCCGACTCGATCTCGAAGGGGCCGACCAGGTGACCTCCGGTGTTGATGACGTCGTCGTCCCGCCCGACGAACCAGTAGTATCCGTCGGCATCCACGCTGGCCCGGTCGCCCGACACGTACCAGATGTCGGGATTCGTGCGCAGCTCCTCCGGCGACGCGCCGTCCGGCGCTCCCACGAACTTGCTCCGGTAGACGTCGGGCTGATTCCGGTAGGCGCGGAACATCGAGGGCCATCCGGGTCGGAAGGCGATGAGCCCCACCTGACCGGGCGTGGTAACGGGGTCGTTGGTCTTCAGATCGAGGATGGCCGCCGTGATCCCGGGGAAGGGTCGTCCCATCGACCCCGGCTTGATCTTCATCCCGGGCCAGTTGGCGATCATCATTGCACCGGTCTCCGTCTGCCAGAACGTGTCGTGGAACGGCATCCCGAAGACCTCCTCGCTCCAGACCACCGCCTCGGCGTTCAGCGGCTCGCCGACCGAGGCGAGGTGGCGCAGCGACGAGAGGTCGTGCTTGCGCACGAGATCGGCGCCGTCGCGCATGAGGGAGCGGATCGCGGTCGGCGCCGAGTACCAGACGGTGACCCGATGATCCTGAATGAACCGGTACCACCGGGCGGACGTGAAGCCGGCGTCGAGGACGCACTGCGTGGCGCCGAGAGCCCACGGTCCGATGATGCCGTAGCTCGTTCCGGTCACCCAGCCCGGATCGGCAGTGCACCAGTACACGTCGTCGTCGGTCAGATCGAGAACCCAGGACGTCGTGAGCGCCTGCCCCCAGACCGAGGAATGCACGTGCTGGGCGCCCTTCGGCTGCCCCGTGGTGCCCGACGTGTAGTGGAGGACGGACGGCGCCTCCGGTCCGCCGTCGAAGTACGGGAATTCCTCCACCCGATCGGCCGCCTCGACGTCGAAGAACTCCTCTCCCTCCTTGAGCTTCGCGGGATCCCCCTCCACCACGATCACCTTCTCGAGCGCGGGAAGATCGCCCCGGATCTTGCGCACCTTCTTCACGTGTTTGCCCGTGGTGAGAATCGCCCGCGTCCCCGCACTCTCGAGGCGGACCTTCAGCGACTCGTCGCCGAACGCGGAGAAGAGGGGCTGGGCGATGCCGCCCATCTTGAGGATGCCGAGAAAAGCGAAGTAGAGCGACGGAATCTTGTCCATGAACAGACAGACGCGATCGCCGGGCGTGAGCCCCTCATCGACGAGGAGCCGGGCGAACGCGTTCGACCGGGCCCGCAGATCGTCGAACGTGTGGACGGCCTTCTTTCCGCCGAAGCCCTCCCAGAGGAGAGCCTCCTTGTCCGCTCGCCCCGACGCGCACACACGGTCCGAGCAGATGTGGCCGATGTTCAGGAGCTCGCCCTCTTTCCAGCCGAGGGCCTCTCGGGCGACGCTCCAGTCGAAGCTCGCCTGTCGCTCCAGGTAGGATCCGATGTTGCTCACGTTCTTTCCTCCCGGAGCGGCACCGGCCCGGAGCCGGACTCCACCGTCGCGACGAGCCTGGTGAGGAATGCAGGCCAGGGCCCGGGAATGTACCAGGATCACGAAGCGGCGTCCACGGCACCGGGGAGCGGCCTCTCTCCGTCGGGAGCGCTCGGCGCCGCGGGCTCTCCCGAGCTCAGCCGATCACCCAGGCGCCGTAGCCGACCACCCGGTCCCGGGGTCCGGCCGTGTCTCCGGAAGACCGAAGATCGACGTTGTGAACGGCGAGCCCCCGCCGCCGCGCGACCTCGAGAAGCCCGGCGATGGGAGTCCGGCCGCACGCCGACTCCGGAGCGAGGTCGTCGGACCGGAGGGTCTCGATCGCCCGCGCCGTCGTCCGGTCGAGTCTCCGGGCGGTGTCGTAGTCCCGGTAATGACTGAGGTCGGAGCTGATCACGACCAGGGTCTCGGTACCGTCCCAGACGGACTCGAGAACGTCGGCCACCTCGGTGGGGGTCGCGTCCCCGACGACCAGGGGCACGATCGTGAAGTCGTCGAGCGTCATCTGGAGAAAGGGAAGCTGGACTTCGAGGCAGTGCTCCTGTGCGTGCGCCCGGGGAGAGACCTCGACCTCGGAGCGCTCGGCCAGTCTCCCGACGGCATCCCGATCCAGGGCGACCTCACCGAGCGGGGTGGAGAATGCGTCCGCTCCCGGAAGCGCGAGCGCCCGCACCGGCGCGGTGTGCGCGGGGCCGAGGAGGGTCACGCGACGGACCACGTCGCGGACCGGACGCAGTCGCGCATAGGCGCTCGCCGCCACCGGTCCCGAGTAGACGTATCCGGCGTGCGGTGCGATCAGGGCCCGGGGGCGCCGCAACGGCTCCTCGATCGGAACCACTCCCTCCGCCTCTTCGAGCAGCGTCCGGACCGCGGACCGGAGCTCGTTCTCGCCTTCCGGATAGAACATCCCCGCCACGGCGGGGGGACGTACGGAGTTCACGGCCAGTCTCCTTCGGTCGGGCGGGCCGATCGGGCCCTCGCTCGGGCCGTCGGGCGCGCCGCTTGGCCCTCCGGGTTCCGATCGCTATCATGGCTGGTGCGTCCGGACCCGCCGGGCGACTCACCGCGCGACGATCCCACGGGACGAGACCCATGACGGACCGCGATTCGCAGTCGACCGTCCCCGCCCGGTGGTGGCGAACGCTGCCGGACGACCGCATCCAGTGCGATCTCTGTCCGCGAGAGTGCCGCCTCCACGACGGTCAGCGCGGCGTCTGCTTCGTCCGCGCGCGCGAAGGGAGCCGGCTGGTTCTCACGACCTACGGTCGATCGAGCGGATTCTGCGTCGACCCCGTGGAGAAGAAGCCACTTTACCACTTCCTCCCCGGAAGTCCGATTCTCTCCTTCGGTACCGCCGGATGCAATCTCACCTGTAGGTTCTGCCAGAACTGGGATATCAGCAAGGCCCGGGAGACGGACGTCCTCGCCGCGGCCGCCGGACCGGACGCCATCGCCGCCAAGGCGGAGGAGCTCGGCTGCGACTCCGTCGCGTTCACGTACAACGATCCTGTGATCTTCCTCGAGTACGCCCTCGACGTCGCCCGGGCCTGCCGGGAACGGGGAATTCGCGCCGTCGCCGTCACCGCGGGATACGTCTCGCCCGAGCCGCGCGAGGAGATGTTCCGCCACCTCGACGCGGCGAACGTCGACCTGAAGACGTTTCGGGAGGACTTCTACTACCGT
>JALGZR010000080.1 GCA_025774805.1 bacterium
GAGCCCGGACCGCGTATCAGGATGCGCGCTGTGTCCCGCCCTCCGGCATTTCTACTCCGACCCGGGACCCTCCGGGGCGCTCCCGCCCCGCTGCCGCCGGAGGTGCGCGAGGAACTCCCGGGCCTGCGGGTCCGAGGGATCCAGTGCGAGCGACCGCTCGACGGACGCGATCGCCTCGTCCAACCGCGCCTGGTAGAACAGTGCAACGCCGAGGTTGTAATGGGCCGCGGCCATCTCCGGTTCGAGACGGATCGCCTCGCGGAGGTGTCCCTCCCCCTCCTCGCTCCGGCCCGATTCGAGAAGCAGGGCGCCGAGGTTGTAGTGGGCCTCGGGGAGCTCGGGCGCCAGACGCAGCGCGTCGCGCAGGGCCGCCTCCGCCTCGGCCGGGCGGCCCTGTTCGGTGTGCGCGACCGCCAGGTAGTACATCGCGTTCGCCCGGACCTCGCGCAGGTGTTCCTTCCCCGCCCGCGACGTCGCGTCGACCGCGAGCACCTTCTCGAGGTGTGCCTCCGCCTGGGCGTACTCACCCCTCCGAACCAGGCACTGCCCCAGATCCGTGAGCGCTTCGGCGTTGAGCGGGGCCCGCTCGACGATTCGACGGAGGTGCTCCTCCGCCTTTCCCCACTCCTCGCGGCCCAGATAGAGCGTCGCCAGCTTCTCCTCGAGCCGCAGGGATCGGAAGAGGCCCCAGCGCTCGGTCCACTCGAGGTGCCCGATCGCCTGCTCGGCCAGTGGCGCCGCCTGCGGATCGCCGAGGGAGGTCGCCACCCGATAGCGCTCGAACCCGGCGTAGCCCAGGTGCTTGTGGTACTGGACCATTCCGCTGTGCACCGAGAACGCCAGGAACAGGACCATCAGCGTCGCGAACACCCGGCCGGCGGGACGGAGGCGGCCGTTCCGCTTCAACGCGCGGTCGATGATCTCGACGTTCGGCCGGTGGAAGAGTCGCAGGAACACGGCCACCGCGTACGCCACCGCCCCCCCCAGACCGATGGTGAGCAGGAAAGGAATCGCGTCGTAGAGCTGGCGATAGACCGCCAGCGTGGCCACGAACACCACGGCCATGAGGAGCTCTTCCAGGGCACTGAAGTGATACGTCCGCTCGGGCATTCCGCTGCGGGCGTACGCGACGATCCCGAGCAGCCCCGCCGCCATCAGGAAGGGCACCAGGTCGAACCGGCCCGCCCACCACTGCTGCGCGCCGGGCCAGAAGAGGGCGACCAGGAGCGCGACCGCGAAGAGAGCGAGGCTGAGGAGAATCCACCGTCCCTCGTAGAGCCGGCGGAACGTGGGGCGGGTCCAGCCGTAATGCAGCGCGTTCTCCGGGCAGGAGCTCACGCAGTCGAGGTCCTTCAGGCAGCGCGGGTTCACGATGGTCCCGTGCTTCGCGACCTCCTCGTGGACGCGAACGTCGGACGTGCAGACGGCGGTGCACGTGCCGCACTGGGCGCACTTGTCGTCGACGACGATCCGTCCCGGGGCGAACCGATCGGCGATCATGAAGAGCACGCCGTACGGACACCCGTACGTGCAGAAGGCGCGGGAACCGAGCACGTACACGATGAGGAAACCGCAGACGAGAAACGTCAGCGCCGTGATCCAGGGATCGGGAAGGTTTCTCCAAAAATCGGTCGTCACGAAGGAGCTGATGCCGTCGAGATCGGTCTGGGTCCGGAGCGCAGGGAACGCCCGCCCTTCCCACATCCGGACGATCTGCGGCCAGCCGAACATGTAGAGGAGCACCAGCGGCGGCACGAACAGGAGAATCCGCGAGCGGATCATCCGCGGGCGCACCTTGAGCTTTTTCAAAAGCCAAGAGGAGTACTCCTGGAGGGTCATCATGTGGCAGCCCCAGGAGCAGAAGAACCGTCCAAAAATGAACGTGGCGATCGTGACGAGCAACATCAGGAGGAATCCGGCGGTCACGATGCCGAGCTCGGCCGTGAACATCACCTCGTGCAGCTCGAGGGGGGCGAGCGTCTTCCCGGCGATGAGCCAGTGCGCCACGTGCAGGGAAATGAGCACGTAGACCATCGTGAGCGTGAAGGCCCTCCACTTCGTGTACTTGGAGGTCGGCAGCGGTTGCGGGATCGCCTTGGTGCGCGCTTTCTTGGCCATGCTCATGTCTTCCCGATGGGGCTCGATCGGCACGACGGGCGTACCCCGGCGATCGAAGCGCTCGCGAGAGGCCGGGCTCTCACCGGAGGATCGTCACCTTCCCGGAGATCGGGTTTCCGGTCCCCGTCACACGGAAGAAGTACGTCCCGGGCGGCACGCGCCGCCCGCTGCTGTCCCTTCCGTTCCAGAGTGCTTCGTTCTCCTCGTCCGCCCACAGGCGGGCCGGTATCGAACGCAGGAGCCTCCCCGCCGCGTCGTAGACGTCCAACCGGCCCTCGCCTCCGCTTCGCGAGAGGAAGCGGATCGCGGTCCCCTCGCCGGAGGGATTGGGGAAGACGCCGAGAGGGGCCGGCGCGTCCGGCACCGCCGGAACGGGATCGATGCTCACGAGATCGCAGGTGTTGGCCTGGATCTGGTCCAGCTGGTTCGTCACGGTGATGCCGGCCGTGAGCATCTCGTCCATGGAGGCGTCGAGGTACTCCCGGAACTCGCTCGTGGAGTCCGCCGGATCCTGCATGGGATAGGACGGGTGGCCGTTCGCGACGATGGTCGGAACGAGAATGTTCGTGGTCGCCCAGATGTCGAGCGCCACCGGATCCCATCCCGCCACCAGCTTGTCGACCCGCGTGGCATCCCCGTACGGGCACCACGGTCCGCCGCTCGGGTGGGCCAGGATGTAGATGCAGTCGAGGATGTTGAGATCCGCCATGCGCACCTGCGACAGGAACGTCCCCTGACCGCCGTGGCGCACCGCGGCGTGCGCGTTGGTCATCAGCCCGGTCGTCATCGTTCCCATGTGATTCTTGACGGCGGCGGTCACGCCGTACACCGCCCCGTGGCACTTCAGCACCGGGACGTTGAGGAACGTCAGGTTGGAGTCGTCGTACTCCTCGAGGACCGGATTCCAGATTCCGTGCTTCAGGCTCACATACTTCCCGCCGGGGGTCTCGAACTTGGGGTAGGAGACCTTGAGCGGGGGCATTGTCAGCCGGGGGCCGACCACGTAGCCGTCCTGCATGTCCCCCTCGGAGTACTCGTACACCCGGGTCACGCGGATCTCGTCCCACAGATACGAGCCTACGGGATGTCCGAGCCCCGCGAAGTGGCTCACGACGTCGATCGCGGACTGCGTCGTGTCCTCCGCGTTGCTTCTCGGCCAGTCGAGCGTTCCGTACCCCTGGGTGTTCTCGACGACGACGACCTCGCCCAGGAATCCGTCCGGGTGCTCCAGGACGCGCGCGATGAGACCTCGCAGAAGGTCGGTGTTCGTTCCCCCGCGCTGGTTCCACTGCGAGTTGATCTTGATCAGAACGACGTCCCTGGTGCCGACCACGCCGTCCGGGCCCGACTCGGGACCGGAGACCGCGGAGCGGTAGAATTTCAGTCCCCCCGCCCCCATGCAGGCGATGAGGCCGTCGAGACCGAGGTGATGGTCTCCCGAGGGCCCCCCGGCGTCCTCGACGACGTAGAGCTGCGCGGTGTAGTCCCCCCTCGGCGCGAGGGGGGGTCCGTCCGGGACCGCCGGGACCCTCGTCGAGTCGGCGAACCCCCCGAGGCACAGAACGGCCACGCCGGCGGCGTAGGTCGCGAGGCGGGGCCGCCCTCTCCCGAGGTGGCGGATGGCCCGGTGCAGCAGATAGGCGAGCGGGAGACCGAGCAGAACCTGCACGCTTCCCAGGGCGGCCTGCTGGCAGGGATAGGTGATCCGGGACGGCCTCCTCCCCGATCGCAGGGTCAGCCAGAGGAGTGAAAGGACCCCCAGAATAACCGGAGGAAGGGTGAGTCGACGGGCCCATCGCCCCAAGGGGCCAGACGGGTGCCCGTTCTCCGGCGGTTCTTTGGGGATGTCAGGTCGTCCGTGCTTTCGGCATCGGTCGGAAGAAGTCATCACGCGACCCGTCCTTTCTCTGCCGCCGTCCCTGCGTCGGAGCCGGTGAGGGCTCCGCGCACCGTCGGGCGGTGCGCCCGGAAGGGGGGGGTGGTCCGGTAGGGGTGGCGGAGCACGATAGGCTGCTCTTCCATTCTGTCATTCTAGACCCCGAGCGGCAACCGCGTCCCGGATGTCCCCGGACCCGCGGAAGGGCCCCGGGGTGTCGTCCACGCAGGCGGGCGGTTCCACCGGAGTCGACGCGGGATCCGGGTCACCGACTCTGCCGACCTCACCGCTCGGCGGATCTCCGCCTCCGTTCCCAGGATATCGGACTCGCGAAGGGTTGGCCTTTATCCGCCAGCGAGGCGGATTCACGGTGTCCTCGAAACCAGGCCTTCGACCCGGACCGCGCGGCAGGAAGGAATGGTCCGCTGGACTCGACGCCGGAGTCCCGCCGGAGTATTCATGGGCCGAAGCTCATTTGCGCCGGAGTTTTTCCCCCGGTCGGCCTGCGCGGGGGGGCGGAGCGGAAGTGCCGTTGGATCCGCCCACCCTCGGGGCCCGAGGATAGCCTCTCGCGCGTGGGCCGGTGCAGCAGGCTCCGCCGTGAGGTCTCTGTATGAGACCCAAGATCGGCCATCAGCTGGTACTGGCCGTGGGATTCGTCTCACTGGCGGTCTTCAGTGTCCTCGCCTACTCCCTGGTCGGCTCGCATCAAAAAGCGATGCTCGATCAGATGAACCAGCAGGCCGATCAGCTCACCGAGACCATCAAGAGCAGCACCCGCCACGCGATGCTCCAAAACCACCCCGAGAGTGTCCACCGGATCATCGACACCATCGGCCGGCAGAAGGGGATTCGTAAGGTCCGGATCTTCAACAAGGAAGGACAGATCATTTACTCCCCGGACAAGTCCGCCGTCGGCACCTTCGTCGACAAGCGAGCGGAGGCCTGCTTCAACTGTCACGTGGCCGACGCGCCCCTCGAACGCCTCCCCATGCAGCAGCGGACCCGTACCTTCCGGGAAAGCGGTGGACGCAGAAGCATGGGCATCATCAGCCCGATCTACAACGAACCCGCCTGCTGGCAGGCCGCCTGCCACGCCCACAGCCCTGATCAGTCCGTGCTCGGTGTGCTGGATCTCACCATGTCGCTGGAAGGCGTGGACCGCCAGATACTGAGCAGCCGGAACGGGGTCATCCTGCTCACCGCCATCTCCATCCTGGGCACGAGTACCATCATTTGGCTTCTCTTCCACTTTCTCGTGGGCAAACCCGTCCGGGAGCTCGTGGACGCGACCCAGAGCGTCGGTAGCGGGGACTTCACCTATCGGATCGACGTCAAGCGGAACGACGAGCTGGGACAGCTGGGACGCTCTTTCAACGAGATGACCCAAAGAGTCACCGAGGCCCAGTCTCAACTCTACCAGTCGAACAAGCTGGCGTCGGTCGGGAGGCTCGCGGCGGGAATCGCCCACGAGCTCAACAACCCGTTGACCGGAATCCTGACGTTCAGCAGCCTCCTCACGAAGCGTACCGGCAACGACGAAGGCGTCCGCGACGATCTCGAGGTGATTGTCCGGGAGGCGAAGCGTTGTCGCAGCATCGTCAAAGGGCTGCTGGACTTTTCGAGACAGGCTCGACCGCGCAAGAGCGATGTGGATTTCAACCAGATTCTCGGTCGGGCCCTGGGGATCGTGGACCATCAGCTCAGCGTGAACAACATCACGGTTGTCCGGAACTTCACCGAGCCGCTCCCGGCGGTTCGGGTGGACTCGGACCAGATGATCCAGGTGCTGATCAATCTCCTGGTCAACGCCTCGGATGCCATCGGACCGAACGGTGGACGGATCGTCGTAGGCACCGATGTCCGGGAGAGGGAGAGCGGTCGGTGTGTGAGGGTCCGGGTGGAGGACAGCGGCTGCGGGATTCCCGCCCCGGATTTGGAGAGGATCTTCGAACCCTTCTTCACGACCAAGGGAACCGAGGGGACCGGACTGGGCCTCTCGGTGGTCTGGGGGATCATCCACGAGCACGACGGCACGATCACCGTTGACAGCGAGCCTGGGCGCGGCACCACGATCACCGCTTGTTTCCCGATCCATCAGATTTCGACTTCGGATGTCGAGGAGCTCGGCCATGAGCGAACTGCGTGATCTCCTCGTCGTCGAAGACGAGCCTGTCGTCCGTCAGGCCGCCAAGCGAGTCCTCCAGCCGGAGGGGTGGAGCGTCGACGTGGCAACGGATGTGGCGGGCGCCCGCGAGAAGATGGCCCAGGCCACCTACAAGATCATCCTCTCCGACCTCAAGCTTCCGGGGTCCCCCGGATTCGAGCTGATTCAGGCGGCCAAGGAGATGGACAGCGCAACCCAGGTCATCATGATTACGGGCTACGCTACGCTGGAATACGCCATCAAGTCCCTCGAACTCGGCGCCTTCGACTTCGTACCCAAGCCCTTCGATCCCTACGAGCTGCTTGGCGTCGTGCGCCGCGGGCTCCGTTTCCGGAGCCGGTTGACCCGGAAGGAGGGCGCCGGGGCGGTGTGCGAGCTGCAGGCCGCGGACGGCGAGCCCTCCGGCGAGCGCTTCCTTCTGGGCCGGCACGCATGGGTGCTCCTCGATGAGGACGGCTCGGCGAAATGCGGAGTCGCCGACTCGTTCGCCGGGACCGTGGACGACGTGGAGACGATCGAGCTGCCGGGGGTCGAACAACGTCTCGCCCAGGGCGACCGAATGGCACGAATCGTCTCGCGGGATCGGCTGGTCCATCGCGTATGGGCACCGCTGGCCGGTCTCGTCATTGCAACCAATCCACGACTCAACGACGACGCGGATCTCATCAGCCGAGATCCTTATCGCACCGGATGGTTGGTCCAGATCATCCCCGATCGTCCCGACAAGGAGCTGAAGCTGCTGAAGCGACAGTCGCAGATGTGACGACCCCGCCACAAGTGAAGGAGACGTCGATGTTGGAGAAGGTGCCATAGTCCCGCAGATTGTCATACTCACGTTTGCCGCGTTCGTCATCATCGACCTGCTGCTGCGACTGGCCTTCAGGAAGCGGGACGAGGCACGCGCGCGGAGGGAACGCCACGAAGCCCTCGACCTCGGCCTCACCCTGGAGTTTGCGGACGAGGCCGCGAGCCTCAAGCGCGTCGAGGTCGTTGATCCGAGAGCGAAGATCCTGGCCGTGGACGACGAGCCGGTCGTGCTCGACAGCTTTCGGAAGATCCTGGTCCTGGAGGGCTTCTCTGTCGACACGGTGGAAACCGGGTCGGAGGCCCTGGGGTTGATCCGCGAGCACGAATACGATTTCGTCTTTACCGATCTCAAGATGCCCACGATGGACGGGCTCGAGGTGACGAAGGCAGTCAAACACCTGCGACCCGACATCGACGTGGTGATGATCACGGGATACGCGACAATCGAGTCGGCCGTCGATGCCATGAAGTACGGGGCCATGGACTACGTTCAGAAGCCCTTCTCCGCGGACGAACTGGCCGGCTTCGCGGCAAAACTGCTGATCCGCCGGCAGGCTCGACTCGAGGGGCTGAACCCGCCCAAGGTTCGCCTCATCACTCCCGATTCGGCGGAAGAAGAGTCCGCTCGCGTCATCAACGTTCCCGGAGGCATATACGTCTCCCGGGAGCACGTCTGGGTCGGGGTGGAGATCAACGGAGAGGCCCGTGTCGGTCTCGACGACTTCGCCCGCAAGACCCTGGTGGAGTGTGACGAGATCGAGTTCCCCCGAAAGGGTCGCCGAGTTGTCAAGGGAAGGCCCCTCTTTTCGATCAGGCGGGGAGAGTATCAGATGATCTTTCCGTCCCCGCTTACTGGAAAGATCTCGAAAGTAAACCACGACCTGGACTTCTACCTCGATGTGCTCTCGATGCGACCCTTCGCCGATGCGTGGATCTGCTCCGTCCTGCCGGAGGAGCTGGGCAGCGACCTCGTAGATCTCAAGATCGGCGCCGAGGCGATCCCTCTCTACGAGGAGGACATTCGTGTGTTCGCCAAGGCAGCCTCCGCGAAGGAGCGGGAGACCGGTGCGTCTCCCGCCGCAGAAGCGAAGATCGGCGACATGGAGCGGGCACGCCGGGATCGGGCGTGGGAGACCTTTGCCGAGTGCTTTCTGGGAGATGGTGGGCAATGACGACCGGCATGGAGAAGGATCAGTACCCGCCACCGCGACGCGGGCGTAGAGCTCATCCCACCCCGGCCCGCCTGACTCTGGCGGTCGGAATCCTGGCCCTACTGCCGGCTTTGGTCGCCTCGGGTTCGGAATTGGACGAGGGGACCGCGCCGCCGGAGGTGATCTTCCGACGCGCCTCGGTAGGCGATGTCGAATTCCCTCATGCTTTGCACACCGAGGACGTCGGCGTCGACTGTGTCGAGTGCCACCACGAAACAAACGCGGCTCGCCTCGACATACCCCACGAGGCTTACTTCAACGATTCATGGACCGACTGCCAATGCTGTCATCAGGGAGCGCAGGTGGCAGGAAAGTCGCGGGCCTGCTCCGCCTGCCACCCGGCAAGCCCGACCGGTATCGCGGACGAGAGCATGAGCTCCAAGGTCGTGATCCACATCAGATGCTGGCAATGCCACGAAATCGGGGTGGGCGCGGAAGCCAGTCGTGAGTGCGCTTTCTGCCACCAAGCTTCTCGCGCGGCGAGCGGGACCGGGACGGCCTTCCCGAACGACTGACGACGAATCTCCGGAGGAGTGGGTCCATGAACAGACGAGGGTTCTTGAAGGTCACCGGGTGTGTCGGCGCCGCGCTGGCCACCGGTCGAGCAGACGCCTCGGAGCCGCCGGGGAAAGGGACGGAGTTCTTCGGTGTCCTTGTCGATACCACCCGATGCATCGGCTGCCGCTCCTGCGAAAGGGCCTGCTCGATCGAAAACGGCAACCCCGTGCCCGACGTCGAGAACGACGATGCCCTCGAGAACGAGCGAGACACCAGCGAGACGCAGTGGACCGTGGTCAATCGTTACGAGACCTCGAGGGGAGAGGTCTTCGTCAAGAGACAATGCATGCACTGCTGGCAGCCGGCCTGTGCCGCGGCCTGTCTCACCAAAGCCATGTACAAGACCGAGGAAGGCCCGGTGATCTGGCGATCCAGCAAATGCATGGGCTGCCGCTTCTGCATGGTGTCCTGTCCGTTCGACGTTCCCAAGTTCGAGTACCACTCTTGGAATCCTCGGATACAGAAATGTACGATGTGCTGGCATCGGACGCGTGAAGGCGGAAGGACGGCGTGCGTCCAGGCGTGTCCGACCGATGCCCTGATGTTCGGAAGGAAGCGCGATCTCATGGAGATCGCGCGAGTGCGGATCTACAACCACCCGGACCGGTACACGCACAAGATCTACGGCGAGCACGAGGTCGGCGGCACCGGCTGGCTCTATCTCTCCGCGGTGCCGTTCGAGGAGATCGGGTTCGACCGCGACGTGGGCACCACCCCGTATCCGGAATACACGCGGGACTTCCTCTACGGAGTACCCCTCGTCTTGTTTGGCCTGCCGGCCCTGCTTCTCGGCTTGAACGTAATGGCCAAAGAGGGATCCGAGGCGTAGCCAGGAGTGAACACGATGGATGCGGTCACCCGAGCTCGACTATGGCCCGAGTTCATCCGTGTCATCCGATTCCTGAGATCCGAGATGAAGCCCAAGGGTCCGCTGGTGACGCCCTTCAACTTGATTTCGATTCCCGTCATCCTCCTCGGATTGGGAATCCTGGTCGTCCGTTTCACCAAGGGATTGGGTGCGGTGACGAACCTGAACCAGGCCTATCCGTGGGGATTCTGGATCGGCTTCGACGTGGTCACGGGGGTCGCATTCGCGGGGGGAGCATACATCATCTGCTTTGCGGTCCACGTAATGAAGATGGAGAAATATCATCCCATCGTCCGCGTCACGGTCCTCAACGGCCTGCTGGCGTACGTGTTCTATGCCGGGGCCCTGGTTCTCGATCTCGGCCGCCCGTGGAACATCATCAATCCGATCATCGGCAACGACTTCGGATACAGCTCGGTCCTGTTCCTGGTCTCCTGGCACTTCCTGCTCTACATGATTGCCGAGTTCGTGGAATTCTCCCCGGCGATCGCCGAATGGCTCCGGTGGAGACGAGTCCGGAGGTTCTTGAACACGTTGACTCTGGGTGCCGTGATCTTCGGTATCACACTCTCGTGCCTTCACCAGTCGGGACTCGGTGCTCTCTTCCTGATGGCCAAGCCGAAGATCCACCCTCTCTGGTACTCGGAGTTCATCCCCATCTTCTTCCTCGTCTCCAGCATCTACTCGGGGCTGTCGATGATCATTCTCGAGGGCACCATCAGCCATCGGGTGTTCTCGTCTCAGCTCGACCACGACCGACACAAGGAGTTCGACGAGATCATCTTCGGACTGGCCAAAGGTGCGGCCATCGGCATGTTCGTCTACTACTTCTTCAAGGCGCTGACCTTCGTCCACGATCACCACTGGAATCTCATGGGGGATTTCTGGGGATTCTGGTACCTGCTCGAGGTGGTGGGCTTCGTGTTGCTCCCCTGCGCGCTGTTCGCCAACGGGGCCAGAAACCGCCGGATCAAGGTCATTCGACTCGCGGCAGTACTGGCGCTGGTGGGGATCCTCCTGAACCGTCTGAACATTTCGCTCATCGCGTTCAACTGGAACTCGCCCGTGAAGTACTGGCCATCCTGGGAAGAGATCGTCGTGACGCTGATGGTCGTGTTCACGGAGATCTGGGTCTTCCGCTGGATCGTTCTTCGGATGCCGGTGATGCGGGAGGCACACACCCTTCCCACGCGGCCCGGGAAACCGGCTCGACAGCAAGCGGGATTCCCGGGGTGACGCGACGGAGGAACGTCTCGTGGAAACCTACACCTATGTCAACATCTTCGAGACCAAGGGGCTGGAGTATCTGCTGCTCATGGCCTTCTTGGTACTCTTCATCTTCTTGGTGCGCTACGTGCGGGAGCCGAAGAGGAAGTAGGGGGACGCGGAGGCGGGACGCCGCCAGACGTGAGCAGGGAAACGAACGCTCCCTCGGAACATGGCCGGACCGGCGCGGGAGGGTCCGGTCTTCGCACGTGCGATGATCATCAGTCCCACGCATTCGGGGAAAGCAGGATCGGGGACCCCCGATCCCGGACGTCTGAGCTCCCTGTGCCGAAGCTCACATTCCCCGGCGGCGCATGTCCCGACGCCGGGCCTTCCGGACCGACACCGCCACCAGGAGCCCCGCCGGCGAGCCCTCCGTCCCTATCCGATCGGACGTGGTGAGGAGGTGCGCGAGCCCTTCCGGCTCCTTTTGGGTCGCGCTGCCTCCCTGCACGTCGGATAGGAAGCCGTAGTGCTCGGGCAGGAAGAGCACTCCCGGGATCACCCGATCGGTCAACCAGAGGCGGGCGGTCGCCGATCCGCGCTCCGAGGTCACGGTGACCCAGTCGCCGTCGGTCAGCCCGAGCCCGCTCCCGTCGTCCGGGTGCATCTCGAGCTGCGCGGTCGGGGCCTCGTAGTGGAGCTCGGCCGTCCGCCCGGTCCGCACGCGGGACCGGAAGTGCTCCCGGAGCGGCCCGACGGTCGCACCGAGGCCGGAGGGAACCGGCGGCGATCTCCAGACCGGGTCGGCGGCGCCGTCCGCGGTCATCCGGACCGCCCCCGGCTCGTCTTCGGAGGCGCAGGGCCAGGGGACGTCGAGCTCCTGGCGGAGACGGGAGAAGGAGATCCCACCCGCCTCGAAGGGGGTCCCTCGGGAGATCGCGCGCCAGCGATCCCATTCGGGCGCGGAGGATGGGAAGAGCCGCTCGAACGTGCCCGGAGCCACGATGGCTCGGGCGATCTCGGTGAGCGTCCGCTCGGCGTCGCGCGCCTCTCCCGGCGGCTCGGTGGCCCGCTCCAGAAGCTGACAGCGCCGGTCGAGCGTCATCATCGTCCCGGACGATTCCCCGGACACGAGACCCAGGGGCAGAACGACGTCGGCCAGGAGGGTCGTCTCGGACGGAACGTGCGTCGACGTGACCGCGGTGAAGGCGCTCCGCAGCGCATCCCGCCAGGCCCCCGAATCCGGCATCTCCGCGGCGGCGTTGGTCCGGTGGACGAGGAGCGCACCGAGGCGACCCTCCCGAACCGCGGCCGGCCACTCGAGGAACGTGAGCCCGGGGCGGGCGGGCAGCGCGTCGGAGGTGACGCCCCACTCCCGCGCCGTCTTCTCGCGATCGCCCGGATCGTCGAGGCGGCCTCCCGCGGGCAGCCACCCCGGTCGGATTCCGAACGCCACGACCCCGGTCGCGTTCGCCCCGCGGGGCAGGAAGAGCGGGCCTTTCCCCGGACTCCCCCACCGTTCCGTCTCCCGGTGCAGCCGGGCCACGGCGTGCGCGAGCGCCGCCCCGGTCGGCGAGCCGAGCGCCGTCGGTCCGACGATCGTCACGGGCTTGCGCGCTTGATTCCACGCGTCGCGAAGAGCGGCGATCGGGGCGGCGTCGATTCCCGTCGCCCGACGACCCGCCAGAGCGTTCACGGCCGCCAGCTCCCGCCCCGGTCGCGGTCGGAGGTGGAGGTCCGCGATTCCGGCCGCGAGCGTCTTCCGGAAGTCGACGAGCAAGACGCGGCACGTCCCCGCCCGGCGGCCGTCGAGCACGCGGTAGAAGAGATTCGGATGGCTCTCCGCGAGGTCTCCCCCGATGAGAACGCAGAGATCCGCGGCGTCGACGTCCTCCACCGTGCCGGGGTTGGCCGCGACGCCGAAGACGTCCGCGCAGGCGTCGTAGGCGTGCAGAGCGTCGAGACGGGCGGGCGTGTCGAGATGATCGGTTCCCATCCCGGCCCGGACCAGACGGGCCAGAACGGAGTAGGTCTCGCACGTCTCGCCGTCGGAGGCCAGCACGGCGACGCCCCCGGCCCCGATGCTCTCGCGCACTCTCCGGAACCTCTCCGCCACGGTCGCGAGCGCCTCGTCCCACGACACCGGCTCGAGACCTTCGAGAGTTCCCTTCGTCTGGGGGTCGCGCCGAACGAGCGGTTGAAGCGCGCGATCTTCGCCGGCGGCCGCCGTTCCGGTGAGCGCCCGCGCGCGGGGGCACAGACGGCCGAAGCCGGTCCTCGACCGGGGGATTCCCTTGACCGCGACGAGCTTCCCCTCCCGGGCGCCGAGAAAGACCGGCTCCCCGAGCCCGCAGAGGTCGCAGACCGAGCGCGACCAGCGATCGACGTCGCCCGCGAGGGGCGAGCCGCCCCCGGCCACCTCCTCCGGCGCGCCGCCCCCGGCCGCCTCCTGCGCCGCGGCCTCCCCGCCGAGGAGGCCACGGCGGAGGTCGGGAAGCGTCGCCCCCACCGCGAGCGTCACCGCGCAGCGGCCGCACTGACCGAGGAAGCGCCGGCGACTGATCACGGGTTCGCGGCCGAAACCGGCCGCCGGCCCGCCGCCGGCCACGATGCCCTCTTGGGGGAGGGAGAGGGGACGGCGACCGCTCATGACCCACCTCCCGGAGACGACGCGGCCCCGGCGTCCGGCCCGGCGTCCGGCGCGGGACGGCGGCGGATCTCGCCCGCCATCCCGATCGGGGTCCACCGCCGGATCAGGGGATCGGAGTTCTCGAGCCGGTAGCGCGCGTTGCGCTCACTGTGACACTGAACGCAGAGCGGAACGAGGAACTCGATCGTCTCGTCGGTGAGTCGTCGCGGATCCTTGGGATGGCGCCCAACCGTGATCGCGGAATCGTGAAGCGTGACCCGATCCCTCCGGTAGTCCCCCGTCTCCCTCAGAATCGGGGACTCGGGCATGTGGCAGAAGACGCAGTCGGGCGCCCGGATGTCTCCGTCCGGGCCGACGGGATGTTCGGCGAGAACCGTGCCCATCCTCGAGGCGGGGAATCCCTGCACGTGCTCGGAGTCGAGATGGCAGCCGGTGCAGAGCGCCACCGAGCCGATGAGTCCGCGATCGGTCGCGTGCGCCTCGTGACAGGAGATGCAGCGCATCCCCGGAGCCCGCTCGGGTCCGTGCCCGGAGGCGAGGAACTCCTCGACCTGCGGAGCGTGACAGACGATGCACCGGTCGACCCCGGGCTTCGTGATGAATCCCTCCTCGTGCGTTCCGTGACAGCTTCCGCAGAGGACCCCGGCCTTCGCGTGGGCGCTCTCGAGCCAGTCCGTGACGGCGAAGGACGTCTGGCTGACCGAGTGACAGCGCAGGCAGAGGGATCGGTACGCGGGCCCCTCCGGCTCCGCCCACGCGTCGCCCACCGGAATCGCTCGGGTGAGCTGCCCGGGCGGAACCTCCATGTCTTCGAATTCCTGCGAGAGCCCGGGGGTGTCGGGCCCGGTCACTGCTGTCGCCGGGTCGGCGGCACCGGAGGAGCCGGGGGGAGGCAGGGGGGGATCGTCGCCGCCGCAACCGAGACCACCGAGGACGAGGAGTCCGAGCCCGGGGATCAGCCGGCACCGGGCCGCTCCGCGAACCCACTCCGTCCATCGCTCGAGGCCACCCATGCGCATCCTCTCGACCGGCGGCCCGGCCACCGGCTCAACCACCGGGCGCGTCCGTGGGGGCGCGCTCCAGGACGCTCGGGCCGCCGTCACGGTGGCGTCGGGGATGGTGACACTTCACGCAGACGTTGATGTCGCCCGCCTCGCCGGGAACGTTTCGCCGGCTCACCGCCTCGCGGGCCAGTCGGGAGGAGTGAGCGAGCAGAGCATTACCGCGCGCCTCGTCGCCTTTTCCGAGGAGCTCCTCGCCGACGAGCATCATCTCATTGTAGCGCTCGCCGGGACCGTGACAACCCTCGCACGTGACACCCGGCTCCGCGTACGTGCCGGCTGTCGAATCGTAACCGGTCGAGTGACAGGGAAGACAGGGCGTGGGATCGACTTCGTCCGCGAGACGCTCGATGCTGCGGAACTTGGTGGCGAGCCAGCGCCGGCTGTGCTCGCGGTGCTGGACCTCGTGACAGCCGAGGCACTTTCCGGAGCCGACGTAGCGGAGCGGACGCCCGCGCACCGAGAAGATCCACGGATCGATGCCGGCCATCAGGAGCGCGCTCTCGTCCGGCTCGTCCCCCTCGCGATCTCCCGGCTCGAAGTAGGCCTCGGCCGTGAGCCACCACTCCGCCCACGCGGCCGCCGCGGCCGAGTCCTCGTCCGCGACCTCCCGCTCTCCGGACCGTTCCAGCGCGGGATCGATTCCGGTGATGCGACGGAGCTCGTCCCGGGCCACCTCCCGCACGGCAGGATCCGGGCTCGACAGCTCCTCGATCCGGGCGCGGAACGAGCGCGGCCCCGCTCCGAACCCGGCGGCGGTGAGCAGCCCCCGGTGCGCGTCCATCACCGACAGGGCGCGACCGCTTCCCCGGTGACAGACGGTGCACGGCACGTCGCGGAACACCTCCATCGCCGGCAGGGGGGGATGAACGCCGGGCGGATCGTCGAGCGTGCCGTGGCACGTCGGGCAACGCGCCACCTCGCTCCGGCCGGGGGAGACGATCTCCCGTATCCGGATCCGCCGGTTCCGCAGTCGGGCGAGCGCGGACTCCCGCGTCGCCACCGGCTCGAGAAGACGCGACCGCACCGTCTCCAGGCTGTCGCGAACGCTCGTGAGCTCCAACGCCTCCAGTCGAAGCATCCTCGCCTCGCCCTGCTTCTCCTCCAGGAGCGCGCGCCACTCCCGAACCGGACCCTCGATCGCGACCAGCCGGTCACCGAGGGAGTCGCGAATCGCCCAGAGCCGCCCGAGGCGCAACGTGTCGGGCGGCCAGCTCCCGCTCTCGGCGGCGTAGGCGGCGCGGACCCGGTCCAGCGCGTCGGTCACCTCGCGGTGGAGCCGCGTCGTCTCGGGCTCGCGCAGCCGGCGATCGGCGAGGCGGAGCTCTCCACGGATCTCATCGACCTCTTCCTCGATCTCCTGGAGACGGGTTTGCACCGCCGAGAGACGAGCGGTCGACGCGGTGGTGTCGGCGCGGAACTCGCGGAGCCGCACGTCGATCCGCTCCAGCTCGGCGCGGAGCTCCGGCCGCTCGAGTTCCGATCGGGCCTGCGCGAGCTCTCTCTCGAGCCGGTCGGTCTCGCGGCGAACGAGCTCCTCCTGATACCGGCGCCACTTCGGAAACGCGTCGTCCCAGAGCGTCCAGACCGTGACCGCGAGAAGGGCGAGAACGAGAAGCGCGAACGCGGAACGCACGATCCGACCTCAGAGATTGAATCCGACGCGGGGGAAGCTCACCAGATACTGGAGATCGAAGGCGAGCCGCAGCGCGATCTTGATCCCGGTGCCGATCATGGCGAGCAGCAGGAGCGCGAACGTCCACCGCCGCACGGGAGTGAAGCCTTTCCAGGTCCGCACGCGCCGAACGATGAGCATTCCACCCCCGACGAAGAATGCGAGCACCAGGGGCACACCCACCCAGTTCGGCAGCGCGCGCGACGCACCTGATAGCTCGGCATGCACCCCGGTCGCCCCCGGCCACACCCACGCCCATCCCGGACCCCGGAACCAGAGACCGATCGCGATGAGCAGGAACCAGCCGACGAGACCGACGAGGAAGATGGCCATGGCCATGGGCCGCCGCCGGAACGCGTAGAGCCCCATTCCCGTCCGGGTCGGGTCGATGTAGGGGACCGCGCAGAGACCGAAGATGATGACCAGCGGAATGCCCACTCCCGCCACCCACGGATCGAAGTAGACGAGAAGCTCCTGGAGTCCCACGAAGTACCAGGGGGCCTTGGCCGGATTCGGCGTCCGGGTGGGATCGGCGGGATCCTCGAGCGGCGCATCGAAGACCAGCGAGATGACCATGAGTCCGATGACGAGGACGAGCGTCGCCAGCGTCTCGCGAAACAGGAGATTCGGCCAGACCGGCACGAGGTCGGTCCGATCGGGGGGGGCGGGGCTGGCCCCGGGCGGATGCACGTCGCCGAGCACGCGTCCCCCGGCCGGGTCCCGGGCTCCTTCCCTTCGAGGGGGCGGTCCGCTCGTCACGATTCCCTCCCGTCGCCTCAATAGCGGGCGAGCACGCCGCCGTCCCGGCGCACGCGATAGAAGTGGACCGCGAGAAGAATCACCAGGATGACGGGAACGACCACGCAGTGCAGCACGTAGAAGCGGAGAATCGCCGCATCGCCGACCACGCGGTCTCCGAGCAGGAGCGCGCGGACGTCGTTGCCCTCTCCGACGACCGTGAACGGGCCGAGGTGGCCGACGATCGGGGCGGCTCCCGCCATGTTGGTCCCGACGGTCACCGCCCAGTAGGCGAGTTGGTCCCAGGGAAGGAGGTAACCGGTGAAGCTCAGGAACAGAGTGAGCACGAGGAGCATCACCCCGACGACCCAGTTGAACTCGCGGGGCGGCCGGTACGCTCCCGCCAGGAAGACGCGCGCCATGTGGGCGATCACGAGGAGCACCATCGCGTGCGCGCTCCACCGGTGCAGGTTCCGGAGCAGCCGGCCGTACGGAACGGTGTGCATGATGTCCTCGATGTCCGCGTACGCGTACTCCGCGGTCGGACGGTAATAGAACATCAGGAGGATTCCGGTGACGGTCACGATCACGAAGGAGAGGAACGCCAGCCCGCCCATGCAGAACGTGCGGCGAAACCGGAGCGAGGCCGCGGAGATCTGCAGGGGATGGAGATGCAGGAAGACGTTCGAGACGATGACCGCGAGTCGCGAACGGGGCGTCTGGGGAACTCCGGTTCGGAAGATCGATCGCCAGAGCTGACTGTCGCGGAGCGCCCGGAACCGTTCTCTCCCTCCGGACACGCGACTTACCTCCGTTTCCCCGGCGACCGCGCGAGCGCCGTCACAGCCGGACGAAGAATCGCGGATCCCGCACCGCCCGATCGAGCGGGGCCCGGAGAGAGGAGTCGACCAGCACCTGGTCGTGCTCCACGCGGATCGCGAGGCGGTGCAGGGGCTCCACCGCCGGACCGTTCAACGCCTCTCCTTCGGGCGAGAAGCGGCTGCCGTGACACGGGCAGCGAAACAGGCCCCGATCGGGCATCCAGCGTGGCGTGCAGCCGAGGTGGGTGCAGACCGCCTCGAGCGCGAACAGACGCGCGTCCCGGTTCACGATCCACAGCCCGTGACGGCTCACCCAGCGCGTCGTCACGGCCGGTGAACGATAGTCCTGGATCGTCCCGAGCTCGACGGGGCCGCCCGTGCCGTGCAGACCCTGCGGTCGGAGAAACCGGATCGTGCACGGGACGGACGCCGTCAAAAGAACGCCCACTCCTCCCCATCCGATGCCTTGGAGCAGACGCCGGCGGGCTAAGGACCGGGGGTCGTCCAGACGGTCTGGAATCGATTCGGCCGAATCCATAGCTCCCATCTCAGCGCTCGGGAGGGGCAACCGGCGACACAATCCCCGCAGCGCATGCAGAGGTCATCGTGAACCGTGAGTCGCGAGGCGCCGTTCACGATCTGTCGCCAGGCGAGCGCGCCGTGGGCGCATCGCGTCTCGCATCCTCCGCAGAGAACGCATCGCTCCGCGTCGAGCGTGAGACTCAGATCGCAGCGCAGGCAGCGACCCGCCTCTCCGGGGACGACGGCGAACGGGAGAACGGAGAAGCTCTCGGGCCTCTCCGGCGTCTCGCCGATCGACTCCGGCGCACCGGGAGGGCCTCCCTCGGCCGGCGCCCGGGCGGGACGCTCCCCGCTCCAGCGGCCGGACCGCGCCAACCAGCTCACGATCGCGACGGCCGCCTCCCGGCCGGCCGCGATTGCCTCGACCACGGTTCCGCCCCCGGCCGACGGAGCCCGGTGCGCGAACACGCCGGGAACGCGGGACAGGGGAGGCATCGACGTCGGGGACTGCCCGATCGAGAAGACGACCGCATCGCACGACCGGAAGTGCCCGCTCTCGGCAACTTCCTCGACCCGTCTCTCGCGGGGCGGAGCGTCGCCGTCCTCGAGCCGCGTCCGGACGCACCGCACCCCTTCGAGAGTATCGGCTTTCCAGACGAGCTCGTTCACGCCCATCCACGGATGAATGCGAATTCCCTCCGACTCCGCGGCGGCGATCTCGTCCCCGAAGGCGGGCAGGTGCTCCCGGCCCCGCCGGTAGAGGATGGCGACCTCGGAGGCCCCGACCCGGAGCGCCGTCCGGGCGGAGTCGATCGCCCCGTTGCCGCCGCCGACGACGACCACGCGCTTGCCGTCCAGCCGGGCCCTTCCTCGGGCGACGTCCCGGAGGAACGCGATCGCGGTCCGGCTGACGGGGGCGGTCCGCCAGCCGGGCACCCCGGGCTCCCGATCGTCTCCCGCCCCGGTCGCGAGAAGCACCGCCGCGTACCCCTGGTCGCGGAGGGCCCGGAGCTGCTCCTCGCTCTCGAGGCGGAAGCCCGGCTCGAAGCGGATGCCCAGGGAGAGGATCCGCCGGATGTCCGCCTGGGCCACCTCGGGGGGTAACCGGAAGTCGGGAATGCAATCTCTCAGAAGTCCCCCGGGATGATCGTCCCGGTCGAACAGCGTCACCTGCGCCCCGGCGACCGTGAGGTCGTGGGCGGCGGCGAGCCCGGCGGGGCCCGCTCCGATGATCGCCACCTCGGGGCCGCCGCCGCGCGGCAGGAACTGCATGTCCGGCGGGGGGTCGTGAGAATACGTCACCCACCGCTTGAGATCGCACACCTGCACCGCGGTCCCGCTTCCCCGGAGTCGGCACGCGGATTCGCAGGGACGGGGGCAGATCCACCCCAGGACTCCGGGGAAGAGGCTGTCGCGATACGCGATGCGCCACGCTCCGGCCGAGTCGCCCCGGGCGATCGCCCTTAAGAAGCCGGGGATGTCCTTGTCGACGGGGCAGGCCGCCCGGCAGGGAGGACCCGAGCCCTGGCAATCGCTCCGCTGCGGTCCGCCATCCATGGGCTATCCCTCGTCCTCTCCGGACTCCACGTCGGGCACGACGACACGGAGCTTCAGCCGATCGAGGCCGGGAACGCTTCCCGCGTCCCAGCTCGCGAGGGCGTCCTTTTCCGAAACGTCGAGCCGGATGTGCGTGAGATCGGCGGGAAGCTGACCCAGGTAGGGGTCGACGGGAACCCAGCCGTCGAGCCAGACCTCCGCCCAGTGGTGGAGATAGAAGGCGGTCCGGCGCGCCACGAATCCGAGACGGGAGCGGGCCGGTACGCCGGCCGCCCGCGCCATCTCGACGAACGCCCGGGTGAACTCGGTGGCATCGCCGCTCCTCTCGCGCAGGACCACGGCGGTCTCCGGTGTGCCCTCGCGGTACTCGCGCACGATCATCTCGTCCAGCCAATCGAGGATGAGCTCGATCCGCTCCTCGGGTTCGCTCTCCGATCCGATCGCCTCGGCCACCGCCCGCAGGAGATCCTCATCGGAAGAGGCATCGACCCGGCCGGCTTCCTCCCCCTCCCGCGGCTCGACCTCTTCCATCACGATCTCTCCCCGGTTCGGCGCCCGCCGTGTCCACTTTACGAGCTTCTGTCCGTCGTCGTTCGCGAAGAACCGGCTGAGATCCAGTCGACGATCGCCCTCGACGGCCACGCGCAGGGATCCGTTTTCGACCCGGATGTCCTTCAGGGAGGCGGGGAAGCGTCCGATGCCGCTCAGCTCCCGGTTTACCCGGAGGAAGGGAAGGAGCTCCGGATCCACCGCATTGGCCGTACGAGCCCGTCGCTCGGAATCGAAGATCAGAAACCCCAGAATTACCTTCACGTCCGCCGGCGAGATGCCCGACCCCGACTTCCGGCTCATGCGGTTCACGTAGGCGTCCCATTCGTCGCCCCGCAGCGTGGAGTTGATGGGGCGGGCGAGTGTGTGGCACTTGCAGCACTTGCGCGCGAAGTGGGCGTACGCCTGCTTCTGATCCTCGGGATAGGCGCTGACGTCGATCCATGCGGGACCAAGATCGGCGTCGAACACGCGGAGCTCCTCTTCGTCGGCCGCGTCCTGGGCGCGGGCGACGGGGCCTCCGAACCCGAGCGTCAAGAGCGATACAGCGACGGCGAAGCGCCCGACGGTCGAGACCCGCCGGGTCGCGGCGGATCGCGCTGAGAACCGGGATCCCACGTGATGCCCCTCCGTGTCGTTCGGGCCCGGATGTCCCGTCAGTAGGTGATCACCGCGCCGAGATGGAGGACGTCCACCTCGGCGAAGTCGGTGAAGCGCCAGCGTTCGTATTGGAGCCGGAACGCGTAGTCGATCGTCGGCTTCACGTTGGCGCCCACGGTAAAGCGGACGATGGCCGAGGACTCGTCGTTGTTCGTGCCCAGGGGGACACCCTCGCGGAGCAGTCCGTCGAATCGTCCCACCAGGTCGAGGTACCGGCCGACCGGAGCCTCGACCTGCGCGTAGAACCCGTCCTTGTGCACGATGTTCAATCGATCGTCGTCGAGGACGTCGGTTCCGCGGTGCAGGTACTCCCCGCGAAGTTGGATTCCGCGCACGTACACCGACCCGTCGATGCCCCAGGCGTCGTAATCGTAATCGCCGTCCGGATCGTAGGTGCCGCGCAGATAGGACCCTCCGAGGGCGAAGGGCCCCTGCGCGAGCGCGAGGCGGCCCCCCCAGGACGGGGAGTCGTTGTTGTCGATGACCCCCGCATCGGCCACCTGGTTCTTGAACGTGAAATCCCGGGGCGAAGAGGACTGGAAGCCGTTCACTCCGTAGACCGCGTACCAGATCTGCAGCTGGTCACGAATCCAGACGTCACCGAACAACGAGGCGCCGTGATCGACGTAGGGCATGGGCAACACGCCCAGATTGAACTGCGTGCTCTGGTAGCGAATCATGTGCCCCATCGCATAGGGGAGCGGCTTCGAGAGGAACGCGTCGTTCGCCGGGTCGTGACGCAGATAGAAATCGCCGAACGGGACGTTGATCCGCCCCGCCTCCGCGCTGAGACGCCGGTGGAGACGGATCTCGGCGTAGGCCTGATCGACGGTGATCCCGTGGCAGCTCGTGCAGATCCTGCCGTTGAACGAGAGCCTGTCCGAGACGTCGACGGTCGCCTTCAGGCTCCACTCCACGAGGGAGCCGGCGTACCCGAGGACATCTTCTCCCTCCGCCGGGTCGTCGAGGATGTTCGTGTGGTCGAGCGTGATCGACCCCGACCAGTTCCAGCGGGCGGCATCGGCCGGCGATGCCGTCAAAAGCATGAGAAGCAGGACGACCGCGACCGGGAAGGGACGGGCGCCGGGCCGCGGCCGGTCCCTAGTTGCACTCTTCGGGATCATCGGGCGCCGCTCCTTCCAGTATCCAGACGCGCATCTTCTCCTGAAGAAATGGGAACACGGGGGGGAACTGATCCGGAGGCATGGGGTCTCCGGCCCACGTCTCCTCGGTCGTCTCCGCGGTGATCTTGTTGTAGAGGAAGCTGGCCTCCGGTCGGCCGGGAGCGACGATCGGGAACGCCGTCGTCAGGCCGCCCGTTATCAGGCCGGAGTAGGTCCGGAGATCGTACTCCATGCTGGGCCACTCCGAAGTGTTGGGATTGTGGCAGAACGTGCACATGCTCCACTCGATGATGTCTCGCATGATGTCGTCGCAAAACGTGTACGTTCCTTCCGCCAGCACCTCCATCGGAATCGGGTCGGAGTATCCGGTGGTCCCCCAGGCGTTCGTGACTTCCAGCGTGATCGCGTGGGTCCCCACGGTAAGGTACTGAGCCTGAGTCTCCCGGCCGGTGCCGATCGACCCGTCGACGCTCGAGCGCCAGATGATCTGATCGGGCGGGATCGGGATCTCGTCCTCCTCGGTGTCGGACACGGTTCCCTCCAGGACGAGAATGCCGCGGGTGGCGACCGTGTCCATGTCCCCGGCGGGGAAGTCGATCTCGGCGACCGGCACGCCGTTGTTCACGTAGACCTGCACGGGGTCGCTCACCCCGACGCTGCCCAGGGTGGTCGTCGCCTTGGCCGTGAGAACGTACCGGCTCGTGGGGAGCAGCCTCGTGTCGAGCTCGTACGTCCAGGGAGGCGTGGTGAGCTCTCCGACGGGGAAGATCCCGGCGAAGAACTCCACCTTCTCGATGTCCGGCGCCGCCCCGGGGAAGTCGACGGCGATGGGGAGCCGGCCCTTCACCAGAGCGCTGTCGGGGGGAGAGGTGATGACGACCTCGGGGCCGAGATTGAAGACCTGCGCGTAGACCGCTCCACTGGTCCCCGTGTTTCCGGCCGCGTCGACCGCTGTGGCCTCGAGGCGGTGGGTGCTCGCCTCGTCGAGAATTGTGGTGTCCCACATTAACGTCCAATCCGGCCCGGGAACGTCGACCGCCGGTCCGCCATCGATGGTGAGCGAGACCTGAGCCACCCCCACGCTGTCCTCGGCTTGGATCGCGACCGGATAGGTGGAGCCGCTCACCGGAGTGGCGTGGGCACTGTCAGGGCCGGACGGCGCCAGGAAGCTCACGGTCGGCGGGGTCCGATCCGTCGGGGTGACGGGGCCGGTGGGGGGATCGTCCTCGTCCCAGTAGCGATCCCACTCCGAACAGGCGGATCCAAGGACCAGACCGATGGCGGCGAGGAGGGCGAGCGTGACGGATCTCGGCCCGGGGAAACGGGGTTTGCGCCACTCTGGGGTCGGTTTCGGGTGCGAGATCATCCCTGGCATTTCGGCACGGTGAGTGACGCGGCGTCTCCGCGGTCAGGGGAGGGTCCTACGAGCTTACACTCCGGAAATCCGGAGGACAAGGGCCATCATAGCAAGAGGTTACGTCGCGAAATCGATCAGGGCCGGACGCGGGACAGAGTTGCCCCGAGGGCCGCTCGGGATGCCGGGATTCCGCCGAAGGGAGGGCAGGCCAGCCTGCAATTCTCACCAGGCTCGTCGCGAGGCTGCGGATAGCCGTGTTTGGCGAGGAGACGGGGGGCTTTCGCCCGAGGCGGGGCCGTAGCCCCGTCGCAGGGCGGAAGCCCCGCAGCGACGAAGTCAGGCGCGGCTTTGCCGCTGCCGCAGCAGAGGCTGGTGAGATGCGCAGGCTAGCCGCACTCTTCGGGGTCATCGGGTGCGGCCCCTTCCAGGATCCAGACGCGCATCTGCTCCTTGAGGTAATCGAACACCGGGGGAAACAGGAGGGGCGGAGGAGGAGGCATGGGTTCTCCGACCCAAGCGTCCACGCTGTCCCACACCGCGGTGATCTTGTTGTAGAGGAAGCTGGCCTCGGGTCGACCGGGAGAGACGATCGGAAACGCCGTCGTCAGGCCGCCCGCCATCAGACCGGAGTAGGTCCGGAGATCGAGCTCCATGTTCGGCCACTCCGACGAGTCGGGGTTATGGCACTTCGTGCACTGGCCCCATACGATGATGTCGTCCATGATGTCTTCGCAGAACATGTAGGTGCCCTCCGCCAGTACCTCCACCGGAATGGAGTCGGATCCGCGGGTCCCCCACGCGTTCGTGACCTCGAGCGTCACCGTGTGCGATCCCACGGTGAGATTCTGGACCTGGATGTTCAGGCCGGTGCCGATCGGTCCGTCGAGATCCGAACGCCAGACGATCTGGTCGGGTGGAATCGGAATCTCGTCTTCCTCGTCGTCGGACGCCGTCCCCTCGAGAACCAGAGTGCCTCGAGTGGCGAACTTCCATGGAACGGGAGCGCCCACCGTATCCACTGCCGGGATCGGAAAGTCGATCATCACGTCCGGTATGCCGTTGTGGACGTAAATCCCTACCGGGGGGTCGCTCACCCCGACGCTACCGAGGCTGGTCGTTGCCTTGACCGTGAGGACGTACCGGCTCGAAGGTAGCGGCCTCGTATCGAGAACGTACGTCCAGGGGGGCGCCGTGAGCTCACCGATGGGGAAAATCCCGGCAAAGAACTCCAACCTCTCGATATCCGGCACCGCGCCGAGAAACTCGACGGTGATCTCCAGCTGGCCCTTCACGAGCGCACCGTCGGCGGGGGAAGAGATGACGACCTCGGGACCGAGATTGAAGACCTGCGCATAGACCGGTCCGCCGGTTCCCATGTTGCCGGCCGCGTCGACCGCCGTCGCCTCGAGCCGGTGGGTGCTCGTCTCGGCGAGAACCGTCGTGTCCCACATCAACGTCCAGCCCGGTCCGAGGACATCCAGCGCCGGTCCGTCGTCGATGGTGAGCGCGACCTGAACGACCCCCTGATCGTCGTCCGCGTCAATTACGATCGCGTAGGTAGAGCCCTTGACGGCCGTGGCGTGGGCCGGGTCCTGGCCCGAGGGTGTCAGGAAGCGCACGGTGGGGGGCACCGTATCGGAAGGCGTCCCGGGTCCGGTGGGGCCGGTGTCCTCGTTCCAGTATCGGTCCCACCTCGAGCAGGCCGACCCCATGACCAGGCCGAGGGTCGCGAGAAGGGCGACCAGGACGTTCCTTCGTCGGAAGGAAGGGGATTCCCGCCGCTCTGGAGTCGGTTTCGGGTGCGAGATCATCGCTAGCACTTCGGCGCGGTGGAAACCTGGCCACTCCGTGATCGGAGGAGGCTCCTCCGAAGCTTACTCTTGGAGAATCGGGAGTACAAGAGTCTCCGTCGCAAGAGGTTACGTGATGCGACGGAGCTGGCCTGCAACTCTCGCCATCCCCTGCTGCGGCAGCGGCTCGCCGCGCCTGGTGAGAGATGCAGGCTCGGGAGGGCGGCGGACGGAGAGCGAGGAGGCGGCAGGAGGGCGTCCAGGCGTCTCGATGACGCCCGAAGGCCCACCCCTACCGTGTCGCGTATTCCGTCAGGCGGTCGATCTGCTCCTGGGGCCCGAGCACGATCATGACGTCGCCCGCGGCGAGACGGACATCGGGTCCGGGGTTGTACATGGCCGGGCCCGGGCCCCCACCCCGCCGGAGCGCGAGCACGATGAGCCCGGTCTCCTGGGGGATACGAGCCTCGGCCAGACTCTTGCCCGCGAGGTGCGATCTCTCCGGCACGACGGTCTCCTCGAGATGCAGCGCGAGCTCCGTGGCGAACGTCGTCGCGTCGAGAAAGCTCACGACGCTGGGCTTCAGCAGGGTCGCCGCGAGGCGGGCGCCGCCCGTGACGGTCGGCGAGACGATGTGGTCGGCCCCGGCCCGGTGCATCTTGGCGATCGATTCCTCGTCGCTGGCCCGCACCGCGATTTGGAGATGGGGGCCGAGGGCACGGGCGGTGAGACAGAGAAAGAGGTTGTCGGCATCGTCACGAAGGCTCGCGGCCAGACCCCGGGCCCGGTCCACGCCGACGGTCTCCAGTGTCGCATCGCTGGTGGCATTGCCCTCGATGACCGGAAGACCGGGGTATCTCTCACGAAGATCCATCACTCGGTCCGGAGAGCTCTCGATCACGACGACCTCCGCGCCGGCTCGGATCATCTCGTCGACGATCACCCTCCCCATGCGCCCGGCCCCGCACACAATGTAGTGTCCCGACATGCGATCGACACGTTTCATCATTCGCCTCTTGCGGAAGACCCCTCCCAGATCGAGCTCGATGAACAGGGCCGTCGTCATCGCCCAGAGCAGCCCGAGTCCGAGGAGGCTCAGACCCAAGAGCCCGATGGTGAAGGCCCGCCCCGCCGGAGAGAGAGGATGGGTCTCCTCGTATCCCACGCAGGTCGCGGTGATCACCGACATGTAGAGGGCGTCGAACCAGCTCCACCCCTCCTCGACGTGGCGATACCCCACCGCCCCGATCGTGAGGACGACACCATAGTAAAGCAGGATCCAGAGGAATCTCTGCCCGAAGCGCGTCATCACTCCGCGGAGCGTCACCCGGAGAACGCGCCGGCTCGGGGAATCATCGATCGTTCCGCTCACGCCGCGGGAGTATACGCGAGGCGAAGTGAACCGGAAGAACTATCCGCACTCGCCGGACCCCGGTCCCGACGGGGGGAGTCTGGCGGAATGCCCGCCCCGCCTCGTATGCCTTCCGCTACGCGCCCTCTTCGTGCGAGGGGCCGTCGAGGGGATCGAACTCCCGGCTTCCGATCTCCCGCCACCAACGATCCCTCTCGTGGGGATCGCCGTGGAAGGTGATCTCGGCGAGTACCGCGTCGAAGACGTCGAACAGAAGGAACTCGCGACGGAGGTTCGAGAAGGGGGCGGGCGGCTCTCCACTCTCGGAGCGGAACTTGAACGCGAACCGCGTTCGAAGCATCACCGGAAGGTGAGCCATGGAGTTCGTCGGTACGGCCTCCACCGAGTAGGCCTGCGGGTCTTTGTGGTTCCGGCCGACGAGGATCGGCTGGAGATCGAACCGACGTCCCTCCGAGTAGCACTCCCATCCGATCTCGAGGTAGTCGAGCTCGCAGAGCTCTTCGACCGTGACGGGGCGCTTCACCTCGTCCACGAAGTCGTCCAGGAGATCAGTGAACAGCGGCAGAAGGAACTCGCGGTGCCGCTCCGCCAGGAGAAGCAGGTCCTTCAAAGTGACCTGGTCGTGCAGGCGGACGATCGTGCGCAGGAAGTAGGGTAGTTCATCGGTGACGTCCCGCATGACGGAGTCGCGAACCGCCGGATCCCAGACGGATGCCCTCAGCACTCCACCCGGTAGCAGAATCATCTCCATGAACGAACACCTCCCGTCGCCGACGGCGCCATTCTGGCCCCGGCCTCTTCCGATTGCAAGGCCCCGGAGAGCACGGGGACCGCGAGCCGGGACTTCTCCGGGCGGTAGCCGCCCCCCGGGCCCGCGCCGGTCGCGACTCCGCGCGGGAAGGCCCGGTCTCCCCGGGCGCGTCCGGTCCCGGTTCCCCGCGGCCCGTCGGGAAGATGGGTGGCTTCCCCCTTCATCGGTTGTAAGAGACACCGGGATCAGGGCTTTCGGACCGGTGGGGTTGCCCCGGGGCTCCCCGATCTGGGATCATGGAGGGGGACCGGGCGTGGCGACAGTGTGGCGACAGATCCGTCGACGGGCCCGTTCCGGCGCGAAACTCCCGACCGTCCCTCGGTTCCGTCCTCCATCGTGTGGGAGGGCGCACCGCTATCCGGAGGCTCATCCCATGCTGAAGCGCAGGTTCCCGTCGGTCACCCTTCTCGCGGCCCTCCTGCTGACTCTGGCCTCCCCCGGGCTCGGAACGGCGGGTTTGCAGGCATGGCGGATCGACTCGGGAACCGTCACCGTGTCGTTGAGCCCGAGCCGTCTCGACAACCTCGGGATGTCCCTGGTCAACCCGCGGCACACCGCGGACGTCTCCCTCGATCGGGCGGTCCAGCTCTTGCTCGAGCCCCCGATTCACTCCTTCACCGTCGTCGCGAGCCCGGACCTCGACTTCGTCACCGACAACGGGGCCTTCGATCACTTCGTCGAGGGAACGGTCGCCGTTGCCGTGAGCGGCGGGCTCGCCTTCCGGACGGAACACCTCCGGACCGGACGCGCCCTGGACCCGCTCTTCCTCTACGATTTCTCGGTGGAGATCGACCCGTCCCAGGAGCGCCTCGTGCTGGGGCTGCGGGGTCAGGATCCCTCCCTCGCAATTCCCCTGCAGGTGAAGAACTCCGACCTTCACTTCCATGCGAAGAGCGGAGTCCTCTCCGTGCGGATGGGCGATCTCTTCCTCTCGGAGGCGTGGGCGGAGCGGCTCGGGCAGCCCTCCCTGGCCGGGCGGCTGCTGGGAGCCTTCGACCTGCGACTTTCCGGCACGATGCTCCGGGGTGCCGAGATCATCGAACGGGAGCCGGACCTCGGCCGCTCCGGAGAGCGCGCCTTCCTCGACGTCTCCGTCGACGAGGTCTACGGACTGACCAGCTTCGGCCACGAGGGAACCTACCCGAACGGGGAGTCGGG
>JALGZR010000008.1 GCA_025774805.1 bacterium
GGGGTCCTGCTCGACCGGAGGTACGACTTCCAGCTCGGTCGATCCTACGCGATCGCCATCTTCTATCCGCTGATCTACTGGATGTTCCTCGCACTCGTGACCGTCCGGTCGACGCCGGTGGGGATCTTCCGCCGCCCCGAACGGAAGGGGACCCAATGGAAGACGCGGCGAGACTGAGGCGACCGGGACGGGCGCGGCTCGGTCGGAGGGCGCTGTGCGCGGCGGGAGCGGGTCTCGTCCTGGCCGCCGGCTCCACGGCGCGGGCCGGCGTCGCGGACGCGCTCCTCGACGAGGCCCGCGGGTACGCGGAGGTCGACCGCCACGGCCGGGCCGTGGCGTGCGCCCTGGCCGCACTGGAGGTCGACCCGACCCTCGAGTCGGAGGCGGCGCTTCTGATCGCCTACCAGCTCACGTGGCAGGAGCGGGCGGACGAGGCGGTCCCCTGGTTCCGAAAGCACCTCACACACCACCCGGGCGACCCCGACGGCCACCGGGGTCTGGCGCTCGCTCTCTCCTGGTCGGGGGAGCTGGAGGAGGCGCGCGAGGTGTACGCCGCGCTGGCCGAGGAGCACCCGGACGACGTCGAGGCCCGCCTGGGGCTGGCGCGCATGGACGAGTGGCGGGAACGACACGGACGCGCCGCCGCCGGCTACCGGGAGGCCCTGGCCGTCGATCCGGGAAATCGCGAGGCGCGCCACGGGGTGGCGCGGAGTGAGAACGCGCGAGGACGGCACCGCCGGGCGGCGACGCTTTACCGGGAGATGCTCGCCGGGGAGCCCGACGACGTGACGGCGCGCATCGGACTCGCCCGGAGTCTCTCCTGGGAGGGGAGGCCCGACCCGGCCCTGAAGGCACTCTCCGGGGTCGAGGGAGCGGAGGCGGCCGATCTCCGCCGGGAGATCGAGCGGGACCGATCACTCCGGTTCGAGACCTCGTTCTCGCACTACGAGGACGTCGATGACCAGGTGGTCGAGACGTTCGGACTTCGGGCGGAGGAAGGCCGGTGGCCCCGGACGCGGGCGCTCGTCGAGTACCGGCGGGTGTGGACCGATGAGCCCGAGGTAGAGGAGATCTCCGCGGACCGACTGACGGGGGGAGCGTCCGTGCGCCTCTCGGCAAGCTTCGCGCTCAACGCGTATCTCACGATGGAGGCGGTTCGAGACCCCGAACGGGAGGTCGACGCCGGCGAGTTCCTGCTCATTCCGGGGAGGGATGTCGCTGAGGCCCGGTTGCGCGGCGACGGCTGGCTGACCTGGTGGCCCGCGGACTGGACGCGTTTCGATCTCGGCTGGGGACGGATTCCGATCGACACGCCCAAGTCCCTCGCGCGGGGGCTGGCCGTCGATCTTCTCTCGCTGAGCGCAAGCCGCCGCCTCTCCGATCGCTGGGAGGCTCGCGCCGAGATTTCCCGGGGCGATTACACGGACGACAACGTGCGGAAGGCGGTGAACGGGGAAGTGGAGTCGGGCCCGCATCCCGTCCGGGACGGACTCGAGGTCGGGGGCACGGCGGGGGCCTCCTGGCTCGCCTTCGACGAGTCGCCCGACCGCGGATACTACTCGCCCGAGGAGTACGATGCCCTGTTCGTGGAGGGGACCGCGCGGATCGGCCGGGGGAGCTTCACGCTGGAGGGGACGTCCCGCCTCGCTTCGGAGCGCGAGAACGAGGGAGATCGCTTCGGCGTCTGGTCGGGGGGAGTCGAGGCGCGCTGGTCGCCCGCGCTCCCGGTCGGGATCTCTCTCTTCGCCGCGCGGTCCACGTCGCGCTTCGACACCAGCGCGGGGTACGAGCGGGAGGGGCTCGGCGTCACCGTGTTCTGGCAGCCGTGAGCGGAAGGCGCGCGCCTCGCGGGGGAGCGATTCTCGCCGTCGGCGCCATGGCCGCCGCCGTCGCGTGGTGGTTCTTCGCCGGGTCCTCCCCGGAGTCCGGGAGAGGGATCGAGCCCCCGTTGCTGTACGACCGCAACGAGCTGCGCGTCGGGAGCGGGAGCCTCGTGGACGACCTGCCCGGGGGCGTCGCGGTCCTCTGCTATCACTACTTCCGACCCGGTCTCGACGCGGAGCGCCTCCTGCGGGTGATCGGGGCGGTCCTGCTCAACCTTCCCACCCTGCCCGACATCGGATTCTGGACGACCACCGTTCCGGAGTTCGACCGTCAGATGCGTTGGCTGGCGGACTCGGGATACCGCAGCCTGACCCTCGACGAGCTGGACGAGTGCCTCGCCGGGAACCGTCCCCTGCCCGAGCGGAGCGTGGTCATCACGATCGACGACGGAGATCGATCGGTGCTCGAGCACGCCGTCCCGGTGCTCCGGCGACACGGGATGAAGGCGACGCTGTTTCTGCTCACCGGTCGGGTCGGCGAGCGGGACTGGAACGGTCTCGACCTCGTCGACTGGGCGTCACTCCGCCGTCTCGAGGCGGAAGGGATCCTGCGGGTGGAGAGCCACACGCACCGGATGCACACGAAGGTCCGTCGGGGAGGGAGGGCGGTTCCCCTCTTCCTGACGGTGGCGCGGGACGGCCGCGGGCGGGTCTCCGCCGACTCGCCGCTCGGACGGGATCTCCGGGAGAGCCGGGCGGCGATCCGGAGACACCTGGGCCGGGAGCCCGCCTATCTGGCGTGGCCCTTCGGATTCGGGGAGACGGAGGTCGACTCCCTGGCCCACGCGCTCGGGTTCCGGCGCATCTTCACGCTACGAGCGCACCGCAATCGTCCGGATTTCGAAGACCCGTTCCGAACGGAGTCGGACAACGGTCTCGGGCGGTATGCGGTGACGGCTCGAACCAGCCTGCGCACGTTCCGCAACATGCTCGGAGAGACGGCGACGCGTTAAGGCAAGACGGCCCTTGACGGAATCGCGTCCCGTCGTGCACCCATAGCCGGGCCCGATCCCGCCCCTTCCCCCACACTCCGAAAGGGAGTCGATGCCGCGGACGCGCCGGCGACGGTTTCGCCTCGAGCGACTGCTGACCCGGGAGTACTGGCTGCACGAGGAGCGTTCGCTCGTCGGAACCGCTCTCACCATCGGGGTCCTCTCCGGCTTCGCGGCCGCCCTCCTCGTCTGGATGATCACGGGGATCGGCCACGCCCTTCCGCTCCCCGGGGAGGGGGGCCGGCCGCCCCTCTGGATTCTCTTCGTTCCGGCGCTCGGTGGTCTCCTCGTGGGTCCGATCGTGACGCGCGCCGCCCCCGAGACCCGGGGGCACGGGGTGCCCGAGGTCATGCTCGCGGTGGCGCGGAAGCGCGGCGTGATTCGGGCGCGCGTGGCCGTGCTGAAGGCGATCGCGTCGGCGATCTCGATCGGCACGGGCGGCTCCGCGGGCCGGGAGGGGCCCATCGTTCAGATCGGATCGGCCGTCGGTTCCGTCGCGGGCTCGGTCGTCCGGGTGAGCCCCGACATTCGCCGCATGTTCGTCGCCTGCGGCGCGGCGGGCGGCATCGCCGCCTCGTTCAACACCCCCATCGCGGGGGTGATCTTCGCACTCGAGGTGATCCTGCGCGACTTCGCGGGGCGGGCTTTCGCGACGGTCGTCATCTCCTCGGTCACCGCGTCGGTGGTCTCACGGACCCTGCTCGGACAGGAGGCCTTCTTCCACGTGCCCCGGTACACGCTCCACAGCCACGGGGAGCTCGTTCTCTACGCGGCCCTGGGCGTCGTGGGGGCGCTCGTCGCCCGGGGGTTCGTCCTGGTCCTCTACCGGACCGAAGACTTCTTCGACGATCTCCCCCTTCCCGCCACGCTGAAGCCGGCTCTCGGCGGGCTCCTCCTCGGAGCCCTGGGGTGGTTTCTTCCCGACGTCTTCGGCACGGGTCACCACACGATCGAGCGGGCTCTCTCCGGGGAGCTCGCTCTCGGTCTTCTCGTCGTCCTGGTGGGCGGGAAGATCCTGGCGACGTCGTTCACCCTGGGATCGGGAGGGTCGGGCGGCGTGTTCGCGCCGTCGCTGTTCATCGGAGCGATGCTCGGCGGCGGCTTCGGGGAGCTGACGGCCCGTCTCTTCCCCGCGTGGGGGGTGGAGCCGGGCGCGTACGCGCTCGTCGGGATGGGGGTCGTCTTCGCGGGCGGAACCTGGGCGGCGATGAGCGCGATCCTGATCCTCTTCGAGATGACCCGAGACTACGGGCTCATCCTGCCGATGATGGCGGCCTGCGTGACGGCGCTCCTCGTGGCGAAGCGGCTCTCCCCCGACACGATCTACACGCTCAAGCTGCGCCGGCGAGGAATCGATCTCGACGCGATCTCCGACGACCCGCTCCGGACGATCTCCGTAGAGTCGGTCATGACCACCGACGTCGAGACCATCCGGAGCGACGCGCCGCTCAAGGACCTGGTCCGGCAGGTGAAGGAAAGCGATCACTCCGGCTTCCCGGTCGTGGACGCCGCCCACCGTCTCGAGGGGATCATCACGTATGCGGAGCTCCGCGATGCGACCGCGATCATCGGAGACGACACGGAGTTCATCATCGCCTCCGACGTGATGCGCACGTTCCGCCCCGCGATCGATCCCCGGGCGAACCTGGCGGAGGCGGTCCACAAGATGAGGACGGCCGGAGTGCGACGACTCCCCGTGGTCGAGAGCGCCGGAGATCGTACGCTCCTGGGAATCCTCACGAATCACGACGTGATCTCGACGCTGGCCCGGGTGCAGGCGGACTCCCCCGAGACGGCGATCCCCGAGGTCTGAGCGTTGCGCTCCCCGCGATTGTTGCTCTACCCTCGGAATGTGGGACCGCCGGCCCGTGCCCGAAAACGGGTCGAGGCGGTGCGGTTCCGGTAGCTCCGTTCCCTCCTCTCGGAGAGGTCCTCGTGAGAAAGCTCGCCCTCGCCCTGGTCGGTCCCGCGGTCGTCGCGGTCGGCTTCGCCACCCCGGCCGGCCTCGCCGAGGAGAAGGTGGGTCCGGGCTCGCCCGCGACCTCCCGGGAGCTCCTCGACTGCACGGGAGCGCCGGACCGGACCTGCAACGAGACCGGCGGGGGCGTGGTTCCGGACAGCGGAACCGTGGCCGTCTACGGCTGCAGCCCGCTGGAGTACGGCGGGTGTGGAGAGTCGGTCTACGAGATCTGCGTCGGAGACGAGACCGAGCTCACCGTCGAGATGACCTACGACCACGTCACGGGAGTCAACGATCTCGATCTGTTCCTGCTCGACGGCTGCGACGAGGAGCGGTGTCTGGACCACTCCACGATGATCAGCGGCTTCGAGCGGGTGATCGCGACGGTCCCCGCGGGAAACTACTTCGCGGTCGTCGACGGCTGGACCCCCGTGGGCTCGGACGGTCGCTGCGACGGGTCGGGTCATACGATTCTGGTCCTCTGTGACACCGCCTGCAGCACGGTCGCGGTCGATCCGGAGAGCTGGGGCGAAATCAAGGCGCGCTACCGCGAGTAGCCGGGAGGAACGAACCGTGCCCGCACAGTACGTCTACACGATGATTGATCTCTCGAAGGTGGTCCCGCCCCGTCGCAAGATACTCGAGGGGATCTCTCTCGCGTTTCTGCCGGGCGCCAAGATCGGCGTGATCGGTCTGAACGGTGCGGGGAAGTCCTCGCTTCTCCGCATCATGGCGGGCGAGGATCCGGATTTCGACGGAGAGGCGAGGCCCGCGGACGGGATCCGGGTCGGCTTCCTGCCGCAGGAGCCCCAGCTCGATCCCACGAAGGACGTCCAGGGGAACGTGATGGAGGCCGTGGGGGAGGTGACGGACCTGCTCCGGCGCTACGAGGAACTCAGCCAGAAGCTCGCGACCGATCTCTCCCCGGAGGAGATGGAGAAGACCCTCGAGGAGCACGGCCGGGTCCAGGACGCGATCGAGGCGGCGAACGGATGGGAGCTCGAGCGCACGCTCGAGATCGCGATGGACGCCCTGCGTCTTCCTCCCGGCGACACGGACGTGTCGGTGCTCTCGGGAGGTGAGAGGCGGCGGGTCGCGCTCTGTCGTCTCCTCCTCGCGAAGCCGGACCTCCTTCTCCTCGACGAGCCGACGAATCATCTCGACGCCGAGTCGGTGGGCTGGCTGGAACGCCACCTCCAGGAGTTCCCGGGGACGGTCGTGGTCGTGACCCACGACCGGTACTTCCTCGACAACGTGACCGGGTGGATCCTCGAGCTGGACCGGGGGAGGGGTATCCCCTGGAAGGGGAACTACACGGGCTGGCTCGTGCAGAAGGACACCCGGCTCGCCCACGAGGAGAAGGGGGAGTCGGCCCGGCAGCGGGCGCTCCAGCGGGAGCTGGAGTGGGTGCGCATGAGCCCGAAGGCCCGGCAGGCCAAGGGGAAGGCTCGGCTCCGGGAGTACGAGAAGCTCCTCGCCCAGGAGCGGGAGATGCGCGCCGAGCCGATCGAGATCACCATCCCGGTGGCGGATCGGCTCGGGAGCGACGTGCTCTCCGCGCAGGGGCTCGCGAAAGCGTACGGGGATCGTCTGCTCTTCGAAAACATGAACTGGAAGATCCCACCGGGGGCCATCGTGGGGATCATCGGTGCGAACGGAACGGGCAAGACCACGCTCTTCCGGATTCTCGTCGGACAGGAGACGCCGGACGACGGCACGCTCACGATCGGAGAGAAGGTGCGCATGGCGTACGTCGACCAGTCGCGGGACTCGCTGGACGGGGATCGCCTGCTCTGGCAGGAGATCGGGGACGGGGCGGAGTTCATCGATCTGGGAGGGCGCGAGGTGAACGTCCGGGCGTACGCCGCGACCTTCAACTTCAAGGGATCCGACCAACAGAAGCGCGTCAAGGATCTCTCCGGCGGCGAGCGCAACCGCCTCCACCTCGCGAAGGTGCTCCGCTCGGGAGGCAACGTGCTCCTCCTCGATGAGCCGACGAACGATCTGGACGTGGAGACCCTGCGCGCCCTGGAAGCCGCCCTCGAGTCCTTCGCGGGCTGCGCCCTGATCATCAGCCACGACCGGTGGTTTCTCGACCGCGTCGCGACCCACATCCTGGCATTCGAGGGAGACAGCCGGACCGTGTTCTTCGAGGGGAACTACCAGGGCTACGAGCGCGAGCGGCGGCGCCGTCTCGGAGACGACGCCGACCGCCCGCACCGTGTCCGCTACCGGCGCCTCGTGCGGTAACGGAGGCCGCGACGTCGGAAGGCCTCGCCCCGGACGGGGCCGGGACGCGGCCACGACTGGCCCGTCGCGACGAGCCGCGGCCTCGCGACGAGCCTGGTGAGAAATGCGGGCTAGGATGTCGGAACGACACCCTCGATGTGCACCGAGACGGCGACGTCCTCCCCGAGGAGCAGGCCTCCGGCGTCGAGCTTCTGGTTCCAGACCATTCCGAAATCCTTGCGATTGACGGTCCCGTTCAGCTCGAGTCCCAGGGTCGGCGTCCCCGTCATCGGATGGATGGCGAAGCCCAGCATCTCCACGTCGAAGGGAATCTCGCGGGTGACTCCCAGCAGGGTGAAGTCGGCGGTCACGACGTAGTGATCCCCCTTCTTCCGATCGACGGACTTCGTGACGAAGGTGATCTCCGGATGGTTCTCCGCGTCGAAGAAGTCCGGGCTCCGGAGGTGGTCGTCGCGCTTCCCGTTATTCGTGTTCACCGAGGCGGTCTTCACGGTTCCCTCGATCCGGAGGGTACTCTCGATCTTCTCGGGATCGACGGAGACGTGGCCGGTGAACTCGTCGAACCGGCCGGGCACCTTCGCGACGATGTGACGTACGCGGAATCCCACCTCGGAGTGGACCGGATCCACCGGGTACTCGATGGTGCCGGCCAGAAGCGTCGTGGGGACGAGGGCGAGAGCGAGGATCCCCGCCGTGGCGGCGGGTGAGAGCATCTTCCGGGTCATGCTTCACTCCTTCGGTCCAGAGATCTTCTTCAGGTTGACCGGTCCGGAGCGTCTCGGAGAACGGTTTCCGGACCACTGGATTTCCAACGAACCCCGGGACCGGGCGCCGGTTCCGCCCCGCCGCGGGCGGGACGGCTGTCCGCATCGATTGGCCGGTCGGGGAGTGTTGCGGGGCACGAGTGAAGGTGAGAGGATCGCCGCGCCTCGAGGAAGGAAGACACAAGGAAGACATGAAGAGAGCGGCGAAACCCGGGTCAACCGACACGCGAGTCACCTTTTCGAATCGAGACCTCACGGGCGACGGGGAGACGGCCCGCCGAACCGCGGCGATTCTCTCGACGCTCGATCGGGACGAGGCGATCCGACGTATCTGGCAACGGGACGCCACCGTCTGGCGCGATGACCCGACCGAGATCGACAACCGCCTCGGCTGGCTCACCGTCGTCGATAAGATGCGGCCCGAGCTGTCCGGGATTCGGGATTTCGCGGACGGTCTCACGCGGAATCGCGTGGAGGACGTGATTCTGCTGGGAATGGGCGGGTCGTCGCTCGCACCCGAGGTGTTGCGTCGAACGTTCGGATCCGCCCCGGGACGTCCGCGCCTCCACGTTCTCGACAGCACTTCACCGGCGTGGATTCGACGGGTGAGCGAAAGGGTCGATCCCGAGCTCCTCCACGTTCTCGTGGCGAGCAAGTCGGGAACGACCGTCGAGGTCCAGACCCTCCACGCTCACTTCGACGAGCTCGTCCGCCGCGCCGGCCTCGAACGCGGGCCCCGCTTCAGCGCGATCACCGATCCCGGGACGGCGCTCGCGGATCTCGCGGGGGACCGCGGATTCGCCCGCTGCTTCGAGAATCCTCCCGACATCGGCGGGCGGTACAGCGCGCTCTCTCTCTTCGGGCTCGTGCCGGCCGCCATCCTGGGCCTCGACCTCGAGGCGTTCCTGGAGCGGGCGGGTCGCATGGCGACGGCGTGCGGCGGCGACGTCGCCCCGGCCGAGAACCCAGGCGCGGTGCTCGGTGCCCTGCTCGGGGCGTGCGCCCTCGCCGGTCGGGACAAGCTCTCGCTGCTTCTTTCGCCCTCGATCGCGTCCTTCGGGCTGTGGGTGGAGCAGCTCGTCGCGGAGAGCATCGGGAAGGACGGAACCGGAATTGTCCCGGTGGTCGGCGAGACGATCGAGGATCCGGCCCGGCCGGGCGACGACCGCGTCTTCGTGACGGTCCGCGTCGCGGAGGACGAGCCCGGACCGACGCGCCTCGGTCCCGAACTCGCGGCCCGGGGCCATCCGGTCTACGCGATCGACCTGACCGACCCGCTCGATCTCGGGGCCGAGATGTTTCGTTGGGAGATGGCCACTGCGGTCGCCGGGCATGTTCTCGGGGTCCATCCGTTCGACCAGCCGGACGTCCAGTCGACGAAGGCACGCACCGAGGAGTTCCTGGCCGGCCTCCCGGCGGCGGGGGAGCGACCCGATCCGGCGGCCGGCGACGCGAGCGCGATTCGGAGCGCCCTTCGCCCCGGAACCTACGTCGCGCTGATGGTCTTCGGCGACCCCGACGCGGGGCTCGAGGTCGCTCTCGACTCGCTGCGCCGGTCGCTGCTCGCGCGCTTCGGAGTCGCGACGACGCTCGGGATCGGCCCGCGCTTCCTCCACTCCACCGGACAGCTCCACAAGGGGGGAGGGGAGGGGGGCGTCTTTCTCCAGATGGTGCTGGAGGAGGAGCCGCTTCCGATTCCCGACCGTCCCTACGGCTTCCGCGAGCTGCTGAGGGCCCAGGCCGACGGGGATCTCGCCGCGATCCGCGCGGCGGGGAGACGGATTCTCCGGGTCCCGCCCGTCCCCGATCCGGTGGCCGCGATCCGCTCTCTCACCGCGGAGCTCACCGGCCCATGATCCTCGCAGGCGACGTCGGCGGAACGAAGATCCATCTCGCCCTCTTCGAGGCCGGGCAAGGTGCGCCGGAAATGACCGTCGAGACGATGCGCGCGACGGCGGACGTGTCCGATCCCGTCGCCCTGATGCGGGACTTCACGCAGGAGACGGGGGTCGTCCCGGAGGCCGTCGCCCTCGGGGTGGCGGGTCCCGTGATCGCCGGCCGCATCGACGGCACGAACCTCCCGTGGTCTCTCGACGAGACGGCGATCGCGCGGGCGTTCCGCGGCGCGGACGTCCACCTGATGAACGACGTCATTGCCAGCGCCCACGGTCTCGACGACCTTCCCGCCGACGCCCTGCGGACGATCCAAGCCGGGGCGGAGTCCCCCGGAGCGAATCGCGCGATCGTGTCGCCCGGCACCGGACTCGGAGAGTGCCTTCTCGTCGGAAGGGGGAAGGCGCTCGTCGCGGTGGGAACGGAGGGAGGCCACGCCGACTTCGCCCCGACCACCGAGGAGCAGATCGAGCTCTGGCGGACGCTGCACCGCCGGTTCGGTCGCGTGAGCGTGGAGCACGTCGTGTCCGGACCGGGGATCGCGCACGTGTACGAGTGGCTGCGCGGCAGCGGACGGTTCGCGGGGGAATCGGAGAGCCTTCTCTCCCCCGATGACACCGAGGGGCCGGCCCGCATCAGCGAGGCGGCCCTGAAGGGGACGTCGCCTCTCTGCCGCGAGACCCTGCGGGTGTGGATCGCCGCGTTCGGAGCCGAGGCGGGAAACGCCGCGCTGCGCGCGGTGGCCCTGGGCGGGGTCTTCCTGGGCGGGGGCATTCCTCCGAGGATCGAGCCCCTGCTCCTGGAGGCGGGCTTCCTCGAGGCGTTCGGCGCGAAGGACCCCTTCCGCGAGCTTCTGGGGAAGATCCCCGTCCACGTGGTGCGCGAGCCGGAGACGTGCCTGCGCGGGGCGGCCCGCTACGCCGCCGATCGCCTTGCCGGAATCACGAAGATCCGGGATCCGTAGCGCTCAACTTCCACAATAAGGCCATCTTCCGTCACTTCGTGAAGATCTTGGTCGAGGTGACGCCCCGACAGCTCGTCGCGGATCGTCAGCGTTCCCGGATCCCGGGATCGATCGCCCCGCGTCTCCCGGGAGCCCGCCGAGCGGAGGACGTCCGGGAGAGGGACCCGACCTTTGGCGACCGTCTCTCCGAGGTTCGCGACGGCCAATCGGATCTCCTCCGAGTCCCTCCAGACGCTGCCCAGGAGACCGCTCGCTTCGCCCGGGGGATCGGCGTCCCGGATCTCCAGCGGAGACCAGTGCCCGCGATGGAACACCGGCGCGGTGAGCGCCTCGAAGAGCCGCTCGTAGAACGCGAGGCTCGCCTCGTCCACCGGCTCGACGGGGGCCCGGGCGAGTTGGACCGGGACGTGGATGCGACGCCCCGATTCCTGCCCCTCCTGGAAGAACCGGGCACCGGGGAGAGTCGCCGCGAGGACGGCGGCCGCCCGCGATCGTTCGGCCCCGAGCACCTCCATCGCCCGGGGCTCGTCGTGGTTCTCGAGGAAGCGGAGCCGGTGCTCGTGCCGCTCCCGCGGCTCCCCGACCCGGGCCCGGAGCCCATCGAGATCGCCGGCGATGATCTTGTCGGTGAAGTCCTTGTCGTAGGCGAAGTCGAAGCCGGCCGCGACGAGCCGCTCCTCGAGTCCCCAATAGACCTCCGCGATCAGCACGATGTCGGGGTGTTCCCGGCGGAGCTCCGGAATCGCGGTCGACCAGAAGTCGCCGGCGTCATCTCCCGCCCCGCCTCCTCGCTCGCCCCAGGTCTTTCGGAAGATGTCCGGGAGAACGAGCATCGCGACGTCGCAGCGCAGCCCGTCGCAGCGCGACGCGAGATCCCGGAAAAGCTCACTCATGGCGCGCCGTGCCTCGGTGCTTCGGTAGTCCACCTGGCACGTGTCCGACCAGCCGGGGAAGTGCGGGTCGCGGCCGTGGGCGAGGACCCGGAACTCTCCGCCCGGCGTCGGGTGCGCGTACCAATTCTCCGGCTCCCGTGCGAGGTCGCGCGCACTGCCCTGCACGAGAAGCTCCGGCCGCTCGTCCCGCCAGCGGTGATCGCGAGCGAGGTGGTTGGGCACGAAATCCAGGATCAGACCCAGCTCCCGCTCGTGCATTCTCTCGCGGAGCCGGGCCAGTTCCTCGAGTCCCCCGAGGGCGGGCGGCGGCTCGTAGGAGCGGATCGAGAAGGGGGAGCCCTCAACGTCCGTCGGGTCCCAGTCGGGAAGGACCTTCTCGTACGCGGCCAGGAGGCCCGGGCTCCGGAGCGCCTCGGCCCGGCCGGCGGGTCCCGTCGACCAGACCCCCATCAACCAGATCCCGTGGAACCCTCGCCGGCGGATCGTATCGAGCGGCTCGTCGGGCACGTCGGCCAGGGTCACCGGCCTCCCCTCGGCCGTGCTCAGGGCGCTCAGCCAGGGGCGGACGGGAATCTCGAGGAGGAGCGGATGGGAGCTGCGGCGCAGTGGATTGGCCAACTCGACCTCGGGAGGAGAAACCTGTCGGAACGCGGCCCGGGGGCCCCCGGGGGGTGCTCGAGCCCTTCCGGTCCGCGGGATCGACCCCGGAGGGGCGTCCCGAGGGAGAGTTGTATCACCCGTTATCGGGTCTGGCGATCGACAATGAGGGGAAGTATTCTGTGGAGGTCCGTTCGGTGGACGGGGGGGTCGCATGCCGCTCGAAACCGCGGGAGCCGTGCTGCTGGTGGAGGTTCGCGTCGCGCCGCGCACGCGGCTGGCCGACCCCGGCGCGATCGACGAGCGCCTCGCGGAAGCTCGGGTCCTCCTGGAAAACGCGGCCGAGAACGGGGAGTGGACCCGAGCCTCGGGTCCCGGTGTCTCGGGCACGCTGGTTCTCGCCGATCCGGCCGAGGCCTTTCCTCTCCTTCACCGGGTCCGGACGGAGCTCCGATCCGATCCGGGCCGCCCGGCCGTCGCCGTCGCATCGGGGATCGGGCGCGGCGACGAGATGGAGGCGTCCCGCCTGGCGGGGCAGGCCTTTCGTTCGCTCGCCCGGAAGCGCGATCTGTTTACCCGGGCGCTGACTTCCGATCCGGACACGAACACGGTTCTCGGCGCGCTCTGCCGCACCCTGGACTCCCTGCACTCGGGATGGACCCGCGCCCAGTGGCAGGCCGTTCACCGACGGGACCGGGGCAGGACGTTGCAGGAGATCGGTCAGGAGCTCGGGATCGCCTACCAGAACGTGAGCAAGCGCCTGATCGCGGCGCGGTACTCCCTCTACGGGGAAGTGCTGGACGCGGCGAGCCTCGTCTTTTCGAAGGCCCCCCCCTCGACTCCCTGAGACCGCCACCCGGGCAACAACTCGTTCAACGACGCGAGGACCTACTTCCGGATCGATCGGAACCGGCGATACGTGCAATCGCTCGGGTGCACCGGCGCGACCGGGATTTGGGAGGGTCCGATCGCAAAAAGAGATCGTCCCCTCTCAATCTGCAATGGCCGGCGGGCGCTCGCTCCGGCCATTCCTTTGCCTCGGTTGACCGAGGGGCGGACAATTCCGCCACTGGTCCGCTTCTTCTGCCTTGGCACGCGGCCTGCAAGTCCCTCGGCCCGGCCGGAGGCGGAGGGCCGGGCAGGCTTTTCCTCAAGGAAAGAGGCGCTTGGTTGCGTGAAAGTCGCTGCCCCATCGCGCCGCCTACGACCTGACGTCGCACCTGCCTCGGCAGGGATTCGTCAAGAGAGCGGCCCCCTGCGATGGGCGTGATTCGCGGGCGCCCACTTGATCCGACTCAAGATTGCGTCTGGTGACCCGCGCACGCCATCAAGGTGGGGGGCCGTAGCCGACGGAGGGGGACGCGCAGCGTCCCCCTCCTCCTCTTGGTGCGCCGAACCGCCGCCCCGCGACGAGCCTGGTGAGAAATGCGGGCTAGCGGAGCCGGATCGACTTTCGCACCGCGTGACGGCCGTCCGCCTCCAACCGGAAGAAATACACGCCTGCCGCAGCGGGGCGCCCGAAGTCGTCCCGCCCGCGCCATCGGACCTCGTGGGAGCCGGGGTCGAGGGACCCGTCGAGGAGGGTTCTCACCCGCCTCCCGGCGGCCGAGTAGACGTTCAGCCGGACCTCGGCCTTCTCCTCGAGCCGGAATCGGATCCGGGTGGAAGGCAGGAAGGGATTGGGCCGGGGCGCTTCGAGATGGAGTCCGCCCCCGGTCGCGAGCGCGGGGCCCCGGGCGATCGAGGTGGCCTCCGTGGTGTCCGGGCGGGCGAGGGTCGAGATGGTCGGCAGGGCGATCCGCGTCACGTTGGCCAGGAGGGCCATGTCGAGCAGGCCGAGCGTATCTCCCACGGTGTGGATCTGTGGGGGGAATGGATTCCAGGACTCGATTCCGCAGATCGCTTCGAACCCGTGGTCCCAGAAGGAGGAGTGATCGCTCCACCGGCAGGACGGGCAGTGCAGGTGGGCGACGGGCAGTCCGGGGGCGTAGGTGGCCGCCAGGGAGGCGGCGAGGTCGCCGAGCCAGGCCGAATCGTCGTTCGACGCGATCCGCATCTCGTTGTCGTTCCACCCCACGCAGTCGAGGTTGAAGACCGCCACGATCGAGTCGCCGCGCTCCTCCGCTCGGGCGGCGTACGCCTCGCTTCCGAAGAGTCCCTGCTCCTCCGCCGTGAAGCAGACGAATCGAATCGTCCGCTCGTGGGGCACGTCCGCCATCCGCCGCGCGGTCTCCACGATGACCCCGATCCCGGAGCCGTTGTCCTCGGCGCCCGGAGCCAGGAGCTCCGGGTGGGGGATGTTCGCGTAGGAGTCGTAGTGCCCGACGAGAAGAACCTCCTCGCCCGGGTTCCTCGTACCCGGTCGTACGGCGGTCACGTTCTGCCACCCGGCGAGAACCGTGTCGCGGCGGTGCTCCCAGCTCGCCCCCCCGTCCGAGGTCCGCGCGAAGAACCCGGCCACTCCCACGGCCCACACCTCGGATGGACTCCGGGATCGGACGCCGTGGACGGTGGTGCCGCCCGCAGGAGGGTCCTGCGGGGTCCAGGTCTCCCCGCCATCGGTCGTCGCGAGGATCGTCGAGTAGTCACCGACGATCCAGCCCTCCGCCGCGGTCGCGAAGGAGACTCCCCTCAGGGACTCCGTCGTACCGCTCGGCTCGGCCGTCCACGTGACACCGCCGTCCGCCGTCGCGCGAATCGTGCCCTCGGCCCCGACCGCCCAGCCGGCGGTCCCCACGAACTCGACGCGGGCGAAGGTCTGCGCCGCGCCACTCGCGACGGGGGCCCACGTGGCACCGCCATCGGACGTTCTCAGAATGAGACCGGTCTCGCCAACCGCGACCGCCGTCTGCTCGTCGAGCGCCGCGACGTCGTACAGGAACGAGAGCGTACCGCTCGCTTGAGCATTCCACGACGCGCCACCGTCCGTGGTTCGGAGGATCACCCCTTCCTTGCCGACGACCCATCCGACGCCCCCGGAGAGGATGTCCACGCCGTTCAGGCGCTTCGAGGCCGGGTTGGACCGGATCGTCCAGCTCACGCCCGAGTCGTCCGATGTCGCGATCACTCCCAGGTTCCCGACGACCACCCAGTCGCTTCCGGCCACGGGATCGATGTCATGGAGGCCGGAGTCGACGCTCTCGAGGCCCTCGGAGACTGGAATCCACACTTCGCCCTCGACCGACCGCAAGATCATGCCGTCTCCTCCGACGGCGATGCCGACGCCGGAGGACGCGAACGCAATGGACTTGAGGCTGGCGACGGTGTGGAAGTAGTGGATCTCCACCGTGTACCCGAAGCTCTCGAACAGGTCGGCGAGGTGCTCGGCGGCCCACCGGTTGCCGTCGCTGTCCGTGTACCGGGAGAGGATGGTCACCGTGCCGGAGTCGACCTCGACCGGGAGAATCGCGTCGGGAGGCGTGTGCTTGGACCGCGGGGAATCGGCCGGGGTCGACCCCGCGGACCACGCGACGAGCGCACAGACCACGAGGCCGCCGCGGGCGCCCCGCCCGAGGCGGCGCGTGGCACAGGGCATGGGATCCTCTCCGGGAGGGGGTGCGAGAACTGCCGGGACGGGGAAGGCCAACACTCTACGGTAGCGGGTACGGGGGCAGCCTTCAAGGCCGATGCGACCGTTCCCGGTGATCGCCCCCTCCGATCGCGCGGTCTCCGCCGCAGGAAATCCCGAGGAAAAAGGCCCGTCCGCGGCCCGGTGGCGCTGCTTCCCTCATCTCCCGGTGGTTGCGGCGATTGACATACTCGCCCGGAACGGGATACATGAGGGATCGGCGGACGGGCTTCTACGTCCGAACGCTGCGGTGGATCGGCCGACGGGTCGGGACGAAAGGGGGATACCGGTGGAAGGCCAGGCGCTGGGGATGATCGAGACCCGGGGCTACGTCGGGCTCGTGGAAGCGTCGGATGCCATGGTGAAGGCGGCGCGGGTGGAGCTCACGCGCTACGAGCGAATCGGCTCGGGCTACGTGACCACGCTGGTCCGCGGGGACGTCGGCGCGGTCAAGGCCGCCGTCGCCGCGGGAGAGGCCGCGGCCCAGCGGGTGGGCGAGCTGGTCTCCTCCCACGTCATCCCGAGCCCCCACTCGTCCCTGGAGCCCATCCTGTTGTCCTGAGCCCAGTCCGTGGAGGCGCCCGATCGGGGCGGTTCGAGGGGCGGGAGCGATTCCCGCGATGCGGGAGGTAGAAGATGAGCGAGGCGCTGGGACTGATCGAGACACGCGGATTCGTCGCTCTCGTGGAGGCGTCGGATGCCATGGTGAAGGCGGCCAAGGTGACTCTGGTGGGTTACGAGAAGATCGGCGGAGGATACGTCACCGCAGTGGTCCGCGGTGACGTGGCCGCCGTGAAGGCCGCCACCGACGCGGGCGCCGCCGCCGCCAACAAGGTCGGTGAGCTGGTGACCGTCCATGTGATCCCGCGGCCTCACCAAAACGTCGAGAAGATCCTCCCGGTCGGGCAGGCGGAGCCCGTCGAGGCCTGATCGATGACGCCGGGGTCGGCGCTCCGGGCCGCCGCCGCGCGGGCCCGAGCGCGGCCCCGGTCCGCACGCCAAACCGCACGCAACGGCGGGGCGGCCTCCCCGGCCGCCGGAGAAGGAGCGCGATGAACCTCGGGCGGGTCGTCGGAACCGTGGTGGCCACCCGGAAGGAAGAGCGTCTCCGAGGCTTCAAGCTCCAGGTCGTCGAGGTGGTGGACCTCGACGGGGAGCCGACCGGCCCCTTCGCGATCGCGGTGGACGCGGTCGGAGCCGGACCGGGCGAGATCGTGCTCACCGCCTCCGGAAGCTCCGCGCGCATGACCCGGCTCACGGACGGGTGTCCGGTCGACACCGTGATCATGGCCATCGTCGACTCGGTCGAGACGGACGGTCGCGTCCGCTACGACAAGTCGGGCGCGGTCGCCGGGGGGCGGGGGTAGGGGAGAGGCATGGGAATCGACGCCGGCCGGATCGACGCCATCGTCCAGAGGGTGCTGAAGCGCCTCGAAGAGGAGGGAGCGGTGGATCGTGGGCCGGATCCGCCACCGCGAGACCCGGGGTCCGGGACGGGGGGCGGGATTGCGCCCGCGTCCTCCGTCCGCTCGACGGGCCCGATCTTCGAGACCGCGGACGAGGCGATTTCCGCGGCGCGGGCCGCGTTCCTCGACCTGATCGAGTGCACTCTCGAGACGCGGGACCGCATGGTCGCCGCGATGCGCCATGCCGTGGAAGTGCATGCCCGCGAGCTCTCCGAGATCGCGGTGCGCGAGACGGGCTTCGGCCGGGTCGAGGACAAGATCCGAAAGAACCTCCTGGTCGGACGCAAGACCCCCGGCACGGAGGACCTCCCGCCCCGGGCCCGGTCGGGGGACAACGGACTGACGCTCGAGGAGCGGGCGCCCTACGGCGTCATCCTCGCGGTCACGCCGTCCACGAATCCCACCGAGACGATCATCAACAACGGCATCGGTATGGTCGCGGCGGGGAACACCGTGGTCTTCGCGCCGCACCCGGGCGCGAAGGAGGTTTCCCACCGGGGCATGGTCCTGCTCGAGGAGGCCATGCGCGAGGCCGGCGGCCCGCCGAACGTCTTCACCACGGTGGCCGCGCCCTCGATCGAGACGACCCAGGAGATGATGCGCCACGCGGACGTGCGTCTCCTCGTGGTCACCGGGGGCGGGGCGGTCGTGAAGGAGGCGATGAGCGTCGGCAAGCGCGCGATCACCGCCGGTCCCGGGAACCCGCCCGTGGTCGTCGACACGACCGCCGATCTCGATCGCGCCGCTCGGGGGATCTACGACGGCGCCTCGTTCGACAACAACATCATCTGCACCGACGAGAAGGAGGTGATCGCCGTCGAGCGAATCGCTCCCGAGCTGATGCGCCGGCTCGTGGGGGTGGGAGCCTTCGAGCTGAAGGGGCCGGCGCTCGACGCGGTGCGAGGTGCCGTCTTCACCGAGGAACGGGGCCCGGGCCGACCCGCGATCATACGGCGGGATCTCATCGGGAGAGACGCGGGGGCGATCCTCGAGGCGGCCGGGGTGGACGGTCCACGCGACACGCGCCTTCTCGTGGCCGGAGTGGAGCCCGACCATCCGTTTCTATTCACCGAGATGATGATGCCGGTGATCGGAATCTGCGGCGTCTCCGACGTCGACACCGCGATCGACTTCGCGAAGGAGGTGGAGGGCGGCCACCGGCACACGGCGTCGATGTACTCGCGCAACATCGAGAAGCTCTCCCGGATGGCGCGCGTCATCGACTGCTCCATCTTCGTGAAGAACGGTCCCCATTACAGCGGGCTGGGTGAGGGTGGCGAGGGGTTCACGAGCTTCACCATCGCGAGCCCGACCGGAGAAGGCATGACGTCGGCCGTCAGCTTCACCCGCTACCGGCGCTGCACTCTCATCGACTCCTTCCGCATCGTCTAGCGAGCATGGGACCCTCCGGCCTCGCCGAGCTGCTCCAGTGGGGGGGCGTGCGCGAGCGGTGGACACCGGCGCGGGCGCGCGTCCTCGTCGTCGCCGCGCTCGATGCGTTCCCGGGGCAGGCATCCTCCCGGGCGACGCTCGACACCGAGATCGAGGACGTGATCGCGGGGGCGGCCCGACTCGCGGGGGGGGAGGCCGGCGAGAGCGTCCTCGCCGTCCGGGACCCGGAGGTCGAGGGGATCCGCACGCGGTTCGAGAGGCGGGCGGAAGCGGGTCTTTCGATTCTCGCCGTGCCCGACCTCCACCCTCTCGGGTCACCCGAGGTGCTGGCGGGGTGGCTCGCGTCCTGTCCCCGCTTCGACGGAGCCCGTCCCGCCGACTTTCGCATCGTCGGGGTCGACACCGCCGCCGCCGTGGGGGCCGCGCTTCGGGGCCGCCCCCGACTCGATCGGTGGGTGACGGTCGCGGGGCGGGTTCGGTCTCCGGGCACGTACCAGGTGCCTCTCGGGACGACCGCCTCGACGTTGCGGGCGCTGTCGGGGGGGGGCGGGGGCGCGTCCGCCGTCTCCTACGGGGTGACGCGCGGGCGGCTGCGGCGCATTCCCCTCTCCCGGGGCCTCGACCTCTCCGACGGTCTCGTTCTCTTCCTTGCCCCGGATCACCCGCTCGCGGCGAACGATGCGCTCGCCCCCACGGCGGCGGTCCGGCGGCTCGCGGCCGGGTGCAGTCGCTGCGGCGTGTGCGACGCGCTCTGTCCGTCGTACGCGGCGGGGATGCGGGTCCGCGAGCTCGTGGACACGATTCGCTACGACCTCGGCGGTCCGGGGGACCCCGGCGGTCTCGGGACGTGCATCGGCTGTCGTCTCTGTGAGACCGCGTGCCCCGCGTTCCTTCCGGTGGGACGCATCGCGAGTGAGATCGCCGAGCGTCTTCGCGGAGGGGATGTGGCCGTCGGGCGCGCCGCCGGCCCCCGGCTCGTTCCCCGGGAGGCGTTGCGCGGACGCTTGGGTCTGGGTCCCGATCCCGACGCGCGTCGAGATGCCCGGCACCGGGTTCGGCGCGTGCGTCTCTCCCTGGCGTGCCGGACGGGACCGGCCGCCGTCCCCTGCCGACGACCGGGGGAGCGCGTGTGGCGCGGCGAGCCGGTCGCGCTCACCCCCGACGGCGCGGCGCGCGTCCTGGCTCCGATCTCGGGTACGGTCCGCGGAGTCGATGGGTGCGTGACGATCTCCCGGGGACGGCCGTGAAGCTGCCAGGGGACGCGCTCGGCCTGCTCGAGACCGGTTCCATCGCGGCCGGAGTCCGGGCGGCCGACGAGGTGCTCAAGGCGGCGCGGGTCGTGATGGTGGAGGCCTGCCCGGTCTCCCCCGGGAAGTTCCTGGTCGTCTTCACCGGGGGCGTGGCCGAGGTCGAGGCCTCGCTCGAGGCGGGCCGGCGGATCGCGGCCGCGCACGTTCTCGACGAGCTGCTCCTCGCCCGCGTCCACCCCGACGTGGCCCCCGCTCTCGGCGGGTCGGACGAGCTCCCGGAACCGGGGCCCGCGCTCGGCGTGGTGGAGACCCTCACCGTCGCCTCGGCGATCGTCGGAGCGGACGCGGCGGCCAAGGCGGCGCGCGTCCGTCTGTGGGAGATCGCGCCGGGACGGGGGATCGGGGGAAAGGGGTTCTTCACGATGACCGGCGACGTGGCGGCGGTCGAGTCCGCGGCGGCCGCCGCGCGGGCGGTGATCGACGAGCGGGGGTATCATCTCCGCACGGAGATCCTGGCCGGACCGCACCCGGAGCTGGCGAGCCGGGTCGGTCGTCGTCTGCTGCGCCGCTTCGGAGCGACCGGGTCGAGGGAAGGGGAGGAGACCGGTTGAACTTCGCTCGCGTGATCGGGACCCTCTGGTGCACGGTCAAGGACGAGAGCCTCGAGGGCATGCGCTTCAAGGTCATCCGTCCCGAGGACGAGCGCGGGGAACCGCTCGGTGAGCCGATCGTGGCGGCCGACGCGGTGTCGTCGCGTCCGGGAGACCGCATCTTCTTCGTGCGCGCGCGCGAGGCCGCAAAGGCGTTCCCCGGGAAGTTCGCTCCCCTGGATGCGACGATTCTCGGAATCGTGGACGACGTGACCGTCGACGGCGAGGCGTCGCCGCCCCCGCCGGAGGAAATCGAGTGAAGCTCGGTCGGGTGATCGGAAAGGTCTGGGCCACCGCGAAGGAGGAGACCCTGGAAGGGCGGAAGATCCTCCTGGTCCGGCCCACCGACGTCCACGGGCGTCCCCACGGCGAGGCGCTCCTCGCTCTCGACACGGTGGACGCGGGGCCGGGAGATCCGGTTCTGTTGGTCGACGAAGGGGGGAGCGCGGGAATCGCTCTGGGTCTCGACAACCCGCCGATCCGAACCGTGATCGTCGGAGTGGTCGACGAGGTGCGGATCGAGGAGGGCGAGGCGTGAGCGCGCTTCACGAGGTCAAACGGGCCATCGTCGACGTCTGTCGGAAGATCGATGCCCGGGAGTACGTCGGAGGAAGGGACGGCAACGTCTCGGTCCTGGCGTCGAACGGCACGATCGTCGTGACGCCCGCGGGAATCCGGAAGGGAGACGTCACCGCGGACGATCTCCTCGTCGTCGATCGCCGGGGAGCCGTGCTGCAGGGACGAGGGGGTCCGTCGACCGAAACGCTGATGCACTTGAGGATCTACGATCTGCGCTCCGACGTCCGCGCGGTCGTCCACGCCCATCCACCGGTGGCGACCGGGTTCGCCGCGGCCGGCGTCGAGATGAACGAGTGCATTCTTCCCGAAGTGATCGTCGGGCTCGGGCGCGTGCCGATCACGCGTTACGCGACGCCCGGGACCCCCGAGCTGTCGTCCTCGCTCGATCCCCTGATCGCGGAGCACGACGCCTACCTCTTGGCGAATCACGGGGTCGTGACCGTCGGCGCCGACGTCGTGTCGGCCCACCACCGTCTCGAGACGGTGGAGCAGGCGGCGCGAATCCTCCTCGTGGCGCGGCTCCTGGGAGGAGCGAACCCTCTCGGGCCGAGAGAGGTTCGCGAGCTGATCGAGGGGCGGTCGCGCTACGGGGTCCGGGAGGGGCTCGCAGGGTGCGAGCTGCCGGAGGCCGGCGCCGAGCGGGAGGACACGGAGGCGGCCGGACCGTCGGCCCCGCCGTCGACCCGGGCGGCCGAGGACGAGCTCGTGGAGCGTATCGTGGGTCAGGTGCTCGAGCGCCTGCGAGGGTGAGTCCGCGCCGGTGAGACGGCGCGGGGCAGGCTAGCCCTCCGCCTTCTTTCGGGCGAGCTGCTTCGCGAGCCGGCTCTTGCGCCGGTCCGCTCGATTCTTCGGGATCACGCCCTTCCGCGCCGCGCGGTCGAGGTCGGACACCACCTCGCGGAAGTCGGGCTCGAGGCTCTCTCCCTCGGAGTTCTGTAACTTCTTGATGGCGGTCTTGATGGCGCTCTTCATCGCCCGATTGTAGCGGTTCCGCCCGCGGCTGCTCCGCATCCGCTTCTCGCAGGACTTGTGCTGCGGCATGCCTCTCCTCGCTCTCCGGCCCCACGCCCGGGGGGCGACCGGATTCTCGAGATTTCGGAATCTGAGTCGCGGGAGTGTAAGGCCCGGGGCGTCACGGGTCAAGGGCGGGGGGGGGAGCGTTGACGGTGCGGGGGAGGGCGTGGAATCCTGCGGGCTCCGCGGAGGCAAGGGCATGAGGCAGGGCGGGGAGACGGACGACGGGGGCAAGACGGGGGGGATCACCCGCTCCGCCACGCGGTTGGGGGCCGCGACCTTTCTCTCCAAGGTCTCGGGACTCGCTCGGGACACCGCGTTCGCCGTCCTCTTCGGAACCGGGTTCGTCGCCGACGCGTTCAACCTGGCCTTTCTCCTTCCCAACTTCCTCCGGAGCATCGTGGGGGAGGGGAATCTCAACCCCTCCTTCGTTCCCGTCTTCACCGAGATCCGCGTACGGCGGGGAGAGGCGGCGGCGGCCCGCTTCCACCGGCGCGCCATCGGCGCCCACCTCGCGGTTCTCGCTCTTCTGACCCTTCTGGGGATCGCGGCGGCGAGCCTGCTCGTCCGGATCTATGCCCGGGACTGGGAGAAGGACCCGGAGGGGTTCTCGTTCGCCGTGTTCCTCCTGCGGATTCTCTTCCCCTCGCTGCTCTTCGCGGGAGGAGCCGCGCTGACCGCAGCCGCACTGAACGCCCGTCGCCACTTCGTGGTGCCCGCGCTCTCCCCGATCCTCCTGAATGTCTTCTTCCTGCTGGGCGCGGCGGCCGCGCTGCCGTTCGGCACCCTCGAGGAGCGGGCCGTTCTCTTCTCGATCGGAGGACTCGTCGGGGGGCTCGCGGCCTGGATCGTGCAGTTCCCGAAGGCGAGATCCCTGGGAGTGCCCCTTCTGCCGGCGTGGAGACCGACGGATCCCGACGTGATCCGCATGGCTCGGCTGATGCTTCCGGGACTGGTGGCGCTCGGCGTGACGCAGCTCAATCTCTTCGTCGACACGCTTCTCGCCCTCCGCCTGGAGGAGGGATCGCTGACGGCCCTGCGGCTGGCGAACCGGGTCACGATTCTTCCGCTCGGAGTGATCGGGGTCGCCGTCTCCACCGCGTCGCTGCCCGCGCTGGCGCTGCGGGCCGCCCGCGACGACCGGCCCGCTCTCCTCGACGCGCTCGGACACACGATCCGACTTCTCCTTACGCTGCTGGTTCCGGCCGGAGTCGGGTTGATCCTTCTCGCCGAGCCGATCGTCACCCTCCTCTTCCAGTACGGGGAGTTCTCGGCGGAGCGGTCGACCCCGATGACGGTGGGGGCGATGCGCATCTACGCGCTGGGACTGCCCGCGTACGGCCTGGTCAAGGGACTGGCGCAGGGGTTCTACTCGGTGCAGGACACGAAGACGCCGGTGAAGATCGCCGCCGTCGCCACCGTCGTGAACATCGGGCTCAATCTGGTGCTGATGGGTCCCTTCGGGCTGCAGGGCCTCGCGCTGGCCACGGTGCTCGCGGCGTACCTGAACGTGAGTCTCCTGTTCTGGCAGCTCGGGCGCCGCGTGGGGCGCCCCCCCCGGGGAGCGGTCCGGCGTGCCGTGACCCGCTCTCTGATCGCGAGCGTGGCGCTGGCCGCGGCCGGATGGGCCGGGCTCGGGCTCGCGGAGCAGTTCGTCGTCGGCGGCTCCATTCTCGAGCGGGGCGCGCGGGTGTTTCTGGCGATCGGAGCGGCGCTCGCCGCGCTCCTCGCCGCCTACCGGGCGATGGGGCACGAGGAGATGCGCGAGGTCCTGGAGAGCCTTCCGGGTCGGAGAGGAGGGACCCGATGAGCCGCGGGGAGACGAGGGCGAAGCGGCGGGAGCGTCTGGCCGAGAGCGCGCGCCGTCTCCCGGCCAAGCCCGGCGCGTACCTCTTCGTGAACCCCGCCGGACGGGTGATCTACGTGGGAAAGGCAAAATCGCTCCGGGCGCGCGTCCGGTCGTACTTCGGGAAGCCCGCCGACCTCACCGCCAAGGTCCGGCGCACCGTCGAGGCGACGCACGACATCCAGTTCATCGTAACGCGCTCGGAGATGGAGGCGTTCCTGCTCGAGTACAACCTGATCAAGGAGCACCGACCGCGCTACAACATCGTGTATCGCGACGACAAACGGTATCCCTACGTCCGGGTCACCCTGGGAGAGAAGTTCCCCCGGGTCTTTCCGACCCGGAGAATCGAGGACGACGGATCCCGGTACTTCGGTCCCTACACCGACGTCGGTGCCATGCGCCGGACGCTGAGCATCCTGAGGTCGGTCTTTCCGCTTCCGACCTGCTCGATCCGACTCGAGGAGGGCATGTCGGAGCGGGGGTGCCTCGACTGGTACCTGGGGCGCTGCCTCGGTCCCTGCCGGGGCGACGTCGATCCGGACGAGTACCGCGCCATCGTCGAGGAAGTGATCCGCTTTCTGGCGGGAAAGCGCGAGGACGTCGTCGGGAAGCTCGAGCGGGACATGACGCGGGCGGCGCGCGACCTGCGCTTCGAGGACGCGGCAAAGCTCCGCGATCGCATCTTCTCCCTCCGTCGCACCGTCGCGAAGCAGCACGTGAGCATTCCGGGCGAAGGGAACGTCGACGCTCTCGGGATCGAGCGACTCGGACGCACGGCGATCGGAGTCCTGATCCAGCTCCGGAACGGACGCGTCATCGGACGGGAACGTCTCGAAATCGGCTGCACTCCGGAGGACTCCGAGAGCGAGCTCGTGCGCGGTCTGCTCCTCGGCTTCTACGAGTCGCGCGAGACCGTGCCGCCCGACATCCTCGTTCCCGCCGAACCGGCCGACCCGGCTCTGTTGGGCGCGTGGCTGACCGGCAAGGCGGGGGCGAAGGTCCGTCTCCGGATCCCGAAGCGGGGCCGGCGGCGCCGACTCGTCGAGATGGCCGAGGAGAACGCGAGCGTCGCGCTCGCCGGGGAGGCGGGCGAGGGGGCGGGGGGGGAAGGGGCTCTGACGGAGACGCGCGAGCTGGCCCAGGCACTCGGTCTGCCCGATCCGCCGCGACGAATCGAGGGCTTCGACGTCTCCACCATCCAGGGAACCGACACGTACGCCTCCATGGTCGTGTTCGAGGACGGCGTGCCGGCGAAGAGCGAGTACCGCACGTTCCGCATCCGGGAGGCCCCGAGACGGGACGATCCGCGGTCGATCGAGGAGGCGGTGCGGCGCCGCTCGCGGAGGATCCGGGCGGGCTGGGTCGCCCCCGACCTCCTGGTCATCGACGGCGGGCCGACGCAGCTGGGCGGAGCGACGCGGGCCCTCGAGGCGGCGGGCCTCGATGCCCTTCCCGTCGTTGCCCTCGCGAAGCGGGAGGAGCTCGTCTTTCGACGGGGGCGCACCGAGCCCCTGCGATTGCCCCGGGAGTCGGGAGCCCTGAAGCTGCTGCAACGCGTGAGGGACGAGTCGCACCGCTTCGCGCTGCGCGCCCACCGGCGACGGCGCGGAGGTCGGATCGCCGCGAGCGCGCTCGACGAGGTCCCGGGAATCGGGCCCCGGCGACGGCGGCTTCTCCTCGAGCGCTTCGGATCGGTGGCACGGATCCGGGAAGCGGGGTTCGAGGAGCTCGCGGCGGTCCCCGGGATCGGGAGGCAGATCGCCCTGGCCCTCTGGACCCACCTCGGCGGGGCGGAGGAGACATGAGGCTCGGCCACGTCGCGGTCCGGGGGCGCGGCCTCGTCGTGCACGCCTGGGGCTCGGACCGGGGGCTCGCCGCGACCCGCCTCGGAGAGGTTCCGGACGAGGCGACGCGGCTCGGGGGGCAACCCTCCGAGGGACTCGTGATCGCGGAGCCGGACGAGCCGCTCCGGGAGCTCGCCCACGCGCTGGCCGGGTACCTCCGCGGTCGACCCCTGGAGTGGGACGGGAGCATCGACCTTCGGGGAACGAGCGCGTTCCAGAGCGAGGTCTACTCCGAGGTGAGGAGAATCCCGTACGGAGAGTCGGCGACCTACGGCGAGATCGCGCGCCGGATCGGCCGACCGAGCTCCGTTCGCGCAGTCGGTAACGCGCTCCACCGGAATCCGCTCCCCCTCGTGGTTCCGTGCCACCGCGTGCTGCGCGAGGGGGGCGGACTGGGAGGCTTCGCGGGGGGGACGGCGCTGAAGCGTCGACTGCTCGCACTCGAGCGGGGGCAAATCGAGCTCGGACTCGAGGAGTGGGAGCGATGAGGATCACGACCTGCGCCGGGCTCTACCTGGAGGAGCTCGGAATCGAACGGGGACTCTCGGCGAATACGCTCGACGCCTACCGTCGCGATCTCGAGATCTACTCCCGACACCTGAGCCGGGCCGGCATCGAGGAGGTCGCCGACGTCGGTCCGGACGTCGTGTCCGGTTTCCTGCGACGCGAACGGCGGGCGGGGAGAAGTCCGGCCACCGTGGGCCGGCGTCTCTCCGCCATCCGCGGACTGCACCGGTATGCGGTGGCGACGGGTGTCGCGCCGGACGATCCGACGAGCGAGGTCGTCGGTCCGAGAAAGGTCCGGCGCCTGCCCGACGCCTTGACCGTGCCCGAAGTGGAGCGGCTCCTCGCGTCTCCATCGGGGCGGGAGCCGCTGGCGCGGCGGGACCGCGCGCTCCTCGAGTTCGCCTACGCGACGGGGGTGCGGGCGTCCGAGGCCGTGGCGACCGACCTCGCGGATCTGGAGGACGATCCGGAGCTGCTCCGCGTGCGGGGAAAGGGAAGTGTGGAGCGATGGGTTCCGGTGGGCCGACCCGCCCGAAAGGCGATCGAGGCGTGGGTGGCGGGAGGGCGGTCCGGTCTCCTTCGGGGGCGCGCGGAGCCGGCGCTCTTTCTCAACGGTCGGGGGCGACGTCTGTCACGCACGGGTCTCTGGATGATCGTCAGACGTCACGCGAAGGCCGCGGGAATCACTCGCCGGGTGTCCCCCCACACGCTCCGCCACTCGTTCGCCACGCACCTGCTGGAGGGGGGAGCCGATCTCCGCGTCGTTCAGGAGCTGCTGGGCCACGCCGATCTCACGACGACTCAGGTCTACACGCGCGTCGACACGACGTACCTGACCGAGGTGCATCGCACGTTTCACCCACGCGGCGGGGGGAGCCGGGTGCCGCGCGGGCCGAGCGCTTGACGCCCATCCGTCCGCTGTCTAGGGTGACGCAATGCGCTCCGGACGCCGCATCACGCGCCCCGACGCAGGAGCCTCCGCATGTCGTCTTCGAGTCCGTCTCCCGAGCCGGCCGCCCGGGTGAGTCCTCCCGACCCCGTCGAGGGGAACGGGTACCGGGTCCGCCTCGACGAGTTCGAGGGCCCACTGGACCTCCTCCTCCACCTGATCAGGGAGGAGGAGGTGGACATCTACGACATCCCGATCGCGCGGATCACCGATCAGTACTTGGATTCGATCGGGGACGTGGAGACGCTCGATCTGGATCGCGCCGGGGAGTACCTGCTGATGGCCGCGACGCTCATGCGCATCAAGGCCAAGATGCTGATTCCGCGGGATCCGGAGGAGGAGGAGGAGGAAGAGATCGATCCGCGGGCCGAGCTCGTCCGGCGACTGCTCGAGTACCGCGAATTCAAGCGGATCGCCGAGGACCTGGGCGATCGCCAGGAGGCGTGGCGAGGCGTGTTCGGCCGCGGGGTCGCGGCTCTCGGGGAGGACGACGGAAACGGCCTCGTCGATCCCGGGATCTCGCTCATCGACATCTTCCGTGCGTTCCGGGGAGTCCTCGACCGGATGGAGCGGGACGCCGCGTACGAGATGGAGACGGAGGAGTACTCCGTCGACGAGCAGATGGAGTTCATCCGCTCCTCCTGCCTTAGAGCCCCCGAGGGGCTGCCCTTCAGTCGTCTGTTCGAAGGGGTGAGGTCACGGAATCTGGTCATCACCACGTTTCTCGCTCTTCTCGAGTTGATTCGCGAGCGGGAGATCCTGGCGGTGCAGGCCGAGCGTTTCGGAGAGATCTGGCTGCGATACTCCACGGAGGTCACCGGCGCGAATGAACCCTGAGCCGCACGAGACCGAGTCGCCCGACAGGACCCTCCCTGCGGGCGAAGAGCCGATGGCGGCGTCCCCCGAGACCGAGGCGAGCCCGAAGGCGGGACCCGCTTCGACCGCAGCGGCGGAGGAGAGCGCCGAAGAGCGGGAGCGACGGGTCGAACGAAAGGTCGAGGCGCTGCTCTTCTCCTGCGAGGTGCCGCTGACCACGCGTCGTCTCCTCGCGCTCACGGGATCGGGCAAGGCGGAGATCCTCGCCGCGATCGACCGCCTCAACGTCTTCTACGGAGAGACGGGACGCGCGTTCCGGATCAGCCCCCTGGGCGGCGGATTCCAGGTGGTCACCCTTCCGGAGCACGCTTGCCTTCTCACGAAGCTCCACAAGGAGCGGATCCCCACCCGACTGTCGCGGGCCGCGCTGGAGACGCTCTCGATCATCGCGTTCAAACAGCCCGTGACCCGGGCGGAGATCGACGCGATCCGGGGGGTGAGCGCCAGCGACGGGGTGCTGCGACATCTGATCGAGCGGAAGCTCGCGCGGATCGCGGGTCGGGCGGAGGCTCCGGGACGCCCCCTCCTCTACGGCACGACCCGGGAGTTCCTCGCCTACTTCGGTCTGTCGAACGTCACCGACCTCCCCCGCACCGACGAGCTCGACGCGCTTCTCGCCGGTGAGGTCCCCGCCTCCCCCGAGCCCGATGAGGTGGGCCCCGGGGAGGACGGTGAGCTCTTCCCGGCGGAACACCGGTCTCACTCCGGAGAGGAGTCGGACGATCATGAGCGCGCCCCTTCGCCTTAACCGGTTCCTCGCCGCGGCGGGGGTGGCCTCGCGTCGGCGGTGCGACGACTTCATTCGTCGGGGTCGGGTCACCGTCAACGGAACTCCGATCGTCGAGCTCGGAACGCGTGTCGATCCCGAACACGACGAGGTCGCGGTCGACGGCGTGCGGGTCGAACCTCCGCGCGACCGGCGGACTCTGGCCCTGCACAAACCCCCCGAGGTGCTCGTGGCCGCGACCGATTCCCGCGGACGCGCGACGGTGGCGGATCTGCTGAACGACGTTCCGGGGCGGGTCTTCCCGGTCGGACGCCTCGACTATCGGAGCGAGGGCCTTCTCCTCTTCACAAACGACGGAGACCTCGCGTACCGTCTCACCCACCCGCGCTTCAAGGTCGAGAAGCTGTACCTCGTCGACGTCGCGGGGACCGTTTCGCCAGGCGTCATCGAAGGTCTGCGTCGGGGCGTGATGCTGGAGGACGGCCCGACCCAGCCGGCGCGGGTGCGGCTGCTCGATCGGCGGAAGCGCCACGACGTCCTGGAGATCGAGCTGCGGGAGGGACGCAAGCGGCAGATCCGCCGCATGCTCGCCGTGTTCGGACACGAGATCCGGAGGCTGCGAAGGGTGCGCTTCGGTCCGATCGAGCTGGGCGGTCTGCCGCCGGGCCTTTGGAGATCCCTCGCGGCCGCGGAGGTTCTCGAGTTGAGACGGGCGGTCGGGCTCGCGGACGGAGAGGGGGAAGGGGGCCGATCGTGATCCTCTGGCCGCGCCCCGCCTGAGCGCATGACGCGATCCTCTTCCCGCCTCAGCGGTCGGTTCTCCCCGCCGGGGGACAAATCACTCTCGCATCGGGCGCTCCTGTTCGCCGCGCTGGCGGGAGGGGAGACGGAGCTGACCGACCTGAATCCGGGGGCGGACGTCCAGTCGACGGCGGACGCGCTCCGGGCGCTCGGGGTGGAGGTGGCCCGCCGCGGCCGTCACTGGCGAGTGCGGAGCGACGGGTTCGCGTCGCTGCGCCGGCCGCGGGCCGGGATCGACTGCGGCAACTCGGGCACGACGATGCGCCTGCTGGCGGGGGTGCTCGCGGGCTGTCCGTTCGCGAGCCGGCTCACGGGCGACGACTCGCTGTCGGCGCGTCCCATGGGTCGGATCGTTCGCCCGCTTCTCGGGATGGGCGCGGACATCGACGGTCGCGAGTCGCGCGGCCGGGTTCTCCCTCCGCTCCGGATCCGCGGCGGGGACCTGCGGGCCCTCCACCATCGCTCCCGGGTGGCGAGCGCGCAGGTCAAGTCGGCGGTGCTCCTGGCCGGCCTCGTCGGGGGCGTCTCCGTCGTGGCCACCGAGCCGCATCGCTCCCGGGACCACACCGAGCGGATGCTGCGGGCCATGGGGGCGCGCCTGCGCCGCGTGAAGGGCGGGGCCCGCCTCGATCCGGGGGGCGAGCTCCGACCGCCCGACGGCCGTGTCCCCGGCGATCCGTCGGCCGGGGCGTTCTTCGCAGCCGCGGCGGCGGCGCTCCCCGGTTCCGACCTCACGCTCGCGGGGATCTGTCTGAACCCGACCCGCCTCGGCTTCTACCGGGCCTTGGCCCGGATGGGAGCCCGCACGGATCGGGTCGTCACCGGCACGTGGTGGGGAGAGCCGGTCGGAGACCTGCGGATCCGCGCCGCACCACTCGAGGGAATCCGCATTGCCGGCTCCTCCGTTCCCGCGCTCCTGGACGAGATTCCCGTGCTCGCCGTGCTCGCGGCGGGCGCCGCCCGGGGCCGGACCACGATCTCGGGGGCGGCCGAGCTCCGGGTGAAGGAGACCGATCGTCTCGCCGCCGTGGCCGACGGTCTGACCGCGCTCGGCGCCCGGGTGACCGAACGGCCGGACGGTCTCCGGATCGAGGGGGGAGAGCTCCGGGGGGGCACCGTGGATTCCCGGGGCGACCACCGGATCGCGATGGCGTTTCGCGTGGCGCGCCTTCTGTCCCCCGGACGCCTTCGCGTTCGGGGATCCGAGGCGACGAGAGTTTCCCACCCCTCCTTCGAGCGGGACTTGAGACGACTTCTGGCGGGGAGGGCCGAATGAGCCGATTCGTGGTGGCGATCGACGGTCCGGCCGGGGCGGGCAAGAGCACGACCGCACGCCGGGTGGCGGAGCGGCTGGGGTTTCTCTATCTCGACACGGGAGCCATGTACCGGGCCCTGACCTGGAAGGCACTGGAGGGGGGGATCGACCTCGCGGACGAGGAGGCGCTCGGGGAGCTGGCGGAGACGTCCCGGATCGACATCGATTCCGAAGGGCGGGGAGACCGCCTGCTCGTCGACGGCGACGACGTGACGGAGGAAATCCGCACCCCCGAGGTCTCGCGGGCGGTGTCCCACGTGGCGAAGGTTCCGGCCGTGCGCCGGGCGATGGTCCGACTCCAGCGGGCGATCGCCAACGAGGGGCGCTTCGTGGTCGAAGGTCGGGACATCGGCACGGTCGTGTTTCCCGACGCGGACGTGAAGGTCTATCTCGAGGCGTCTCTGGAAGAGCGCGCGGAGCGGCGGCGGCGCGAGCTCTCGGACCGGGGAGTGCAGCAGACCCATGGGGAGCTCGTCGAGGAGATCCGCCGCCGCGACGAGATCGACTCGGGCCGGGAGGACAGCCCTCTGACCCGGGCCGACGACGCCGGCCCTCTCGATACGACCGGCCTCACGATCGAGGGGCAGGTGGACGAGGTGGTCCGCCGGGTGAGGGCGGCACTCGAAGCGCAGCGCTAAACGGCGTCTATCCTCAGGCTCCCCGGGGGACCGGGGAGGGGAAGGCCAGCCTCCGAAATGTCTCCCAAGGGGCCTTTTCCCCTTGGGCCGCCCGTCCCTCATCCAGTACCATGTCCGATTGGCTGGCCCACGAACGGAGGATTTCGCCCCGAGGTGAGTCTCTGGTACCGGTTCTGCCGGAGCCTGGTGTTCGCTCTCGGGCGGACTCTCTGGGGGCTCCGGTTGGAAGGAAGGGAGAACGTCCCCGCCACGGGACCCCTCCTCGTGACCTCCAACCACATCAGCTTGCTCGATCCGCCGATCTTGGGCTGCGTGTTCCCGCGCGAAGTGGGGTTCGTGGCCAAGCGTGAGCTGTTCGAGGTGCGCGGGCTCGGTGCGCTGATTCGGTCGCTCAACGCGATTCCGGTCGACCGGGCTCGTCTCACCGTCACGACGCTGCGCGCCCTCGAGAGGTTTTTCTCGGCGGAGAAGGCGCTGGTCTACTTCCCGGAGGGGACCCGCTCGAAGAGCGGTCGCCTCGGGAATCCGAAGGTCGGGATCGGGATGGTGCTGGACCGTTTTCCGGTCACCATCGTTCCGGTCCACATCGAAGGCACGAACTCTCTCCTCCGGTGCCTGTTCCGGCGGGAGCGAATGCGTGTGACCGTGGGTCGCCCGTATTCGCTCCCGAGGGAGGAGGGGGCCACCTCCGAGCGGCGGGAACGCTACCGTCGCACGGCGGAAGCGGTCATGGACCGGATCCGCCGACTGAAGGAGAGGGTCCCCCGTGCCGACGATCGGGAGACGGGTCCGCCGGCCGGGCGGGAGGACGAGGCCGCGATGCGCGGAATCGCCGATGCCGGCCGATCGGCCCCGAATACGAAGGAAGGGATGGAAACGAGCGAATGACCGAGACGACCGGCACGGAGTCCACCTCCGTGCAGGGAAAGGGAAACCGAGAGTCGTCCCCGCGGACGATCGAGACGCGAGCTCCTCGCGTCGAGCCTCCGAAGTTCGTCAATCTGGCTGACGAGGAGGATGTCGACCTCGAGTCGCCCGAGATTCAGGAGCTGCTCGGGCTCTACGAGGAGACCCTGGGGGATCTGTCGGAAGGCCAGATCGTCCAGGGGAGCATCATCAGCGTGGGCGAGAAGGACGTTCTCGTCGACATCGGGTTCAAATCGGAGGGAGTGATCAACCTCTCCGAGTTCGCCGATCCGTCCGAGGTGAAACCGGGCGACGAGGTTGAGGTCTATCTGGAGCGGATGGAGAACAACGACGGCCTCGTCGTTCTCTCCAAACAGCGCGCGGACTTCCTGCGGGTTTGGAACAACATCAAGGAGGCCTATGACGATCAGTCGGTCGTCGAGGGTCGTCTCGTGCGTCGGATCAAGGGTGGGGTGGTGGTCGATCTGTTCGGCGTGGACGCGTTCCTGCCCGGATCGCAGGTGGCGTTGCGCCGCGTACCGAATCTCGATGACCTGATCGGTCAGATTCTCCAGTTCCGTGTCATCAAACTGAACAAGCGACGCCGGAACATCGTCGTGTCGCGCCGCGTCGTCCTCGAAGAGGAGCGGGCCATCAAGCGCGCCGCCCTCATCAAGGAGCTGGAGAAAGGTCAGATTCGGGAAGGGCAGGTCAAGAACATCACCGACTTCGGCGCCTTCGTGGATCTCGGGGGAATCGACGGCCTGCTCCACATCACGGACATGTCGTGGGGCCGCGTCAGTCACCCGTCGGAGATCGTCACCATCGGAGACACGATCAAGATCAAGGTGCTCGAGTTCGACAAGGAGCGCGAACGGATCTCCCTCGGACTCAAGCAGCTCACTCCCTATCCGTGGGAGAAGGTCGAAGAGAAGTACCCGGTCAATACCCGCATCCGGGGTCGCGTGGTCTCGATCACGGACTACGGGGCCTTCGTCGAGCTGGAGAAGGGCGTGGAGGGACTCATCCACGTGTCCGAGATGAGCTGGACCCGGCACGTGCGGCATCCGGCGAAGATCCTCTCCATCGGCGACGTGATCGATGCGGTCGTGCTGAAGGTCGACCAGGAGAACGAGAAGATCTCCCTCGGCCTGAAGCAGGTCGAACCCGATCCGTGGCTCACCCTCGACGAAAAGTATCCGGTCGGGTCGAAGTTCACGGGAAAGGTCCGGAACCTCACGAACTTCGGGGCTTTCGTCGAGCTCGAAGAGGGCATCGACGGTCTCGTCCACATCAGCGACATGTCGTGGACGAAGCGGATCCGTCACCCGAGCGAGGTGGTGAAGAAGGGAGACGAGGTCGAGGTCGTGGTCCTGAACATCGACAAGGAGGCCCGGAGGATCTCTCTCGGTCTCAAGCAGGTGCAGGACGACCCGTGGCTCGATCTCTCCGCGAAGTTCCAGCCCGGGTTCGACACGCGGGGCACGATCAGCCGCGTGCTCGATCGCGGGGTCGTGGTGGATCTGGAGAACGACCTCGAGGGGTTCGTTCCCATCTCCCACCTGGGTTGGGAGAACATCAACTCGCCGGCGGATCTCTTCACCGAGGGGGACGAGGTTCCCCTCAAGGTGATCAGCCTCGATCAGCAACAGCGCCGGATCGTGCTGTCCCTCAAGGACCATCTCGCCGAGCTGGACGACGAGGAGGAGATGAACTTCCGGGCCGAGGTGCAGCGGCGCGCCGGAGAGCGGGCCGAGGCGGGCCGGGCCGAGGCGGCCGAGGGGAAGGGAAAAGGCGACGGAGATCCCGACGCCTCCACCCTCGAGGAGATCGAGAAGTCGCTGAGTCCGGATTGACTCCCCGGGGGGAATCATCTTGACGTCGCCGGCCCGCGTGGCCAGATTACTGGCCGACACGTCGGGGGCGGGGGAGGGCGATTAGCTCAGTTGGTTAGAGTGCCTGCTTGACATGCAGGAGGTCACTGGTTCAAGTCCAGTATCGCCCACCATTTTGCCTCTCGCCGGTCGGTTCGGCCGCCGATCGGTAGGGTGGGTTCGTGTCTTCCCGGACAGCCGGCCGGAAGGGTCTCTCCCGCGCCCCGGGTACGAGCCCTGCCGTGACCGGCTTGCTTCTTTCGGGGGAGCACGGTGGTGGCGTCGCGTCCGAGGCCGCTCCCGACTCGGGGAGGCTCCCGTCGGCGTTTCACCGCGATGAGAGACGAAGGCCAGGAGGATTGAGTCCATCGAACGAGAGCTGAGGGTCAACGAGAGGATACGCATCTCTCCCATACGCGTCGTCGACGAGGAAGGGGAGATGCTGGGAATCATGAGCGCGGACGAAGGCCGGGCCATCGCCCGCGAGCGGGGGCTGGACCTCGTGGAGGTCTCGCCGAACTCCCGGCCTCCCGTATGCCGGGTCATGGACTTCGGCAAGTACAAGTACGAACAGAACAAGAAGGACCGCAAGGCCCGGAGCAAGCAGCACCAGCAGCAGCTCAAGGAAGTGAAGTTCCGCCCGAAGATCGAGCGACACGACCTCGAGGTGAAGGTGCGCAACGCGCGGAGATTCCTCGGCGAGAATCACAAGGTCAAGCTCACGATGAACTTCCGGGGGCGGGAGGTCACTCACTCGGAGATCGGGAAGGCCATTCTCGATCGCGTGGCCGAGGAGCTGAGCGACGTAGGCAACGTCGAGACCGCGCCCCGAATGGAAGGGCGGCACATGCTGATGCTCCTGAGTCCCAAGAGCGGCGGCGCGAAGAAGCGGAAGGAGTCTCCGGAAGCCGCCCCGGAGGTCGAAGCGGAACGCTGAAATGGCGTTCCGGGTCCGGGACGCGAGAGTCGCGAGGTTCGGACCGACACGGGAAAGGGGTCGTTCAAAGTCTCCCGCTCGGGAGCCCCCCCACCGAACGAGGTGCAACGTCATGGCACGAGCCGGACGATCGTACGATTCGCGTCGTCGGCGCAAGAGGATCCTCAAGGCCGCCCGAGGCTACTTCGGGGGCCGCCGCAAGCTCTACACCGTCGCCAAGCACGCCGTCGACAAGGGAAGGCAGTACGCCTACCGGGACCGGCGTGTGCGCAAGCGCGAGTTCCGGAGACTCTGGATCATCCGCATCAATGCCGCGGCCCGACTCCACGGCCTCTCCTATTCCCGATTCATGAACGGACTCAAGCAGGCGGGGGTGGACCTCGACCGGAGCGTCCTGGCCGATCTGGCGGTGCAGGATCCTTCGGCGTTCGCCGATCTGGCCCAGCTCGCCAAGGAACGTCTCGAAACCGCCTCCGCCGCCTGAGGCGCCCATGTCCGAGTCGCCCCGGGAAACTCACGAGCAGGCCCTCCGGGAGATCGAGGCCGCCGAGACCCCCGAACACCTGGAGACGGTCCGGAGGCGCTACGTCGGCCGCAAGGGAGAGGTCACCGCCTCGCTCCGGGCCGTCTCGGGCCTCGACCCCGCGGAGCGGCCCGCGGCGGGCCGTGCCTGGAACGAGGTCCGCAAGGAGATCGAGGGCTCTCTCGACGCCCGCCGCGCGGCGCTGGAGGCGAAGGCCGCGGGCCAGGCGAAGCGACCGGCGGTCGACATCTCCCTGCCCGGGCGGCGACCGGCCTGCGGCGTCCCCCACGTTCTCAGGAGAACGATCGACCGGCTCGTCGAGATCTTCACCAGGATGGGGTTTTGGGTGGCCGACGGACCCGAGGTGGAGAGCGAGCGCTACAACTTCGAGGCGCTGAACATTCCCGTCGATCACCCGACGCGGGACGAGCACGATTCGTTCTACCTCGGTCCCGGCGTTCTCCTCCGGACGCAGATGTCCCCCGTGCAGATCCACGTGATGGAGAAGACACCTCCCCCGGTCCGTGTCATCAGCCCGGGGCGCTGCTACCGCCGGGACAGCTTCGACGCGAGCCACTCCCCGTTCTTCTTCCAGATGGAGGGCTTTCACGTCGCCGAGAACGTGACCCTCGGGGATCTCAAGGGAACGTTGCGTGAGTTCGTCCTCCGCTTCTTCGGGCGGGGAGTCGAGATGCGATTCCGCGGCAGCTTCTTCCCGTTCACCGAGCCGAGCCTCGAGCTCGACATCTCCTGCACGGTGTGCGGCGGCGCGGGGTGCTCCGTGTGCAAGCAGACCGGGTGGGTCGAGGTGCTCGGGTGCGGCATGGTGCACCCCCAGGTGCTCCGAAACGTCGGCTACGATCCGGAGTCGGTCTCGGGTTACGCGTTCGGAATGGGGCCCGACCGGATCACCATGCTCCGCCATCGAATCCCGGACATCCGTTACCTCTACGAGAACGACGTCCGTTTCCTCCATCAGTTCCGGGGTGCCCCGTGAGAGTCCCGCTGTCCTGGTTGGAGTCCCTCGCGGAGATTCCGGGGGATCGGAACGATCTCGCCGAGAAGCTCACGGCGGCCGGACTCGAGTGCGAGCTGGAGACGCCGGCCGCCGTTCCGGAGACGGTGGTCACCGGCCGGATCCTGACCTGCGAGAAACACCCGAACGCCGACCGGCTCTCGGTCTGCACGGTCGACGTGGGCGAGGAGACACCCCGCGAGATCGTCTGCGGAGCCCCGAATGCCGCGGCCGGGGCCGTCGTGTGCGCGGCGCTTCCGGGCACCGATTTGGGCGACGGGCTCATGGTCGCGCGCCGCAAGCTGCGCGGGGTGTTCTCGGACGGCATGCTCTGCTCGGCGAAGGAGCTCGGCGTCGCCGAGGACGCGGACGGGATCCTCCTGCTCCCTCCCGAGACGCCGCTCGGGCGCCCGGTGGGCACGGTGTTCTCCGGGGAGATGGTTCTGGTGACGGAGCCGCCCTCGAACCGGGGCGACACGATGTCCGTCCGGGGCGTGGCGCGCGAAGTCTGCGCGCTCTCGGGAGGCCGCTTGGAGCGGCCGGTCCCCGACGTTACGGCGGTGGACGATCCGGGGGAGTGGTCGGTCGAGATCGAGGACCCCGCCGACTGTCCGCGCTACGCGGGACGGATCGTCAAGGGGGTCGTCCCCGGTCCGTCACCCACCTGGATGGCGGACCGGCTGGCGGCGGCCGGTGTCCGGCCGATCCTCAATCTCGTCGACGTGACGAACTACGTGCTCCTCGAGCTGGGCCATCCGCTGCACGCGTTCGACCTCGACAAGTTGACCGGACGCGCCATCGGCGTGCGCCGCGGAGAGCCGGGAGAGCGTCTGATCACGCTCGACGGCAAGGATCGCGCCACCGGGCCCGAGGTTCTCCTCATCACCGACGGAGCGGGAGGGATTGCCGCGGGGGGGATCATGGGAGGGGAGGCGACGATGGTCTCGGACTCCACGACCGGCATCTTCCTCGAGGGGGCGAGCTTCTCGCCGGTGCGCGTTCGCGGCGGGGCGCGCGCGATGCGCCTCGTCACCGACGCGTCGGCCCGCTTCGAACGGGGGGTCGATCCGGAGGGCGTGGCGCCGGCGCTCGATCGGTGCGTCGAGTTGCTGCTCGCGCTGTGTCCCGGCGCGCGTCTCGTCCACGGAGTCGACAACTATCCCGCCCCGCGGACGGGTCGGGACATCGGCCTGCGCCGCCGCACGCTGCGCCGCATCCTGGGGGTCGAGATCCCTCCCAAACACGTCCGGAGGATCTTCGCGAGTCTGGAGATCGAGGTGCGGGACGAGACGGAAGAGGGGTGGGAGGTCACCGCTCCGACGTTTCGTCCCGACCTTCTCGCGGAAGAGGACCTGATCGAAGAGGTCGCCCGGATCTGGGGGTACGATCGCATCCCGGAGCGGAGACAGATCCACGCTTCGGCGAATCCGGTGCTCGAGCGACGGGTCGAGGATCAGCGGCGGGCGCGCTCCGTTCTCCTCTCGCTGGGACTCACGGAGGTCGTCACTCCGACCATGGTCGACGGTGCGCGCGAAGAGCGGGCGGTCGCCGGCGACGACTTCTTCTCCGCTCCCGTCCGGATCGTGAACCCCCTCTCCCAGGATCGAGGCCATCTTCGGGGCTCACTCGCGCCGTCGCTGCTCACGGTGCTGGCGGCGAATCGAGCCCGCTCGACCTCCGACCTCGCGATCTTCGAGGTGGGCCGCGCCTACGGCGGCGACGTGACCGAAGGGATCGAGGAGGGTCACCGCGTGGGCGTATTGCTCGCGGGGAGGGGAGCGTCCCCCGGCGCGGTCGGAAGCCCGAAGTCCTGCGATTTCTTTGACATGAAGGGTTTGCTGGAAGTATACGTCGAGGAGTACTGGGGTTCGTCGCTTCGTCTCGAGGCGTCGGCTCCGGCCCCCCTGGATCCGACCGGCAGCGCGATCATTTTCGTGGAGGGCGTTCGGGTCGGCTACTGCGGGGAGGTCGGAGCCGAGGCCCGACGGATCTGGGAGATTCCCCCCGATCTGCCGGTCGTGATCGCCGAGATCGATCTCGACGCCTGCCTGCCGCGACCACGGGTCGAGCCGACCTATGCGCCGCTTCCCCGGTTCCCCGGGGTCCACCGTGACCTCGCGTTCGTGGTCTCGAACGACGTGCGGCACGGGGAGCTCGAGGCGGCCTTGCGCGAAGCGGGAGGAGATCTCCTGGCGGAAGTCGACCTGTTCGACGTCTACGAAGGAGCTCCCCTGGCCGAAGGGGAGAAGAGCCTCGCGTACACTCTCGTGTTCCGGTCGACCGATCGCAGTCTCGCCGGCGAGGAGGTCGACGTTCGGATCGCGGACATCGTGAACCTCCTCGGGGAGAGACATGGCGCCAAGATCCGCTGACCGCAAACGGAAGACGTCCCGCCCCGCGAGTCGGGATCGCTCGACGTCGACGGCTCGGGCGGTGCCCGAAGGAAGGGGAGTGGATCTGGCACTCCTGGACCAGCTCGAGGGCAAGGTCGACGCCTGTGTCTCGACCATGGCCGAGCTGCGCAAGCAGAACGGTCTCCTCGAGGAGGAGATCGAGGGGCTCGAGCAGAAGGTCGCGGAGCTCACCGGCGCCCTTGACGAGGCGGGAGACTCCGGCCGCCGTTGCGAGGAGCTCCTGTCGCGGTGCACGGAGCTCGAGAAGAAGATGGCGCAGGTCCGCGGTCGGATCGGGCGCATGGTCGAGAGGATGAAGGCCCTCGAGGAGTGACGCCGAAGAGCGGCACCGGCGCGTCGCCGGGCCGAACCGTTCCGGGCCCCACCCGGGAAGATCGAGGAGGTGACATGAGCTCCGATGCGCGGACGGTGTCGGTCCACATCCTCGGTCGCGAGTATCGGATCCGATCGACCGAGGACGGGGATTTCGTACGTGAAGTGGCCCGTTACGTCGACGAGCTGATGCGCCAGATCTCGGAGAAGATGACGTCCGGCACGACGACGCAGATCGCCGTGCTGGCCGCGCTCAACGTGGCGGAAGAGCTGTTCCGGGGGCGGCGCGACGGGGGCGGCGAGGCCGCGCCCGACGAGCTGGAAGCGCGGATGCGGGGTATGCTGGAACGGCTCGACGAGATCGTCGATCCGACGAGGAAGAGCGACGCGACCGAATCCGTGTCGACTCCGCTCACCTCGCGATAGGGGCTCGCCCTGCCTAGTCTTCTCGGGGCCCCCTGAGACGCGGGAAGCGACAGGCACGTTCCGAGGGCCGGGGTGGGGAACTCGCCGAAATCGTTCCGAATTCTCTTCATCGCCGATGTCGTCGGGCGTCCGGGCCGGCGCGCGCTGCGGGAGCTCGCGCCCGAAGTCCTCGAAGAGGAGCGCCCGGACTTCGTGATCATCAACGCGGAGAACTCGGCCGGCGGGTTCGGGCTGAACCGTCGGTCGGTCACCGCGCTGTTCGAGGCGGGGGCCGACGTCCTGACGAACGGCAACCACACCTGGGACAAGGCCGAGGCCGTCGAGATCATCGACGAGGACGATCGGATCCTCCGGCCCGAGAACTACCCGCCGGGCACGCCGGGTCACGGGGCCGGGATCTTCGTCTCTCGCGACGGTACGAAGATCGGGGTCGTGAACCTCATCGGGCGCGTCTTCCTCGGCTCGCACGACGATCCGTTTCGCGCCGGGCGGCTGGCGCTCGAGGAGCTGGGCCAGGAGACCCCGATTCTCGTGGTCGACTTCCACGCGGAGGCGACTTCGGAGAAGGGGGCGTTCGCCCACCACGTGGACGGGCTGGCCAGCGCGGTGATCGGCACGCACACGCACGTTCCCACCGACGATGCGCGCATACTCCGAAGGGGCACCGCCTTCCTGACGGACGCGGGGATGACGGGCGGCTACGACGGCGTCATCGGCATGAAGAAGGACGGATCTCTCCGCCGCTTCCTCACCGGATTCCCCGCGCACCTCGAGCCCTCGACCGCGGATCTCCGGATGGACGGGGTGCTGATCGACGTGGACCGCGACACCGGCCGGTCACTCGGAATCCGCCGGTTCCAAAGGCAACTCAAAGGAGATTGACCTCGATGGCCGCAAAGATCCTCGACGGCAAGCAGACCGCCCGCGAGGTGAGGCAGGAGCTCGGTGGGCGCGTGGAGCGGCTCGCGGAGTCCTTCCGCGCTCCCCGGTTGGCGGTGGTACTCGTGGGGGAGGATCCCGCCTCCCGCGTGTACGTCCGGAACAAGGGCCGGGCGGCGAAGCGTATCGGAATCGACGCGGAGACGCACGAGCTGCCCGCCACCGTGAGCCAGGAGACGCTCGAGGCCCGGATCGGCGAGCTCGGAGCCGATCCCGGAGTCGACGGGATCCTGGTACAGCTTCCGCTGCCCGGCGATCTCGACGCGGAGAGGGTCGTTCGCCGCATCCCCCCCGAAAAGGACGTCGACGGCCTGCACCCGGTCAACGTCGGCGACCTGGCGCGCGGGACTCCGCGGTTCGCCCCGTGCACCCCGGCGGGAGTGCTCGAGCTCTTGGACCGCCACGACATCCCGATCCGCGGCAGTCACGTCGTGATCGTCGGCCGGTCGAACCTGGTGGGCCGACCGCTCGCCTCGCTGCTGCTCCTCAAGGGGGACCGGGGGGACGCCACGGTCACCGTGTGCCACTCCCGTTCCCGCGACCTGGCCGAGATCGTGCGAACGGGCGACGTGGTGGTGGCGGCCGTCGGACGACCGCACACCGTGACCGCCGACATGGTGAAGCCGGGCGCGGTCGTCGTCGACGTGGGCATCAATCGCATCGACGACCCGACGACCGAGAGCGGGTCGCGTCTCGTCGGAGATGTCGACTTCGAGGCCGTTCGAGAGGTCGCGTCCTGGATCAGCCCCGTGCCCGGAGGGGTCGGTCCGATGACCATCGCGATGCTGCTGGCGAACACCGTCCGGGCTGCGGAGGCCCACGAGGGCATCGGTGACCTTGCCGGCTCCCGATGAGCTGATCTACACGGTCTCGGAGCTGACCCGGCGCGTGAAGCGGCTGCTGGAGTCGCACTGGGCCGCGCTCTGGGTCGAGGGGGAGCTCTCGAACGTAAAGCTCCACACGTCCGGGCACCTCTACTTCACGCTCAAGGACGAACAGGCCGCCCTGCGCGGGGTGATGTTCCGCGCGAAGGCATCCCGTCTGCGATTCGAGCCGGAGGACGGGCAGAAGGTCCGCGTGTTCGGAGGCCTCACCGTCTACGAGCGCCAGGGCTCCTACCAGATCCTCGCGACCAAGCTCGACCCTTTGGGCGTCGGGGAGCTGGAGATCGCGTTCCGGCAGACCTTCGCGCGCCTGGAAAAGGAGGGTCTCTTCGATCCCGCCGGGAAGCGATCGATTCCCCGCTTCCCGCGGGTCGTCGCGATCGTCACCTCCGAGACCGGAGCCGCGATCCGGGATCTCATCAGCGTTCTCGGACGGAGGGCGCCCCACGTCGACGTCGTCCTGCGGCCGGCGCGGGTTCAGGGAGAGGGGGCGGCGGAGGATATCGCCCGGGGCGTGGCCGAGGTCGACGCCTGGGGCGGGGCCGACGTCCTGATCGTCGGGCGAGGGGGAGGATCACTCGAGGACCTCTGGGCCTTCAACGAGGAGACGGTGGCGCGGGCCATCCACGCCAGTCGGACTCCGGTGATCTCGGCGGTCGGCCACGAGGTGGACAGGACGATCTCCGACTTCGCCGCGGATCTGCGGGCGCCGACGCCGAGCGCCGCCGCGGAGCTGGCCGCGCCCGACCGGACGGCTCTGCTCGAGGATCAGGCCGGCACCGCGCGTCGCCTCGCCGCGGCCGTGACGCGCCTCTTGCGCGACCGACGGGATCGGGCCATGCTTCTCTCGTCTTCAGCCGCGTTTCGAGAGCCCCTGGAGCTCTACCGTCGCCGTTCACAGGACGTCGACGGCCTGGCGGACAGAACGACCGCCGCGATCGACCGCATGCTCGAGCGGCGCGGGCTCCGCCTCACCGCCGCGTCGGGCCGGCTCTCGGCACTCTCGCCGCTGGCCGTCCTCGAACGGGGATACGCGCTGGCCCGCCGGGCCGACGGGAGAATCCTGCGACGCGAGGGGGAGGTCTCCCTCGGCGTGCGGGTAGACGTCCGGCGGGCGAAAGTGGAGATCTCGTGTACGGTGAAGAGCCTCCGGGAGGAGATCCCGGAGGAGGCGGGGGAGAATGAGCGCTAGAGGGAAGAGGGGCGATGAGAAGGCGCCCGAACCCACGTTCGAGGAGGCCCTGAGCCGTCTGGAGGAGATCGTGGGGGATCTCGAGGGGGGGGAGGTCGAGCTCGATCGAGGACTCGAGCTCTTCGAAGAGGGGGTGAAGCTGAGCCGCCGGTGCCACGAGATGCTATCGGCGGCGGAGCAGAGGATCCAGCGCCTCGTCCGCGAGGAGGAGGGGGGGCTCACGCTCGAGCTGTTTCCCCGGGAGAGCGATTCGGCGTGACGACACGATCGGATCCGGCAGCAGGCGTCCTGGAGCGATACGGAGACCTGATGGCTCCGGCGCTGGATCGCGCTCTGCGGGAGGGCACAGGAACGCCGCGAACCCTGCACGAGGCGATGCGCTACAGTCTTACCGGGGAGGGGAAGCGAGTGCGCCCGGCGCTCTGCCTCGCGAGCTGCGAGGCGGTCGGGGGGCGGGTGGAGGACGCGCTGGCCCCCGCGGTCGGACTCGAGCTCGTACACACGTACTCGCTGATCCACGACGACCTCCCCTGCATGGACGACGACGACCTGAGGCGCGGCAAGCCGACGAATCACCGGGTCTACGGAGAGGCCATGGCGGTCCTCGCGGGGGACGCGCTGCTGACCCGGGCCTTCGAGGTGGTGGCGGAGGCGGACCTTCCCGTGGAGGCCCGTCTCGACTGCGTGCGGATCCTGGCGGAGGCGGCCGGCCCCGCCGGGATGGTCGGCGGCCAGGCCCTGGACCTGGAGACGGAGGGATCGGAAGATGTCGATCTCCCGACTCTCCAGTACATTCACACGCACAAGACCGGGGCGCTCATCGGGGCGGCCTGCCGGCTGGGCGGTCGGGCCGGTGACGGGCGGGCCGAGGAGATCGCGGAGCTGGGCCGGTACGGGGAGAAGATCGGTTTGGCCTTCCAGATCGTGGACGACATCCTCGACGAGACGGCCGGCCCGGACCAGCTCGGAAAGGAGTCCCACAAGGACCGGGCCCGGGGCAAGGCGACCTATCCCCGTCTGTTGGGGCTGCGCGAATCGCGGGCCCGCGTCGAAGAGCTCGGAAAGGCGGCCGTCGAGACGGCCGGGCGGTTCGGGGATCGGGGCATGAGCCTCGAGGTTCTCGCCCGGTTCATCATCCAAAGGTCGCGCTGAGGATCGCATGCCTTCGTTTCCGCTGAGTCTCCCGTTGGCCCTCGCGCTGGGGAGCTCGATCGCCGCCCAGTTGACCAAGTTCCTGGTGACCCTCGGACGGGATGGAACGGTCAACTTCAAGCGGTTGGTCGAACTCGGCGGAATGCCGAGCGCTCACTCGGCGTCGGTGGCGGCGCTCTCCACCGGCGTCGGGCTGGAACAGGGGTTCCAGTCGCCGCTCTTCGGCGTCACGGTGTTCTACAGCCTGATGACGATGTACGACGCCGCCGGAATCCGGCGTTCCGCCGGAAGGCAGGCCGAGGTGCTGAACCGGATCGTGGATGATCTGCAGGTTTCGGGGAAGGTCCGGGAGGAACGCCTCCTCGAGCTCCTCGGTCACACTCCCTTCGAGGTGCTCGCGGGGGCGGCCCTGGGCATCGCGTTCGCTCTGGCGGGCACGCAACTTCTCGAACTCTAGCCCGGACTCGTCATGAAGGATCTACTACGATCGCAGAGACGCTCCACCGGACGGGCGTCCTCGCAGTCCGTATTCTGCGACGTATCATCGAGATACGCCTCGGGTCCGGGCCCCTGCGGGCGCCCGACCGGTGGGCGTCTCCACGATCTCGCAACGATCTTCGTGACGGGTCCGGGCTAGCCGGACGGAGACCTCCATGGAACGAGTGCTCGATCGCATCGAAAGCCCTGCCGACCTGAAGACGCTCGAACCGTCCGAGCTGAACGCGCTCTGCGCCGAGATTCGCGAGCAGATCATCGAGACGGTCACCCAAACCGGAGGACACCTCGGCGCCAGCCTCGGCACGGTCGAGCTGACCGTGGCCGTTCACCGCGTCTTCGACAGTCCCCGCGATCGAATCGTCTGGGACGTCGGACACCAGGCCTACGGCCACAAGCTGTTGACCGGTCGCCGCGACCGGTTCTCCACGATTCGACAGTTCGGGGGACTGTGCGGTTTTCCGGTCCGGACCGAGAGCGAGCACGATGCCTTCGGAGCGGGACACGCGGGGACGTCGATCTCCGCCGGGCTCGGGATGGCGACCGCCTTGGAGGCGCGCGGCGAGAAGGCACGGGTCGTCTGCATCATCGGAGACGGAGGGCTGACGTGCGGCATGGCCCTCGAGGCCCTGAATCAGGCTGGCCATCTCCGAAAGAACCTGGTGGTCATCCTCAACGACAACGAGTGGTCCATCTCGAAGAACGTCGGTGCGCTGTCCACCTACCTGACCCGTCTGACCTCCGCCCCGCTCTACCGCCGTCTCGAGCAGGACGTCTACGAGCTGCTCGGGAAGATCCCGAAGGCGGGAGGAAAGGCCCAGGAGATCGGTCACCGGATCAAGGAGAGCCTCAAGAACCTCGTCGTCCCCGGGGTGATGTTCGAGGAGCTCGGGTTCAAGTACTACGGACCGATCGACGGGCACAACGTCGGCGAGGTCATCTCCACGCTCGAGCACCTCAAGGCCCTGCGCGGCCCCATTCTCCTGCACGCCGTCACGGAGAAGGGACGCGGCTATCCCTTCGCCCCGCAGTCGAAGACTCGATCGCACGCGTTGTCACCGCCGGTCCCCTCGGCGGATCGGTCGCGGAAGGACCCGCCTCCCGCCTATACCCGCGTGTTCGGAGAGGCGCTCGTCGAGCTCGCGGAGCGGGACCCGTCCATCGTGGCGATCACTGCGGCCATGCCCGACGGGACCGGAACCGTGCAGTTCGCCGAGCGGTTTCCCGAGCGGTTCTTCGACGTCGGCATCGCGGAGCAGCACGCGGTGACGTTCGCGGCCGGTCTCGCCTGCGAGGGGATCAAGCCGGTGTGCGCGATCTACTCGACGTTTCTCCAGCGCGCCTTCGATCAGGTGATCCACGACGTGGCGCTCCAGAAGCTGCCGGTGACGTTCGTGCTCGATCGGGGAGGGGTGGTCGGAGACGACGGTCCGACCCACCACGGCGTGTTCGACCTCGCCTATCTCCGGTTGATCCCCGGCCTCGTGGTGATGGCCCCGAAGGACGAAAACGAGCTCAGGAACATGCTCTTCACGCAGCTCCAGTATCGGGACGGGCCCACCGCGTTGCGGTATCCGCGGGGGTCGGGCCCCGGCGTCGAGCAGGAGAAGGAGTTCCGACTCCTTCCGATCGGAAAGGCGGAGTGCCTCCGGGACGGGAGCGACGTGGCCTTGGTCGCCCTCGGCTCCCTGGTCCACACGGCGGCGTCCGCCGCGAACCGCCTCGCGGAGGAGGGAATCTCCGCCGCGGTGATCAACGCGAGGTTCGTGAAGCCGCTGGACGAGGAGATGATTCTCGAGCTGGCGGCTCAGGTCGGTCGCATCGTGACCCTCGAGGAGGGAAATCGACCCGGAGGCTTCGGCAGCGCCGTCGCGGAGCTGCTCCAGGATCACGAAGCGGGGGAGACCCGGTTGGCGTCCCTCGCCCTTCCCGATGCGTTCATCGAGCACGGCCGACCGGAGGTTCTGAGACGGAACGCCGGTCTCGACGTCGAGTCCGTCGTCGCGCGCGTGCTCGAGCTTTTCCGGACGCCGAGCCGGGTGGAGGAGCCCGCGGGGCGCAGAGTCTGATCTCGAAGCCTGATTCCGTCGTCTCCCCGGGAAAGGAAGTCTGCGTGCTCACGGAGCTTTCCATCCGGGACATCGCGCTGATTCCCTCCGTCGTCATGCGGTTCGGTCCCGGTCTCAACGTTCTCTCGGGAGAGACGGGGGCGGGCAAGTCCCTCATCGTCGGCGGCCTCCGTCTCCTCTGCGGGGAGAGACCTCCCGAGGACTTCGTGCGCTCCGGCGCGGAGCGGGGCGTCGTCGAGGGTGTGTTCCGGCTCGATCCGGGAGGATGGATCGCCGGCGAGCTGGCGGAGATCGGCATCGAGATCCGAAAGGGTCGGCTCGTCCTCCGGAGGGAGATCCCCCTTCGGGGCAAGGGACGCGTCCGAGCCAACGGAGAGGCGATCACGCTCTCGACCCTGGCTCGGGCCTCGGAGATCCTCATCGACCTCCACGGGCAGCACGATCACCAGGCTCTCCTGAGGCGCGAGCGCCAGCGGGAGGCGCTCGACGACTACGCGGGCGTGGCCGCGGCCCGGCTCGGGTTCGCCCAGCAGCTCGCCGAGTGGAAAGAAGCTGCCGCCCGCCTCCGGGAGGAGATCGCGGTGACCCGGGAGGAGAGCGGTCGCCAGGAGCTCCGCCGGTTCCAGCTCCGGGAGCTGGAGGCGGCGGCGGCGACGCCGGGCGAACTGGAGGCGCTGGAGATCGAGCGGGGCCGGCTGGAGCAGGCGGAGCTGCTGCGGACCACTGCGGCGCGCCTGGAGAACCGTCTCCTCGAGGGCGAGGGCTCGATTCACGACGAGCTGTCGGAGCTGGCCGCCGGAGTCGATCCGGCCCGCACCCACGATCCCGCCTGGGATGGGGTGGCGGAGTCGCTGAGATCCCTCGCCATCGGAGCGGCCGAGCTCGCGCGGGACGCGCGAGCCCTGGGAGAGCGGGCGATCGACGACCCCGCGCGCCTCGAAGTCGTTCGGGAGCGGCTGCGTCTTCTCCGGGATCTTCTGAAGAAGTACGGTCCCGAGGAGTCCGATCTCTTTCTGTTTCGGGAGCGGCTGCGGAGCGAAGAGGCCGATCCGGAGGCACGCGACCGGAGGGTCTCGGCTTTGCGAGAGCGGGTCGGAATGATCTCTGATAGACTCACGACGAGCGGAGCGAGGCTCACGCGAAAGCGCTCGGCATCCGCGCGCCGCCTCCGACGGGCGATCGAGTCGGCCCTCGCGGAGCTCGGTATGGAGGGAACTCGATTCGAGCCACGGGTCGATCCCCGCACGACCGGAGTGGACGTCGGCGATGGAAGCGCGTCCCGTAAGGCCGGACCGTCGGGCTTCGATGCGGTCGAGTTCCTGCTCGCTCCGAACCGGGGCGAGGAAGCGAGGCCGCTTCGGCGGATCGCGTCGGGCGGAGAGATCTCCCGCATCATGCTCGCCCTCAAGTCGGTTTTGGGAGAGTCGCGCGGTACCGCCACGATGGCCTTCGACGAGATCGATCTCGGCGTCGGCGGTCGCGTCGCCGGTCGGGTGGCCGAGACGCTCGCCTCGATCGCGGCGCGGCGACAGGTGCTCTGCGTCACGCACCTGGCGGTCATCGCGTCCCGCGCGTCCGTGCACCTGAGGGTGAGCAAAGACGAGGTCGGAGGGAGGACGATCACCCGCGTCGAGCCGGTCGAGGGTGAAGAGCGGGTGCGGGAGATCGCGCGGATGCTGGGCGGGGAGGAGACGGGGGGCGTGGTCGTGGAACATGCGCGGGAACTGCTGGCGGGGGAGAAGCCGTGAACGGGCCGAACCTCCTCTCCCTGATCCGGCTCCTGCTCGGGCCGGCCGTGGCCGCGGCAATCCTCGCCGGCTCCGACACGTATGCGATCGTCCTCTTGGGCGTGGCTCTCGCCACCGACTTCCTCGACGGGTGGTGGGCCCGTCACGCCGGCCTCTCCACGGAGCTGGGCCGGGTGCTCGATCCGCTCGCCGACAAGGTCCTCGTGGCTGCGACACTCGTGGCGCTCCTCCTGGAGTCCCGCGTACCGCGCGAGCTCGCGTTTCTCGTCCTGCTCCGGGACGCCACGCTCCTCACGTTGGCCTGGCTCCGGATCCGCGGCGGGGGCGCGGTGCCGGCGGCCGAGCTTCCGGGCAAGGTCGGGTTCAGCGTGCTCGGGGGCTACGTGTTCGGAATCGTGGTGGGGATTCCGTGGCCGTCCTGGGTGCCCGCCTTCGTCGGAGCGCTCTACCTGATTACCGGCGCGACGTACGCGAAGCGCGTTCCCGGACTCCAACCGACCCGGGTGCTCGAGGAAGAGCGGTGATCCGATCCCTGCCGGAAAGTCCCCGGTGATCCTCGAAACCACCGAAGGGCGGAACATCCTCGAGAACTTCCTCGCCGTCTGAACCGGGCGTGCCGGGATTCCGACCGCACCTCCGGAGGGAGACATTGATCCGATCGACCGCGCTCGTGACCGGCGTGGTGGGGGCCGTCCTGGCGGCGCTCCCCGGCTGCGATCGCGCGCGCGAGGACCCGCGACTTCCGAACGTCCTCCTCGTGTCGGTGGACACCCTGCGCCCCGACTTCCTCGGGATGGGAGGGGATCCGAACGGAACGAGCCCGGTCCTGGATCGGCTCTCGGCCCGGGGAGTTCTCTTCACGGGAGCCCGGGCGACCTCCTCCTGGACGCTTCCCTCGCACATGTCCCTTTTCACCGGGCAGTACCCCTCGAGTCACGGCGTCTTCGGGGACGGACGCTCCCTGCCCTCCGACCGGCGGACGCTCGCGCAGCTCCTCCGGGAAGAGGGATATCGGACCGGGGGGTTCGTGAGCGGTCCCTATCTTCACCGGGCGTACGGCTTCGACCGGGGCTTCGACGTCTACGCGCACTGCATGGACTACGTCGTGGAAGTGACCCCGGAAGGGAGGGTCGCGAACCTGCTTCGGGCGCGACAGCTCTCCCACCGGGGAATCACCGGTCCGGCCGTGGACGAAGAGATCGGCGAGTGGCTGGACGGAATCCCGCCGGGAGAACCCTACTTCCTCTTCGCCCACTACTGGGACCCGCACTACGACTTCGAGCCGCCGTTCCCGTGGGACACCTGGCTCGATCCGGATTACGGAGGCCGTTTCCGCGCGATCGGCTTCCTCAACAACCGCCGGATCTCTCCGGACATGCCGGCGGAGCGGAAGAAGCGTCTTCACGACCTCTATCGCGGTGAGATTCGATACACCGACGGGTGGATCGGAGCGCTCCTCGACCGGGTGGAGGCACGCGGCGAGACGGGCCGCACGCTCGTGATCGTGGTGGGGGATCACGGAGAGGAGTTCTTCGAGCACGGGGAAAAGGGCCACCGCAACAACCTCTACGAGGAGACGCTGCGCATCCCGATGATCGTCTCTCTGCCCGGTCTCTTCGCGGGCGGCCGGATGATCGCGGAGCCCGTCAGCCTCGTCGACGTGTGGTCGACCGTGGAGGGACTTCTCGGCCGGGCGCCGTCCGCCGAGGGACAGGGCGTCGATCTCGGGGCCGTCCTGGCGAGGTCCGTCCCGCGCGACGGGATCGTGGCGGAGCTCCACCGGGACCTCATCGCCTTCGTCACCGCCGGATGGAAGGCCATCGCCGATCGGGAGGGGGGAGGCGGGGAGCTCTACTCGCTCGACGACGACCCGGGGGAGAGACGCGATCTCCGGGAGACGGAGGGGGAGACCTACGGGCGGCTGATGTCCGAGCTCGAATCGACGCGGCACGATCGGTTCGCGCCGGAGGACCTTCCGATCCCGGCGCTCGACGAGGGGACGGAGGAGAGACTGCGCGCGCTCGGCTACACCGAGTGAGTCCCGGCCGGGGCCCGGCGCGACGTGCCGCGGTGTCGCGACGAGCCTGACGAGAAATGCCGGCTAGTCGCCCGCGCTCTCGGCGCCTCCCGACCCCGGGGGCAGCCCGAGCTCGGCCCGCGCTCGCGCGACGTCCTCGAGCGGGATCGCCCCGGCGAGACCGAGCCGGTGCAGCGTCGCCGCCGCGATTCCCTCGGCGTCGATGCCGAAGAGACGACGCAGGGCCTCCCGGGTGTCGCTCCGCCCGAAGCCGTCGGTTCCCAGGGAGTGGTAGGGACCGGGCACCCACCGCGCGATCTGATCCGGAACCGATCGCACCCAGTCGCTTGCCGCGATGGTCGGTCCCTCGAAATCCTGCAGAAGACGCGTGACCCGAGGCACGCGGGGTGGATCCGACGGGTGCTCGAGATTGTGGCGTTCGCACTCGAGCGCTTCGCGGCGGAGCTCGGTGAAGCTGGTCGCGCTCCAGACGTCGGCGGCCACGTCGTACCGCTCGGCCAGGATCTCCTGCGCGCGGAGCGCCTGATTGAGGATCGGTCCGCTGCCGAGGAGCCGGGCCCGGTGGACGCGGGGCTGCGGAGCGGGCCGGAAGCGGTAGAGCCCCCGGAGGATTCCCTCGCCGACCCCCTCGGGCATCGGGGGTTGCGTGTAGTTCTCGTTGTAGATCGTGATGTAGTAGGAGACGTCCTCGTTCTCGCCGTACATCCTCCGCAGGCCGTCCCTCACGATCGTCGCGAGCTCGTAGGCGTAGGCGGGGTCGTAGGCCACGACGGAGGGAACCGCGGAGGCGAGAAGATGGCTGTGGCCGTCGTCGTGCTGGAGCCCCTCGCCGGCCAGGGTGGTGCGCCCCGCGGTGGCCCCCATGAGGAATCCGCGCCCGCGGGCGTCGGCGAAGGCCCAGATCTGATCCATGGTCCGCTGGAAACCGAACATCGAATAGAAGATGTAGAAGGGAATCGTGGGCTCGCCGTGCGTGGCGAAGGAGGTTCCCGCCGCGGTGAACGACGCCATGGACCCGGCCTCGGTGATTCCCTCCTCGAGGATCTGTCCGTCCTCTCCCTCCGAGTACGAGAGCAGGAGCTCCGCGTCCACGGGCTCGTAGCGTTGGCCGAAGGGCGAGTAGATCCGGAACTCCCGGAAGAGCCCCTCCATTCCGAACGTCCTCGCCTCGTCGGGAACGATCGGAACGACGCGGGGACCGAAGTCCGGAGTCCGCAGGAGCCCGCGCAGGAGCCGCACGAAGGCCATGGTGGTCGAGACCTCCTGCCCGGATTTCGTACCCGACTCGAACTCCGCGAACACGTCCTCCGTGGGCAACGGGATCGATGCGGGGCGCACGATCCGTTTCGGCAGACAGCCGCCGAGCGCCCGGCGCCGCTCGAGGAGATACCGGATCTCCTCGCAGTCCGGGCCCGGCCGGTAGTACGGCGGGTGTTCCTCCAGACGGGAGTCGGGGATGGGAAGCTGGAGCCGGTCCCGGAACGCCATCAGCTCCTTGCGGCTGAGGCTCTTCATCTGGTGCGTGACGTTGCGGGCTTCGAACCCCTCGCCCAGCGTCCACCCCTTCACGGTCTTCGCGAGGATCACCGTGGGCGCGCCCCGGTGCTCGACCGCCCGCCGGTACGCGGCATAGAGCTTGCGGTAGTCGTGGCCTCCCCGTCTCAGCTTCGTGAGGGCGTCGTCGGAAAGGTCCTCCACCAGACGGGTGAGCCGGGGATCGGGTCCGAAGAAGTGCTCACGGATGAAGGCGCCCGACTCGACGGTGTATCTCTGGTACTGGCCGTCGAGCGTGTCCATCATCTTCTGTCGCAGGGCCCCGTCGCCGTCGCGGGCGAGAAGATCGTCCCACTCGCGACCCCAGATCACCTTGATCACGTTCCAGCCGGCGCCCCGGAACGTCCCCTCGAGCTCCTGGATGATCTTCCCGTTCCCGCGAACCGGGCCGTCGAGACGCTGCAGGTTGCAGTTCACGATGAAGACGAGGTTGTCCAGCTTCTCCCGGGCCGCGATGCCGAGCGCTCCGAGCGTCTCGGGCTCGTCGGTCTCCCCGTCCCCGAGAAACGCCCAGACCCGGGTCTCGTCGCTCCCCAGGATCCCCCGCGCCCTCAGATATCGATTGAACCGCGCCTGGTAGATGGCCGCGATCGGACCGAGACCCATCGAGACGGTGGGGAACTCCCAGAAGTCGGGAAGGAGTCGGGGATGGGGATACGAGGGGAGACCCGGATGCGAGCCCGCCTCCCGACGGAAGTGATCGAGGTCCTCTTCGCCCAGGCGTCCTTCGAGATAGGCGCGGGCGTACAGTCCGGGGGCGGCGTGTCCCTGGTAGAAGATCTGATCGCCCGGTGCCCCGTCCTTCCCCCGGAAGAAGTGGTTGAATCCGACCTCGTAGAGACTCGCGGCGGACGCGTACGTCGAGATGTGACCGCCGAGGCCCGGAGAGCGGTGGTTCGCGCGCGTCACCATCGCCATCGCGTTCCATCGTATGAGGCGGCGGATGCGACGTTCCATCTCCTCGTCGCCGGGGAAATCGGGCTCCTCCGCCGGGGAGATCGTGTTGACGTAGGCCGAGCGCGTGAGGGCGGGCAGATCCACTTCGCGGCGTCGGGCGTGCCGCAGGACGTGCAGGAGAAGATCGCGAGCCCGCTGGGGACCGGCGGTGTCGAGCACGGCGTCGAGGGACTCGATCCACTCTCCGGTCTCCTGCGGGTCGGAATCCGCGATGCGATCGGGGGACGGCGGCGACATGCGTGACTCCCGTGAGAAGGAAGAGCGAGAGGGGAAGGGGTCCCCGGGGAGGAAGGGACCTCCTCGGGGGTCGCCGGGACGAGGTGAGCAAGATAGGGCCAAGCCCGGGACGCTGTCCACGGGGGCGCGGGGGCCGCGACGACCCCTCCGCCTTGACACCGGAGCGGGCAGCCCCTACCGTCTTCTGCCGCGCGGGCCCGTAGCTCAGTTGGATAGAGCGTTGGTCTCCGGAACCAAAGGCCGGAGGTTCGAATCCTCTCGGGCCCGCCACGCGCTCCGCCGCGCCCGGCCGGTCGGTCGGGCGCGGCCGCGTTTCGGGCCCGCATGCCTCACCAGGCTTGGGCCCCGTTGCCTCCCGGGAGGGGCGATGCTAGATTGTTTCCTCCCAGTGCGGGGGGAAGTCGTTGAAGCGATTCGCCTTGTCGATCCTCCTCCTCGCCCTCCTCGGACGGGCGACTCCGAGCGAAGCCCAGGAACCCGACCCGGTGAGCGGGGGGACCCTGATCTACGGTCGGGGCATGGACGCCGTGGGACTCGATCCCGCCCACGAGTCCGATGGGGAGTCGTTCAAGGTCTGCGACAACGTCTACGAGTGTCTTCTCCGCTTCGCCGACAACGGAACCGACATCGAGCCCGGGCTGGCGACGCACTGGGAGGTCAGCGAAGACGGGCGCGAGTGGACGTTCCATCTGCGGCGGGGGGTGCGTTTCCACAACGGAGACCCCCTCGACGCGATGGCGGTCGCGTACTCGTTCGAGCGCCAGTGGGGCGCGCGTGAGCCCCGGCACGAGGACTACGGCGTCGGCGGGCCGTATCCCTTCTGGGGATACCTCGGGATGGACGACATCCTGGAGAGTATCGAGATCCTCGATCACCTGACGGTCCGGTTCGTTCTCAAGACTTCGAGCGCCCCCTTTCTCTCCAACCTCGCCTGCAACTTCGCGGCCATCGTGTCGCCGCGGGAGGCGCACCGCTGGGGCGAGGAGTTCTTCCGCCACCCCTGCGGAACGGGACCCTTTCGCTTCGAGGAATGGAAGCGGGCCGAGACGATCACCCTCGTTCGGAACGAGGACTACTGGGGCCTGCCGCCCTATTTGGACCGCATCGTCTTCCGGTCGATACCGGAGAACTCGACCCGCTTCTTCGAGCTTCTCTCGGGCTCCATCCACATGATGGACGGCATCCCTCCCGACGACGTCCCCGCCATCCAGACGGACCGGAGCCTCAAGCTGCACGGGTCGCCGGGCATGAACGTCGCCTACCTGGCGATGAACCTCGATCACGAGCCGTTCGGGAATCCGCGGGTGAGACGCGCCGTGAACCACGCCGTCGACAAGGAGATGATCGTCTCCGCGCTGTACGGACATCTCGCGGAGATTGCTCTCGGCCCGCTCCCCCCCAATGTCTTCGGAGCGCACGAGGACCCGCCCGCGTACGGGTACGACCCGGAGTTCGCGCGCCGTCTGCTGGAGGAGGCTGGCTACCCCGACGGTTTCGAGACGACCCTGTGGACGATGTCGGGTCCGCGACCCTACATGCCGCAGCCGGTGCGCCTCGCCCAGGTGATTCAGGCCGACCTCGCGCAGGTGGGGATTCGGGCCCGGATCGTCTCCTACGAGTGGGGGACCTACCTCGGAAGGGTTCACCGGGGGCACCACGACATGGCCCTCCTCGGCTGGCAGGCGGACAACGGAGATCCGGACAACTTCCTCTTCGTCCACTTCGACAAGTCGTCCGCGGTCCCCCCCGCCGGCAACATCGCCTTCTACCGGGACGAGACGGTCCACGAGCTCCTGCTCGCGGGCCAGCGGACCGTGGATCCCGATCTCCGGTTGCCCTACTACCGAGAGGCCCAGGAGATCATCCACCGGGACGCCCCTTGGGTTCCCCTGGTACACACCATGGAACTGGCAGCGCTGCGACGGGGAGTCTTCGGATACCGCCTCCATCCGACGGGACGGGTCCTTCTCTCTCGCGTCTGGCTCTCCCGGTGACCCCCTATCTCATCCGGCGGATTCTCCTCATTCTGCCCACGCTGTTTGGGGTGTCGATCCTCGCCTTCCTGCTGATCCACTGGATGCCCGGTGACCCCGCGGAGATCCTTGCCGGGGAGCACGCCTCGCCGGAGGTCGTGGAGCAGCTCCGCAGGGACCTTCACCTCGACCGTCCGCTTCCCGAGCAGTACCTGACCTACGTGGAGGGGATCTTCCGGGGCGAGCTCGGGCGCTCCGCGAAGACGCACGAGGCCGTCGCGGACGAGATTCGACGCTACTTCCCGGCGACCGTCGAGCTGGCGACGGCGGCCCTGCTCATCGCCTGCCTGATCGGGGTTCCCGCCGGCTTTCTCGCCGCTCGGCGGCCGGGCGGTCCGGTCGACGCCCTCAGCACCGGTCTCGCCTCCCTCGGCGTCTCGATGCCGGTCTTCTGGCTGGGGCTGATCCTGATGTACCTGCTGGCCGTGCGCTTTCCGGTCTTTCCCGTCTCCGGTCGCGCGCCGGCGATCTTCTCCCATCCCCCGGTGACCGGGTTTCTCCTGCTCGACTGCCTGGTCGCGGGGGACGCGCGCATGGCCGTGCGGGTGCTGCATCACCTCGCCGTTCCCGCCTTCGTTCTGGGGACGGTTCCGATGGCGGTCATCGCGCGGATGACGCGCTCGAGCCTTCTCGAGTCCCTGGGTCGGGACTACATTCGCACGGCGCGGGCCAAGGGGTTGACGGAGCTTCCGGTGCTCCTGCGGCACGCGGGGCGCAACGGGATTCTACCCACCCTCACGGTGATCGGCCTCCAGTTCGGAGTGCTTCTGGGAGGGGCCATCATCACCGAGACGGTGTTCTCGTGGCCGGGAATCGGCCGCTGGATCCTCCTCGCCGTCGAGTCGCGCGACGCCCGGGTGCTCCAGGCCGGAGTGCTGCTCATGGCCATCTCCTTCGCGCTCGTGAACCTGGTGACCGATGCGGCGTACGCGGCGCTGGACCCGCGGATCAAGCTGCGATGAGGCGGGGTCGATGACAGATACGAGAAGCCGCCGGGCATTCGAGAGAGAGCTCCGGGTCCTCACCCGGCTGCAAAGACGGCGATCCACGGCCACGGCGATGGCCCTGCTCGCTCTCTTTCTTCTCGGGGCCATGTTCGGCCCGCGGGTGGCGCCCCGGGATCCGTACGAGCAGAACCTGGCGGAGCGCCTGCTGCCTCCGGGAGGGGAGCATCTCCTCGGAACGGACGAGTTCGGGCGCGATGTCTTCTCCCGTCTGGTTCACGGAACCCGGATCTCGCTCTTCATCGGGGTGGTGTCCGTGCTGATCGGAGTGACCGTGGGCGGTGCGATCGGACTCACGACCGGCTACTTCGGAGGATGGATCGATCTTCTGGGAATGCGTCTCGTGGATATCCTCCTGGCGTTCCCGAGCATCCTGCTGGCGATCGTCGTGGTCGCCGTGCTCGGGCCGAGCCTCGAGAACGCGATGATCGCGGTGGGCATCGTGGGGGTGCCCCAGTACGCGCGCATCGTGAGGTCCGCCGTGCTCGCGGTGCGGGCGCTCCCGTTCGTGGAGGCGGAGCGGGCCCTGGGGGCCCGCGACGACCGCATCCTCCTCCGCACGGTGCTCCCGTTCTGCACGGCCCCGCTGCTCGTGCAGGCGAGCCTCGGCCTCGCCACCGCGATCCTGGACGCGGCCGGTCTCTCCTTCCTCGGGCTGGGGGCGCAGCCTCCCCTCCCCGAGTGGGGGGCCATGCTGGGCCACGGTCGGGAGTACGTCGTGCACGCCCCGTGGATCCTGGTGGCCCCGGGGGGGGCGATCCTTCTCACCGTGCTCGGGTTCAACCTGCTGGGCGACGGACTGCGCGACGCCCTGGACCCGCGGCTCGCCGCCACCTTCGGACACCGGCCGGCGGGCGGCCCGGACGTCCCCTCTTGGAAGCGAATCGAAAGGATGACATGATCGCCACTCGCCTCCGGCGTCTCCTCGCGACCGCGACTCCCGCGCTTCTCTTCCCGCTCCTCCTCTCCGTCGCGGTCGGAGCGCGCGCCACGGAGCTCCCCGAGGAGAGTGCGCGCGAGGAGATCTCCTTCGACGCGCTCGAGCACTACTCGCTGGGCTCGCTCTTCGAGGCGCGGGATCGACTGCGGGAGGCGATCCACGAGTATCGTCTCGCACTTCAGCAGACCCCGGACAACGCGAACGTCTACGGCAGTCTCGCTCGCGTCCACCTTCGACTGCAGGAGGCGGAGGAGGCCGAGGGCGCGGCCCGCCGAGCGCTCGAGCTGGACCCCTCGAACCGTGAGGCCCTCGACGTCATGGTCGATCTCCACCTCGCGCGACGGGATCTGCCGGCCGCCGTGGAGACGCTCCGGCAAGTGGTGGCCTCCGATTCGACCGATCTCCAGACGCGCATCCGGCTCGCGGAGATCCTCGAGCGCACGGGGGATCTGGAGGGGGCGCTCGGGGAGCTTCAGGAGGCCTCGCGGCTGAGCCCCGGGCTGGCTCACGTTCACTATCGAATCGGGTCGCTCTACTCCCAGCTCGGCCGGCTCGAGGAGGCGCTCGACGAGTTCGACACGGTGGTGCGGATCGATCCCTCGTTCACCGAGGCGCTCATCAACGCCGCGACCGTGCGCGAGATGGAGATGAACCTGGAAGGCGCGGCCGATCTGTACAAGCGCGTGCTCGAGCTCGAGCCGGAGAATCTCGCGGTCCACCGGCGTCTGCTGCGGGTCCAGCTCCTGCTCGACGACACCGAGAGAGCGGGGGAGACCGCCCGCTGGATCCTCGAGCGGAACCCGGCCGACGCGGACGTGCGCGAGCAGTACGGCCTCCTCCTGCTCCGTGCGGGCGACGTCGAGGGGGCGATCCAGGAGCTGGAGCGGGTCCGATCGGAGTCGGAGAAGCGAATGAGCGTGCGCCGCCACCTGGGCCGGCTCTACTGGGACGAGGAGGAGCACGAGAGGGCCCGCGAAGCGTACCGCGAGGCCCTCGAGATCGACCCCAGATTCACGGAGGGGTGGGTGTCGCTGGGCTACCTCCACGCGCAGCTCGACGAGCCCGCGGAGGCGGCCGCGGCCTTCGAGAGGGCGGTGGAGCAGACGCCCGGCCGGCCCGTGCTCCACTTCCTTCTGGGGGTCTGCCGGAACGATCTCGGCGAGTACGAGAGCGCCCGGGAGGCCTTTGAAGAATCACTCGAACTCCGTCCGGGAAACGCCCAGGCGCACTATGGATTGGGCGTTGCCCTCGAACGCCTCGGCCGGACCGAGGACGCCGCGGCCGCTCTCCGCAAGGTCCTGGAGATCGAGCCGGAGAACGGGGAGGCACTGAACTACCTGGGCTACATGTTCGCCGAAAGAGGGGTGCATTTGAACGAGGCGGTCGAGCTGCTGGAGCGGGCGGTCGCTCTCGAGCCGGAGAACGGCTACTACCTCGACAGCCTCGGTTGGGCCCACTTCCAGCGGGGGGAGTTCGAGAAGGCCCTGGGATACCTGGAGCGGGCGACGCGGCGGTCGGAGGGGGACGCCGTGATCCTCGAGCACTTCGGCGACGTGCTCGAGCGCCTGGGCCGGTCCGAAGAGGCCCGGGAGGCGTGGAAAAGGGCTCTCGAGGCTTCTCCGGACGCGGAGGGGGCCCGGCGGAAGCTCGGAAACCCTTAGCCTGCATTTCTCACCGGTCTCTGCTGCGCCGGCGGCTCGCCGCGTCCTCGTGACGAACCCGGCGAGGAATGCAGGCTCCGAGGGGGCGGGGGGGGGGCGGAGGGGTTAGAGTGAGTTCTGCGGACGCCGGACGGCCCTCCGGGCGGAACCTCACCCCGGGAGGGGGGTATGCAGCGCAGGAGGTGGACATGCACCCGCTGCGCGTCGTTCGGCCGGTCTTGGAGGCGACAGAGCGCGTGAAGGACGAACGGGCCGACGAAGACCTGATGCTGGCGCTCAAGCGCGGCGAGGAGTCCGCGCTGACCGAGCTCATGCGGCGGCATCGGGGACCGATCGTGAACTACGTGAATCGGTTGATCGGTGACCGGGACCGGGCCGAAGACCTCGCCCAGGAGGTCTTCCTCCGGGTCTACCGGCACGCCGGCACGTACCGTGTGACCGCCCGGTTCACGACGTGGCTCTATACGATCGCGTCGAATCTCGGGAAGAACGAGCTGCGCAATCGGGCGCGCCGGCGCAACGTGTCGATGGAAGACACTCCCCGGGAGCTGAGACAGGAGGACTACCACCTCGGAACGCGCGAGGACTTCCTGGCTCCCGACCGCATCACCGATCTGAACGATCGGCAGCGCAAGGTCCGGTGGGCGATCGACACCCTGCCGGAGCACTTCCGAATCATGCTCGTGCTACGGGATCTCGAGGGCTTCTCCTACGAGGAGATCGCGGGGATGATGGAACTTCCCCTCGGGACCGTGAAATCCCGGATCAATCGGGCGCGGATGGAGTTCAAGAAGCGGGTCGAGCCGTTGCTCTCGGCCTCCCGGAGGAACGACCCGTCGATCTTCTGGAGGAACTCGCGCCCCGCCGCCGACCCGGAGGGAAGCAAGACGTCCCGGACGCGCTCGAACGATGGAGGGAAGAAGCATTGAAGTGTGATCGGGCTCGGAAGCTCGTTTCTCACGCTCTTGACCGCGCCCTGCCGGCCGGCGAGAGCGATGAGCATCACCGCCACCTGGAAGACTGTCCCCCCTGTCGCACGTTTGCCGCCGAGCTGAAGGAGTCGCTGCTTCTCCTCGAGGAGCTGCCGACGATCGAGGTGGACGAACGCTTCAACGCCGCCGTCTGGGCCCGGATCCGGCGCGACGATCGGGCGGTGTCGCTGGCCGCCCGCCTGAGGGAGGGATTGGCCGAGGTCGTCGACCGTCTCGATCTGTCGGGCGCCGCACTGAAATGGAGTCCGCTGGCGATCGCCGCGGCGCTTCTGTTGATGTTCGGGATCTTCTCCGGGCCTCTGCCCGGGGACCAGGAGTCCTCTCTCGCCGATCGACGGGGAGATGCGAGGATCGGCGACTCCGCTCCCCCGGACGAGGGGAGACGGCCGTCCGACGGGCTTCGAGCGGGGGAGGAGTTGGCCTCCGCCGGAGCGGGCGACTTCGGCACGGCGGGGATGACGGGAGTGGAGGGCACGGTCGAGGAGGGCCGTCCGTACACCCTGGCGAGCGACGAGGAGACGCCGGGCGGGATCCCCGCCGCCGTCGAGCGCTATCTTCTGCGGAACTCCCGAGAGCTCCGAATCGACCGGGATCAAGATCACGACCCGGAGCGATTCCGCCGGGCGAACTACAGCTATCCGTTGCGTCGCGTTCCGGATCCCTCCGCGTTCTGGTCGGATTTCGGCATTCGCCCGGTGACGGGGGGAGCTCCCGCCTCGGCCTCCCCGCCGGTACTGCGTCCCGCCGGCGGCCCGAAGCCGACGGTCATCTCGTTCTGACCCCGAGGGTCCTTTCTCCGATGGGAGATCTCGTCCGACCCCGACTCCCGTTCCTGTTGGGCGGGTTGCTCGTGGCCCTCTGTCCGCTTCTCGTCACCGCGGGGGCGACCGCGCCGGCGACGCCTCCTCCGTCCGACACCCCCGAGCCCGGCCCGCTGCAGGAGGAGGAGATCCTCCGCGTGGCGGGGGGCTGGAAGGACCGGGTCTTCCTGGTCGTCGCCGACGGAGGTCCGTGCCGGGTCCCCGTGCAGGAGGTGCTGGAGAATCCCCGGGCGCTGTTCCGGAACCGCCGGGTGGGGTGCGCGGTCTACGTGGGGCACGGAAACGAGTTGCTCACGACCTCCTCCGTCGTGCACGGCAACACCGAAGTCGAGATCTTCAGCGAGAGCGGATTCCACACCGTGGCGCGGGTGGCGGGACGCGATCCGTACCTCGACCTCGCTCTCCTCGTGGCCATGACGGAGCTGCCGGAGGTCGGATCGCTCTCTCCTCCGGAGATCGCCTCGGATCCCGTTCCGGGCTCCTCCTGCCTGGTCCTCGGCAACGCGTACGGGCGCTCGCTGTCGGCCACGCTCGGCACGATCGGCTCCACCGTCGAGATCATGCCCACCGGCCTGCCCATCCGGGTGATTCGTGTCGAGGTGCCGGTCTTTCCGGGAGACTCCGGAGGGCCGATCCTCGACGGCCGGGGACGCTTCGTCGGCATCGTGACGGCCGCCATCCAGTCCGGCTCCCACCCCGGACTGGTGCTCGAGGGAACGATCGGGGAGCGGGAGATCCGGGCCCGGCACGCCGTTCCGGCCGGCCGGGCCGGATTCGCCGTTCCCGCCGCGCAGTGCGAACGCGCGTGGCAGGACCTGCGGCAGCACGGACGGGTTCGCCGCGGCTACCTCGGCGTTCGGATGGCGCTCGACGACGGCAGCGGCGGGGGGGCCCACATTCTCGGCACGCTGCCGAACAGCCCGGCGGAGGCGGTGGGCATCCAGCCCGGGGACCTCATCGTCCAGTTCGGGTCGATCCGGATCACGACACCCCAGCAGTTCGTCGCCCTCGTCGCGGCGAACTCTCCCCGGACGCGCCTGGAGATCCATCTGATTCGTGATCGAGCGAAGCGCCGCGTCTCGGTGGAGCTGGGGGAGGCGGGCCGCCCGATGGGCCTGAGGTCGCTCGGCACGCCCTCCGAGCTCGGGGCGGCTCCGGAGACGGCGCGCACCCCTCGTTGACCCCCTTTCCCCCCCATGCTAGCGTGCGGCCGCTTTCGGGAGAGCCCCATGTACCGAACCGCCGCCACCCTCCTGATTCCCGCACTCGGCGCGCTCCTCGGCTGCTCGGAAGGCAAACGGATTCCCGCGATCGGGCCGGGTTACGAAATCGTCATCCTGTCCCCCGCCGACGACCGGGCCCTGGGCAAGCGCGTCGCCACGATCCTCTCGAAGGAGATCCGTCTCGTCCGGTATGAGCCGACGTTCGCGACGATCGACGACGCGCTCGAGGAGTACTCCTTCTACCGGACGCGCAAGCTCCTCTTCGCCGTCGCCCCCGCCGGTCACGATTCCCTCGTCCGGATGATGAAGCGCGCCACCGGAACCGAGGTGCCCACGTCCTTCCCCGGTCTCTGGGTCGTGAAGGAGCCGTTCGCCGCGGGGCAGGTACTTCTCGTCCTCACCGGAGAGCGGCCGGCGCTCGTCGAGGTTCTCACCACGCGGGGGGACGAGCTCCTCGAGATCGCGGAGGAGACGGCGGTGACGTTGTTGCTCACGAACCTCTTCCGGGCCGGCGAGATGGCCGGGGCGCGCGAGCGGATGCTCGATCTCTGGGGATGGGGCGTTCGCCTGCCGCCCGAATGGGTGGTCGACGATCGCTTCGCCTCGCAGAGCTTCGTCAGGGTCTGGCGGGACGGACCGGTGGCTCAGCTCTTCGTATCGTGGGAGCCGGGGCGGGTCGAGCGATCGCCGCAGGAGTGGCTGTCGCGCCGCGACGAGCTGACCGGTCTGTTCTACCAGGGAGACATGGTGTCGCGCGTTCCGGACCGGGTTCACGCGTCCCGAGGCGAGACGCCGTTCGGAATCGAGGGGGTCGTCCTGAGCGGTCTCTGGGAGAACGAGATCTACGTGATCGGAGGGCCTTTCGCATCCTGGACATTTCACTGTCCGCAGGACGATCGCACGTACTTCGTGGACATCAGCGTGTACGCACCCGATCGGGACAAACGGCCCCTGATGCGGATGCTCGAGGCGGTGGTCCGGACGTTCCGGTGCGGCTGCGTCGCGCCCCCGCCTCCGGAGGCCGCGACGTGACCCGGATTCCCGCGGTTCGGGTCGAGCTGGGAGAGCGGTCCTACGACGTCCTCGCCGGAGAGGGCGCCGCCGACGCACTGCTCGACCACGTGGCGAGCACCGACGCGGGCCGGATCGCCGTGGTGGCGGCGGGGAACGTGTTCGACATCCACGGAGAAGCGGTCATTGCCGGTCTCGATCGGCGGGGGAAGCGCTCGACCGTGCACCGCCTGCCGCCGGGCGAGCAGGGCAAGTCGCTCCCGGTCGTGGGCGGGATCATCGACGAGATCCTCTCCGAGGACTTCGAACGGCGGGACCTCGTACTGGGGCTGGGAGGCGGCGCCGCCACCGACGTGGCGGGCTTCGTCGCCTCCCTCCTGTTGCGGGGAGTGCGGTGGGTGGTCCTGCCCACCTCCCTCCTCGGGCAGGTCGACGCCGCGGTCGGGGGCAAGACGGGAGTGAACGTCCGCCGGGGAAAGAACCTCGTCGGCACGTTTCACCAGCCGCGGGCGGTGGGTTGCGACACCGGCTTCCTCGCGACTCTTCCCGCGCGGGAGTTCCGGGCCGGGATGGCGGAGGTCGTCAAGACCGCGTGGATCGGCGATCCGTCCCTCTTCGAGGCATTGGAACGGGATCCGCCGAAGGACGCGTCCCATCCCCGCCTCCCCGAGACGATCCGTCGTTGCATCGCCGTGAAGGCCGACATCGTCTCACAGGACGAGCGGGAGGCGGGACGGCGGGCAAGTCTCAACTTCGGCCACACGCTCGGTCACGCGATCGAGACCGAGAGCGGGATGAGCTACCTCCACGGGGAGTGCGTGTCGCTCGGTATGGTGGCGGCCCTCCACATCTCCGTCGAGACCGGCCGTTGCGAAGCGAGCCTCCTCGAGCGTCTGCTCGCGCTGCTCGAAGACCTCGGGTTGCCCGTCCGCGATCCGTCGCTCGACACCGACGCGATCCTCGCGCGCACCCGCGCCGACAAGAAGCGGAGGGAAGGCGGCGACCGCTACCAGTTGACACGCGGTTTGGGCTTCGTTAGCGTGGCGCGCGATCTCCCGGCCGGAGCTCCCCGTGCCGCCATCGAGTTCCTCCGCCGCTGAGGTGCACATGCGACCGGAAACCCGGACCATCCCCGGGCTGGCCGGGGCGCTTCCCGAGCTGGAATCCTCTCTCGCCGAAGACGACTCACCCCGGAACGTGATGAAGGTCGCCGATGCGTTCTGGCTGACCGGGAGGTGCCGGCAGGCGATCCGTCTACTGGAGACGTTGATCGATGAGCATCCGGCGGCCATCTCCCCGAGGGTCCTCCTGGGCTGGTGCTACGAGGACACCGGACGGGGCGAGGACGCGCAACGCGTCTTTGCCGCGGCCCGGGAGCTCGATCCGGCGAACCCGTACGCCCGGCATCCGGACGGGGCGGCCGACCCGGCCCGACCCGGGGCGGGGCGCGAGGAGGGGGCGCCCTCTCCGGAGGGCGGCGAGCGCGAGGCGGAGCCGGAACGGGCTCTGACGGAGGAGGAGCTTCGGGGCGTTCCCCCCGATCCACTGTACTCCGCGACGCTGGCCGAGATGTTCGGCCGGCAGGGATTCGAGGGGAAGGCCATCGAGATCTACCGCGAGCTCCTCCGCAACTACCCCGACCGGCGGGACTTCGCCCGCCGAATCGAAGAGCTCTCGCGGCGCGAGCCGGAGGGCGGCGAGGCATGAGTCCGTGAGTCTGAACGTGTTGGTGATCCACGGGGCCAATCTGGAGCTGCTCGGACGCCGGGAGCCGGAGATCTACGGAGGCACCGGGCTGGAGGTGATTCGCGAGGCCATCGAGCACCGCGCGGAGCGGCGCGGGCACCGCGTCTCGTGGTTCAGCTCGAACCACGAAGGGGAGATCGTGGACGAGCTCAACCGCGCCGTCGGAAAGGTGGACGGGATCCTGATCAATCCGGGAGCGTTCACGCACACCTCGATCGCGCTCCGGGACGCGGTTCTCGCGGTCGCCGTGCCGACGATCGAGGTTCATCTCAGCAACATTCACGCGCGCGAGGAGTTCCGTCGCCGCTCGATGTTGTCCGACGTCGTCACGGGCCAGGTGACCGGCCTCGGGGCGACCGGCACGGTGCTGGCCTTCGACGCGCTGCTCGATCTCCTCGAGGGGAAGTCCCTCCCCGAGGCGAAGCACGCGGAGGAATGATGGCGACGACGAACGACTTTCGGAACGGAATGACGCTGAGCCTGGACGGAAAGCTCGTCACCGTCGTCGAGTTCCAGCACGTCAAGCCGGGCAAGGGGGGGGCGTTCGTCCGCTCCAAGCTGAAGGACGTGAAGACCGGGGCGGTCGTCGAGAAGACCTGGCGGGCCGGGGCGAAGGTGGAGGAAGTCCGCCTCGAGCGGGTCGCGATGCAGTACCTGTACAACGACGGGGACCTCTTCCACGTCATGGACCAGGAGACGTTCGACCAGTTGACGCTGCCGAAGGAGCTCTTCGGGTCCTCCGTGGATCTGCTCAAGGAGAACGAGGTCGTCACGGTGCTCATGCACGGGTCGGATCCGGTTCTCGTCGAGCTGCCCAACTTCGTTCTCCTGACCGTGGCGAACACCGAACCGGGTTTCAAAGGCAACACCGCGCAGGGCGCCACGAAGTCGGCCCGGATGGAGACGGGGGCCGAGATCGCCGTGCCGCTCTTCGTCGAGGAGGGTGACGTCCTGAAGATCGACACGCGCTCCCGCGAGTACGTGGAGCGAGCGAAGAGCTGAAAGTTCCGCAGCATTCCCAGTCCTTCCCGTATTCGACGAGGATGGACCAGCGTTGGAGGATCCATGGACGAGGGCAAGCTCAAGCGTCTGATTCGGATGGTCGAAGAGAGTGACATCGAAGAGCTCGAGATCGGCCAGCCCTTCGGCCGGATTCGGATCGCGAAGCGGCGGGAACAGGCCCCGGGTCTCCCGTCGCCCCCCGTCGCGATCGGTTCCGCCCAACCCGTGCCCCCTCCGACTCCGGCTCCGGCGGCCGAGGCTCCGGCGCCGAAGAAGGAGGACCGGGATCCCGGCCTCGTCGCGATCGTGGCTCCGATGGTGGGAACGTTCTATGCGGCGCCGGCTCCCGGAGCGAAGCCCTACATCGCCGTCGGGGAGACGGTGAGCGTGGGGCAGGTGGTCTGCATCGTGGAGGCCATGAAGCTCATGAACGAGGTCCAGTCGGAAGTGTCCGGTCGGGTCGCCGAGATCCGGGTGGAGAACGGGCAAGCCGTGGAGTACGGACAGGAGCTCTTCCTCGTGGCATCGCGGTAGACGCGGTGTCGTCCATGCATCGACGCGGGGGAGCCCGACCGCGGGGTCGGGGGTCGCGCACGGCCACCCCAGCCGCCGCCCGGGGCGGCGCACGGAGATCCCATGAAGCTCAGATCAGTCCTGGAAGAGATGATCCGCCGCGGGGCCTCGGATCTGCACGTGTTCGTCGGGTTCCCGCCCGTCATCCGGGTGAACGGAGAGCTCGAGCCCTGTGAGCACGAGGTCGTCGGGCCGCCGGACATGGTCGCTCTCGCCGAGCAGATCCTCACGCCGAATCAGCTCAAGGAATTCGAGACGAAGAAAGAGATCGACTTCGGGTTCGGCGTGCCGGGCCTTGGGCGGTTCCGGGCCAACGTCTCGAAGCAGCGCGGCACGCTCGCCATGGTCTTTCGTCTTGTGCCGATGGAGATCCCGCCGCTCGAGACGTTGATGCTTCCCCCGATCATCGCGGACCTGTGCAACAAGCCCCGGGGGCTCATTCTCGTGACCGGGATCACCGGCTCGGGCAAGTCGACCACCCTCGCGTCCATGCTTCAGCTGATCAACCAGATCCGCCGCGCGAAGATCATCACGATCGAGGACCCGATCGAGTTTCTGCACGCCCGGCGAACGGGTCTGGTGGCCCAGCGGGAGGTGGGCACCGACACGAACTCGTTCTCGTCGGCGCTCCGGCACGTGCTGCGGCAGGATCCCGACGTGATCATGGTGGGCGAGATCCGGGATCTGGAGACCATGGAGATCGCCATCACCGCGGCGAACACCGGCCACCTGCTCCTTTCGACCCTCCACACGATCGACGCGAGCCAGACGGTCAACCGGGTGATCTCGTTCTTCCCGACGCACCAGCACCAGGAGGTCCGTCTTCTCCTGGGCTCCTGCCTCGAGGCCATCGTCAGCATGCGGCTGGTCCCCCGGGCCGACGGGACGGGGCGCGTCCCGGCGGTGGAAGTCATGCTTTGCACCCCGACCATCCGAGAGTTTATCATCGACCCCGAAAAGACGGTGATGATCCGCCAGGCGATTCAGGAGGGGCATCTCCAGTACGGGATGCAGACCTTCGACCAATCGCTGATGAAGCTCTACCGGGAAGGGCTCATCAGTTTCGACGACGCGATGATGAACAGCACGAGCCCGGACGAGTTCACCCTTCGGGTGAAGGGAATCGAGGCGACCTCGGACAATACGTGGAACCAGTTCGAGACGGCGGGTTCCGACCTCGAACGGAGCATCTCCCAGACCGAGTGACCGAGGGGCGCTCGCCCGAACGAGTCCTCCCGGGAAGCGCAGGTGACGATGTATCGCAAGATCCTCGTGGCGAACCGGGGAGAGATCGCGGTTCGCATCCTTCGGGCCTGTCACGAGATGGGCATCGAGACGGTCGCCGTGCACTCCGAGGCCGATGACGATGCGCTGCACGTCCATCTCGCGGACGAGGCCGTCCGGATCGGCCCGGGGCCGGCCTCCGAGAGCTACCTCAACATCCCGCGACTCATCAGCGCCGCGGAGATCACGAACTGCGACGCGATTCATCCCGGGTACGGCTTCCTGGCCGAGAGCGCGAGATTCGCCGAGGTCTGCGAGTCCTGCGATATCGCGTTCATCGGCCCCTCTCCGGCCACGATCCGGGGCGTGGGGGACAAGGCGCTGGCCCGCTCGACGATGCTCGGATCGGGGGTTCCGGTCCTTCCAGGATCGGACGGACCGGTCGAGGACTTCGGAATGGCCCTCCGGGTGGCGGAGAAGATCGGCTATCCGCTTCTGCTGAAGGCCTCGGCCGGGGGAGGGGGCCGAGGGATGCGGCGCGTCCACTCGGCCGACGAGATGGAGGCGGCGTACCGCTCCGCGTCGGCCGAGGCGCTCGCGGCGTTCGGCAACGGCGAGATGTACGTCGAGCGGCTCGCCCTGAACCCGCGTCACATCGAGGTGCAGATCATGGGCGACTCCGAGGGGGATGTCGTCCATCTGTACGAGAGGGAGTGCTCGATCCAGCGAAGGCACCAGAAGCTCATCGAGGAGAGTCCGAGCACCGCTCTCGACGACGAGACCCGGCGCCGGATCTGCGAGGCGGGGGTCAAGGCCGGCCGCGTGCTCCACTACACGGGTGCGGGGACGGTCGAGTTCCTCCTCGACCGCGAGGGCCGGTTCTACTTCATGGAGATGAATGCCCGGATCCAAGTGGAGCACCCGGTGACCGAGCTGGTGACCGGCCGGGATCTCATCAAGGAGCAGATCCGGGTCGCGGCCGGCTACCCGCTCTCGTTCCGTCAAGAGGACATCACGTCGCAGGGCCACGCGATCGAGTGCCGGGTGAACGCGGAGGATCCCGATCGGGGGTTCGCTCCCTGTCCGGGAACGGTCGAGAATCTCCACATTCCGGGCGGAGTCGGGGTCCGTGTCGACACCCACCTCTTCACCGGGGCGATGATTCCCCCTTACTACGACTCGATGATCGCCAAAATCCTCGCGCACGGACGGGACCGCGATGAGGCCCTCGTGCGAATGCGGCGCGCCCTCGAGGAGTTCTCGCTGGAGGGAGCCAAGACGACCGTGCCGCTCCTCCTCGAGGGACGCTCCTTTCGTCTCGGGCAGGTACGACACGGGCTATCTCGACGCGCGGATGGCGCCGGCTGACTCCGCCGAGGAGGAATCGGAGCGCCTCGCCGCCGTGGCCTCCAAGAGGTCGAGCTCCCCGTGACCGGGACGGAACCGTCGATCGAGGTGTTCGTGACGCCGGCCGGCATCGGCGATCTCGAGGCCCGCGACCGGTTCTGCTTCGTGATCGATGTGTTGCGGGCCTGCACGTCGATCGCGTTCGCGCTCGAGGCGGGCGCGAAGGGTGTCATCCCCGTCGGGACGATCGAGGACGCCACGCGTCTGTTCGGCACGCTCGATCGGGAGTCGACTCTCCTGTGCGGAGAGAGGGGCTCGGTACCGATCGAGGGGTTCCACCTCGGGAACTCGCCCGGGGAGTACGTCTCCGCCGCCGTCGAGGGGAAGACCCTCATTCTCGCGACGTCGAACGGGGCGAAGGCGCTCGCGGCGCTGAGCGGCGCGAAGGGCTGCGCGGCCGCCGCTCTCGTCAACGTGAGCGCGTGCGCTCGAGTCGCGCGCGGAGAGTCCCGGGTGACGATCGTCTGTGCCGGATCGGCGGGTCGGTTCTCGCTCGAGGACTTCCTCTGCGCCGGAATCCTCGTCGAGGAGATCACGCGCCGATCGCCCGGGGAACCGAACCTGGACGACGGGGCGCGGACCGCCCTCCGGGTCGCGCGCGCCCTCACCGGAGATCTCCCCGGCTTCCTGAGCCGCACCGATCACGGTCGGACCCTGGTCTCCCTGGGCTCGGGCGAGGATCTCGTCCTGTGCGGTGAGCGGGATCGGTTCTCCACCGTCCCGGTCCTGCGCGACGGACGGATCGTCGCGGAGCGCATCCCGGAGCCCTCTCCGCCACGTTGACGGACCGCCCTCTCCCGGGGTATCAAGATCCGGGGTCGGGGCGGACGACGACGACGGGCCCCGAGGCCGCGCCCCGGACTGCGTGCCTCGGGAAGCCGGAGCGATCGGCGGATTCCATGGCCAAATCTTCGAAGAAGCGGAAGCGCTCCTTCCGGACGCGGGCCGCTCTCGGCGTCATCCTCGGGACCGTCTCGGTACTTCTCGCGGTGGCGCTCCTCGCCTTCCTCCAGGACGGACAGTGGCGGACCGATCCGTCGTCCCTGATGCGGCGGATGGGTCGGCTGAACTACCTCGCCGCCTCGTCGGCGGTGGGGTACCTGGGCGTGCCCGGGGCCTGGCTCCTGACGCTCGTCATGGCCGGTCTCTCGGTGCGTCTCTTCTCCGGACGTCGGATTCCCGCCCCGGGCCGGCGGGTCGTGACCGCGACCGCGGTCGGGGTCCTTCTGCTCTCGGCGTTCGTCGCTCTGCCGGGGGCCACGGTCGGCGAGGGGCGCCGGCTGTTCGCGGGTTGGATCGGATTCGCCCTCGTCCGGGTCCTCGAGACTCTCTTCGGGTCGATCGGGGCATTCGTCGTGCTCGTGGGACTCGCCCTCGCGTTCCTGGCCGCGGTAGGGATTCCCGTGTTCGCCCCTCTGCGGCGAACGATCCCGCCGCTCGTCCGGGCGTTCGACTGGACGAGGGCGCGGTGCGAGAACGGGATCGCCCACGTCCGGGAGGCCGTTCGGGTGGGCGTCGAGACGGCCCGATCGGAACCCCCCGGCCCGAAGGTCCGGGAGAGACGCGCCCCCGAGCCGAGACCGGAGCCGCGAGTGCGGCCCGCCCCCGCTCCCGCGGCCCGTCCCGGGCCCTCGTCCGAGAGCGTGGGGGGAGAGGGGGTCCGGATCGTGCAGCCGGGTCAGGATCGGGTCGACGGCCGGGAGGAGACGGACGAGCGGGCGGACGAGTCCGCGGCGATCCCGGCGGCGGAGGGGGCGGGCCCGACTCCGGTCCCCGAGGGGGTTCCCGTCGTCGTCGTGCCCCCCCACGAGGCGCCCCGGACGCGGCCCGCGATCGACCCCGCTCTCGCGGGCCCGCTCTCCGATCTCCAGGCGGAGGTGGTGGAGCCCTACGTGAGGCCCCCGGGGAACTTCCTGGAGCGCGACGACGACGCAGACGAGGGGAAGCGCGGGGTGCTCCTGGAGAGCGCGAAAAAACTGGAGCAGACGCTGCGCGACTTCGGGGTCCGGGGGAAGGTCACCCAGGTGGGGCCGGGACCGGTGATCACCCGGTACGAGATCGAGCCGGCCGCGGGCCAGAAGGTCGCGCCGATCGCGAGCCTGTCCGACGATCTCGCTCTCGCGCTGCGCGCCCGCTCGATCCGGGTCGTCGCGCCGATCCCGGGGAAGGCCGCGGTCGGAATCGAGGTTCCGAACCCGAATCCGGAGACCGTCCGTCTCGGCTCTCTCCTCGAGTCGAAGGAGTTCCTCGCCGAGACCTCGCCGCTGGCGGTCGCGCTGGGACGGACGATCTCCGGGGACCCGTTCACCGTCGCCCTCGACCGGCTGCCCCACCTGCTCGTGGCGGGGGCTACCGGCTCCGGCAAGTCGGTCTGCATCAACTCGATCATCACGTCGATCATCTACCGCGTCGGGCCTGAGGACGTCCGGTTCATCATGATCGATCCGAAGATGCTCGAGCTCATGACCTACGGCGGGCTCCCTCACGTCGTCCCACCCGTGGTCACGCAGCCCAAGGAGATCGCGAAGATCTTGAAGTGGGCCGTGAGCGAGATGGATGCGCGCTACCGGGCGCTGGCCCACCTCGGCGTGCGGAGCATCGCGGACTACAATCGCCGCCTCGAGGCCGACGGCGCGACGAAGATGCCCTACCTCGTCGTGATCGTCGACGAGCTGGCGGACCTCATGCTCTCGAACCTCAAGGTGGACATCGAGGAGTCGATCGCGCGTCTCGCCCAGATGGCCAGAGCGGTCGGGATCCACCTCGTCGTCGCCACGCAACGGCCTTCGGTCGACGTGATCACCGGGGTCATCAAGGCGAACTTCCCCTCGCGGATCGCGTTCCAGGTGCCGACCCGGACCGACTCCCGGACGATCCTCGACTCCATCGGGGCCGAGAAGCTCCTCGGACGGGGGGACATGCTCTATCTCGGCGCGGGGATGTCGGAGCCGGTCCGCGTTCACGGGTCGTTCCTCTCCACGGAGGAGACGACCGACGTCGTCGAGTGGCTGCGGGCCCGGAATCCCCAGCGGGTGGCGACGGAGGAGGAGCCCGGCCCTCTCGACGCGGGCGACGATCTGTTCCCCCGGGAGCGGGAGGACGACCTGTTCGAGGAGGCGTCCCGGATTCTCGTGGCGCACCAGCAGGGCTCGATCTCTCTGCTCCAGCGTCGCCTCAAGGTGGGGTACGCTCGCGCGGCGCGTCTCGTCGACATGATGGAAGAGGCCGGCATCGTCGGCCCGTTCACGGGAAGCAAGGCCCGTGAGATCCTGATCCCCACGCTCGACGAGCTGGAGAAGAAGCTGGCGGCGAATCGCCCGACCCCGATGGGAGGGACGACCCCCGGATGAGCGCTGCGGATCGTCCGGAGACCTTCGTTGCCGTCGACGGGACCGCGCTCGCCTATCGCTCCCATTTCGCGTTCATCAACCGCCCCCTGACCACCCGGTCGGGTGAGGTGACGAGTGCGGTCTTCGGTTTCATTCTCGCCCTGCGCCGCATCCTCGAGGCCCTCGAGCCGGACGCCGTGGTCGTCGTCTTCGATCCCCCGGGGCCGACGTTTCGTCACGAGATGTATCCGGAGTACAAGGCGACCCGCGAGCGCATGCCCGACGACCTGAGGTCGCAGCTTCCCCGGATCGACGAGTACCTGGACGCGGCCGGAATCCCCCGGCTGGCGGTCGCGGGGTTCGAGGCGGACGACGTCATGGCCACCCTCGCAAGGCGGGCGGTGGAGGTGGGGATGACGGGACGCATCGTGTCGAACGACAAGGATCTGATGCAGATGGTGGGGGGGAAGCTCGGCGTCGTGACCCTGGGCAAGGCGAGCGAGCCCCCGCGGCTGATGGAGGCCGGGGACGTCAAGGAGTCCTACGGGGTCGAACCGGACCAGATCGTCGACTTCCTCGCCCTCACCGGGGACAGCTCGGACAACGTGCCCGGCGTCCCGGGGGTCGGGCGGAAGACCGCGGCGAAGCTCCTGGCCGAGCATCGCACGCTCGAGGCGCTCCTGGACGCCGCGCCGGAGATGAAGAAGAGCAAGTTGAGGGAGAATCTGCTCGCGAACCGAGACACGGCCCGGAAATCCCGGCGACTGGTCGAGCTCGTCACCGACGTCGAGGTCGACGATCCCGGGTCCTTCCGTCCCCGGCCCGAGGACGCCGCAGCGCTGAACGCGCTCTTCGAGGAGCTCGAGTTCCACTCGCTGAAGCGGGAGATTCCGACCGTCCGCCCGTCCGACACGTCCGGCTACGAACGGGTGGACGACGGGAAGACCCTGGCGGCGCTGGCGAAGAGGCTGCGTGCGGCGAAGGCGTTCGCGTTCGACACCGAGACGACCGGGCTCGATCCGCTCCGCTGCGATCTCGTCGGACTCTCGTTCTGCACCGAGGAGGGTCGGGCCTGGTACGTCCCGGTCGGCCACCGGGACGCCGCCAACGTTCCCTGGGACGAGTCCCGCACGATTCTCAAACCGCCTCTCGAAGATCCCGCGCTTCGGAAGTGGGGACAGAACGCGAAGTTCGATCTGCTCGTCCTGCGCCGGCACGGAATCGAGGTGAGGGGCATCGACTTCGACACCATGCTCGCCTCGTACGTGCTCGATCCGTCCCGCCGGTCGCACGGCCTCGACGACCTCGCCCGCGATTTCCTCGAACGGGAGATGATTCCCCTCAAGAGCCTGATCGGAACCGGAAAGTCGCGGATCCCGATCTCCGAGGCCCCGATCGACGAGGTCGTGAACTACGCCGCGGAGGACGCGGAGGTGACCTGGTGCCTTCGTCGGAGGCTCGAACCGGAGCTCGAGGCCGCGGGGCTGGACGGTCTCCTGCGGGATCTGGAGATGCCCCTGCTGGGGGTGCTCGCGGACATGGAGGAGTCGGGCGTTCGGCTGGACACGGAGTTCCTGCGGACCCTCTCCGCGCGAATGGAGCGGGAGCTCGACGTGGTCCGCGGGAAGGCGTGGAAGGCGGCGGGGGAGGAGTTCAATCTCGCGAGTCCGAAGCAGGTGGCCGGGCTGCTGTTTGAAAAGCTCGGCTTGAAGCCGCGTCGCCGCACGAAAACGGGACTCTCCACGAACGCGGAGGTCCTCGCGGAGCTGAGCGCGGAGCACGAGGCGCCCGCCCTCGTCCTCCGTCACCGGGAGATCGCGAAGCTCAAGTCGACTTACGTGGACGCGCTTCCGCAGATGGTGAATCCCGCCACCGGAAAGGTGCACACCAGCTTCCAGCAAGCGGTCGCCGCCACGGGAAGGCTCTCCTCCTCCGATCCGAATCTCCAGAACGTCCCCGTCCGCACGTGGGAGGGGCGGGAGATCCGGAAGGCGTTCGTTCCGTCGGAACCGGACTGGGTTCTGGTCTCGTGCGATTACTCCCAGATCGAGCTGCGCATCCTCGCCCACATGGCGCAGGACGCTCCACTGCTCGAGGCGTTCCGGAACCGTGTCGACGTCCACCGGTCGACGGCAGGGCTCATCTTCGACGTTCCCGTCGACGAGGTGACCGACGAGCAGCGGGCGCAGGCGAAGACGATCAACTTCGGCGTCATCTACGGAATGGGCGCGGTGAATCTCGGACGATCCCTGGGGATCTCGACCCGGGAGGCGAGCCGCTTCATCGACGCGTACTTCGGGCGCTATCCGGGAGTGCGCGAGTTCATCGACCGGACGCAGGCCCGGGCCCGCGAGACGCTGACGGTGGAGACGCTCGCGGGTCGGCGCCGCCCCGTCCCCGAGATCGCGAGCGCGGATCACCGCACCCGCGCGTTCGGCGAGCGGATCGCGGTGAACACCCCGATCCAGGGGACCGCCGCCGACATCCTGAAGATGGCGATGCTCGACGTGGCGAAGGCCCTGAAGCGGGAGAAGCTCCGCGCGAGGATGATCCTCACGGTGCACGACGAGCTGGTGTTCGACTGTCCCGAGGAGGAGCGGGAGGATCTCGTCGACGCGGTGAAGCGGGCCATGGAGGGAGCGATGGAGCTCGCCGTCCCGCTCGAAGTCGACGCCGGGTGGGGCGCGAACTGGAGCGAGGCGCACTGATGGGGGGCGACCGGGCGGAGAGCGGACCGTTCGTTCTCGGGGTGACCGGGGGCATCGGGTCGGGGAAGACCGCGGTCGCCGCCATTCTGGAGAATCACGGCGCGCGCGTTCTGGACGCCGACCGCATCGTCGGGGAGATGTATGCGGGGGGGGAGCTCTCGGAACGGATCCGGGAGCGGTTCGGACCGGAGGTGATCGCGGAGACCGGGGCGGTCGACCGGACCGCGCTCGGTCGCATTGTCTTCTCCTCCGACGAGGCGCGCCGGGCCCTCGAGGCGGTGGTCCACCCCGAGGTGCGGAAGAGGATCACCCGGGAGCTCGAAGGACTCCGGGAGGAGGGCTTCGACGGTCTGGCCGTGGTGGACGCGGCCCTGCTCGCGGAGGCGGAGCCGCCCTATCCGGTCGACGCCCTGCTCGTGGTGACGGCGCCGCTCGACGTGCGGCTGGAGCGTCTGGAGGCGCGCGGGTTCCCCCGGGGGGAGGCGCTCCGCCGGATGGTCGCCCAGGCGAGCGATCCGGAGCGGCTCGCCCGCGCGGACGTCGTCGTCGACAACGCGGGGACGCTTGAGGAGCTGGAGAAGGCTGTGCGGCACGGCCTCGAGGGAATCGGACGGGACCTGAGGGGACGGCCGATCTGACCGCGCGGCGGGCGCGGGTCGTCCGCGTCTCGCTCCCGTCCCTCACCCGGCTCGGCTCCGTCGCGCCGCCGCGGAGACGGCCGGGATCCGCGGGCTTGCCTCCCCCTCGACCGCGCCTCCGATTCCTCGCCACCCGGATCTCGGCGGTTTCCTGGACCCCGGCTTCCCGCTAGACTGCGGGGCAAAGCGAAGACGGCACCCCGGTCCGCCCGGTGAGACCTGCGGGCGAGGACCCAAGGGAGGAGGGACCCCGTGAACGAGGAAGTGCGGAGGAAGATGGCCGACCTGGGGAAGCGGATCGCCGACCTCGGGAGGTTTCTTTGACGTCGAGGCCCGGCGGAAGACGATCGAGGACCTCGAGGAGAGGACGACCGCCCCCGGCTTCTGGGATCGGACCCGGGAGGCCCAGAAGGTTCTGCGGGAGCTGAAGCTGGAGAAGGCCCGGGTCGCGTCGTTCGAGGATGTCGCGGGCGGGCTCGAGGACCTGACCGTTCTGGCCCAGCTCGCGGACGAGGAGGAGGACGACTCCGCGGCGGACGAGGTCCGGGAAGGACTCGAGGAGCTCGAGCGGACCCTGCAGGCCCTGGAGATCCGGAGCCTGTTCCACGAGGAGACGGACAGTCGGGCGGCGATTCTCACGATCAACCCGGGCGCGGGGGGCGTCGACTCCCAGGACTGGGCCGAGATGCTCCTCCGGATGTACCTGCGCTGGGCCGACCGGCGCGGCTTCGAGACCGAGATCGTCAACGAGCAGCCCGGCGAGGAGGCGGGCCTCAAGGGCGCGGCCGTGGTCGTCCGGGGCGACTACGCCTACGGGTACCTCAAGGTCGAGTCGGGGGTGCACCGCCTCGTCCGGATCTCTCCCTTCGACGCGCAGCACCGCCGTCACACCTCGTTCGCGTCCGTCTACGTCTACGCGGAGGCCGACGAGGACGTGGAGGTCGAGATCGTCGACTCGGACCTCCGGTGGGACACTTATCGCGCCTCCGGAGCCGGCGGCCAGCACGTCAACAAGACGGACTCCGCGGTGCGCATCACGCACCTCCCCACCGGGATCGTGGTGACCTGTCAGACCGAGCGCTCCCAGCATCGGAACCGGGACACGGCGCTCAAGCTCCTCCGCTCGCGCCTGGCCCACCTCGCGCGGGAGAAGGAGAAGCGGAGGCGCCAGGAGCTGGAGGACGAGAAGAGCGAGATCGCCTGGGGCAATCAGATCCGCTCCTACGTGTTCCAGCCGTACACGATGGTGAAGGATCACCGTCTGAATCTGGAGAACGCGAACGTGCAGGCCGTGATGGACGGCGATCTCGATCTGTTCATCGAGGCCGCCCTGCGGCGGGGAATCGGCGGCGCGCGGGTCGGCGCCGGGGAGGGAGGCCCGTGACGGAGCGGATCGAGACCCCTTCGACGGAAGAGGAGAACGACCAGATCCGGGCGCGCCTGGAGAAGCGGCGGCGGCTCGAGGAGGCCGGAGTCCCCGTCTATCCGAGCTCGTACCCCCTGACCCACTCCGCGGCCGAGGCTGTCGCCGCGTACGCGGACGACGCCGATCCGGTCGACGTGACCGTCGCGGGCCGGATCGTGGCGAAGCGGAAGATGGGACGGTCCACGTTCCTCCACCTCCAAGATCGGAGCGGGCGGGTCCAGGTCTATCTGCGGAAGGACGGGGTCGGTGAGGAGGCCTACGAGAGGCTCGGTCTCCTCGACCTGGGGGACTTCCTGGGTGCGAACGGAGAGATGTTCCGTACGAAGACGGGCGAGATCACGGTCCACGCTCGGGAGTGGACGTTTCTCGGGAAGACCCTCCGCCCCCTTCCGGAGAAGTGGCACGGCCTCACCGACAAGGAGATCCGCTTCCGGCAGCGCTACCTCGATCTGATCGTCAACGAGGACGCGCGCCGGATCTTCGAGGCGCGGACGAGAATGATCTCCGCGATGCGGCGCATGCTGGACGGGAAGGGCTTCCTCGAGGTGGAGACGCCGATTCTGCAGCCGATCTACGGCGGGGCCGCGGCCCGACCCTTCCGGACGACGCACAACGCGCTCGGCGTCACGTTCTACCTGCGAATCGCGGACGAGCTCTACCTCAAACGCTGCCTGATCGGCGGTTTCGATCGGGTCTACGAGTTCGGCAAGGACTTCCGCAACGAGGGGATGGATCGCACTCACCAGCCCGAGTTCACGATGCTCGAGGTCTATGAGGCGTACGCCGACTACACCGCCGGCATGGCTCTCATGGAAGAGCTGGCGCGCGAGGCCGCGCTCGCGGCGAACGGCTCCACTGTCCTCGAGCGGGACGGACGGAAGATCGACCTCGGGTCGCCGTGGCGGCGGGTCGCGTTCTTCGAAGGTCTCGAGTCGACGCTCGGAGTGGATCTCTCGTCGATGGACGAAGGCCTCGTGCGGCGGACGTGCGAGGATCGGCTTCCCGAGATGCCCCCGGGGAATCCGTCGGTGGCGAAGATGCTCGACGAGCTCTTCTCCGAGCTCGTCCAACCGGAGCTGATCGAGCCGACGTTCGTGTACGACCACCCGCGGGTGATGTCCCCTCTCGCGAAGGCGAAGCCGGGGGCCCCCCACCTCGCGGAACGGTACGAGCCGATCCTGATGGGGGTGGAGGTCGGCAACGGCTTCTCCGAGCTGAACGATCCCTCCGAGCAGCGGGCCCGTTTCGAGGAGCAGCTCCGGCTCGCCGCGCGCGACGAGGACACGATGGTCCTCGACGAGCCGTTCCTGCGCGCGATGGAGCACGGAATGCCGCCGGCGTCCGGGCTCGGAGTCGGGATCGATCGCCTCACCATGATCCTCTGCGGGATGGAGCAGATCCGCGAGGTGATTCTCTTTCCGGCGATGCGGTCGGAATCCTCCGACCCGACCTCTCCGCCGGCCTCCCCGGACCGGTCGCCGTGAGCTTCGAGTGGTTCGTGGCGTCGCGGTACCTCCGCGCCCGCGGTCGGTCCCGGTTCCGTTCCCTGATCACGGGACTCGCGGTCGGGGGGGTGACCGTCGGCGTGGCGGCGGCGATCATCGTTCTCGGAGTGATGAACGGCTTCACGCGGGAGGTCCGCAGTCGCATCGTCGGCACGAACGCCCACGTGGTTCTCCTGGATCCGGCCGAGGAGGGCATCGAGAACGCCGACGAGGTCCGGGTCCGCGTGGAGGAGGTGGACGGGGTGGTCGCCGCGGCTCCCTTCAACTTCGGCAAGGTGATGCTCTCCTCGGACTCGGAGGTGGAGGGAGGGATCCTGCGCGGTGTGAATCGGGAGGCCGAGAGCCGGGTGACCGACGTGCCGGCCCGGATCCTCCCCCAGGACGCGGGATTCGGCCGGCGCCCGACCGCGAGTGGAGACTCTCTGCCCGGAGTCGTCCTCGGGGTCGATCTCGCCGCCAAGCTGCGGGCCGGAATCGGGGAGACGATCGTGAGCACGGTTCCGAACGTCCGGCGCCGGGGGCTTCCCCGCATGCGCAGCTTCGTCGTCACCGGGCTCTTCGAGTCGGGAATCTACGAGTACGACGCCGCGCTCGCCCTGACCTCACTGGAGGCGAGCGCGGAGGCGCTCGGTACGGGAGACCGGGTCACGGGAATTCTCGTCCGGGTGGACGACATGGACGAGGCACCCGAGATCGGCCGGCGGATCGTCCGGGAGCTCGTGACCCCCGCCCTCTGGTCGAACGACTGGGTCCGGCAGAACCGGCAGCTCTTTCTCTGGATGAAGATCGAAAAGCTCGTGGGCTATCTGCTGTTCACGATCATTCTCGTGGTGGCCGCATTTCTCATCGCCTCCACGCTCATCATGATCGTGCTCGAGAAGACGCGCGAGATCGGGGTGTTGATGTCCCTCGGAGCGGGGAGGCGGGGCGTGAGAAACGTCTTCCTACTCGAGGGGATCGCGATCGGGGGGACGGGGACGGTGCTCGGCTGTCTTCTCGGATGGCTGGGCTGTCTCGGCCTCGATCGATACCGCCTGCCGCTGCCCGGAGACGTCTACTTCATCGACACGCTGCCGGTGGCGCTCTGGTGGGGCGACGTCGCCCTCGTGTCGCTTCTGTCTCTCGGGATCTGTCTGGTCTCCGCGACCTATCCCTCGTGGCGGGCCTCCCACCTCGCCCCGGTGGAGGCGATACGGTATGAATGAGAACGGGAGGGGGACGGCGGTTCTCGATGCCGAGGCGCTCCGGCGGGACTTCGTCTCCGGGGAGGAGACGCTCGAGGTCCTCCGGGGGGTCGACCTGCGGATCGAGGCCGGGGCGTTTCTCGCCGTCGTCGGGCCCTCCGGCTCGGGCAAGAGCACACTGCTCCACTGCCTGGGCGGTCTCGATCGTCCGACCGCCGGGTCGGTGCGGCTGCGAGAGACCGATCTGGCGACCCTCGGCGACGGCGCGCTGGCGCGCCTTCGCAATCGGGAGGTCGGGTTCGTGTTCCAGTTCCACCATCTGTTTCCCGACTTCACCGCCCGCGAGAACGTGATGCTCCCGCGACTGATCGCGGGGGAGTCCCGCGTCGAGGCGGAGGAACGGGCCCGGAGGCTCCTCACCGAGGTCGGTCTGGGGGGTCGGCTCGATCACGCGCCGGGAGAGCTCTCCGGAGGGGAGCAACAGCGGGTGGCGGTGGCACGCGCTCTCGTGAACGAGCCGTCGGTCGTCTTGGCCGACGAGCCGTCGGGAAACCTGGACCTGGCGTCGAGCCGCGCGCTGCACGACCTGCTCGCGGAGCTTCGCGAGCGGAGCGGGGTGGCGATCCTGATCGCGACGCACGATCCCGTGCTCGCCCGCCGGGCGGACCGCGTGCTCGCGATGCGCGAGGGTCGGCTCGAGGCGGTGACGAGCGACGATCCGATGGAGTGGGTCACGTCCCCCGGGGAGGGGATCGCATGAAGTGCGAGCGCTGCGGAGAGAACCCGGCCGAGATCGATTACACCGAGTACCGCGAGGGGCGTGCCTCGAAGCTCAAGATCTGCTCCGAGTGCGCCCGCAAGCTCGGCTTCGAAGAGGAGTCGGCTCTCCCGGAAGACGCGCCCGCGGGGGAGCCGCCGCCGGGTCCCGAGACGTCAGGGTCCTCGCCGCCCTCGCCGCCGAAGATCGTGGCCGCCACGGTGAAGGTCGTCGGGGTCCTCGGTGGCGGGGGGACCGCGTCCGGGGCGAAGCCGGAGAGCGAGGCGTTCGGACACCGGACCTGCCCGGGCTGCGGGCTCACCGCCGCGGAGCTGAAGGCGCAGTCCCTGTTCGGCTGCCCGAGGTGCTACGAGACGTTCGCCGAGGCGCTCGATCCCCTGCTCAAGAGAGTCCACGGAGCCACGACCCACCGCGGGCGGCTGCCCGGCGGTGCCGTCGCGGACGCGGCGGACCCGGACGAGCTGCGTCGCGACCTGCGCGAAGCGCTGTCGCGCGAGGACTACGAAACGGCGGCCCGCATTCGGGATCGGCTTCGCCAGGCGGGAGAGCCGTTCGAGCCCGAGGGAGAAACGGAGTGAACCTCGACGCGCTCGCCAAGAGCACCGCCGGTTGGCTCGAGCCCACGGGCCCCGAGGCCGCGGTCGTGCTCTCCAGCCGGGTCCGGCTGGCCCGCAACCTTCGGGGGATTCCCTTTCCCCATCGGGCGACGGACGAGTCGCGGCGAATCACCTTCGATCGGGTGACCCAATCGGCCCTCGAGACGGGGCTTCTGACCCAGGGCGCGGTCTGGGACTTCGGCGAGCTGCCGGAGGAGGACCGGCGCCTGTTCGTGGAGCGGCATCTGGCGAGCACGCGCCTTCTGGAGGGCCGGGGACCCCGCGGTGTCGTGACGAGCGTGGGCGAGACGCTCGGGCTCCAGGTGAACGAGGAGGATCACGTAAGGATCCAGGCCATGGTCTCGGGGTTGAACCTCCCACAGGCCCTGAAGGAGGCCGTCGATCTGGACCGGGCCCTGGAGACGCGCCTCGACTACGCGACCCTTCCGGAGAGGGGGTACCTGACCGCCTGCCCCACGAACGTGGGGACCGGACTGCGAGCCTCGGTTTTGATCCACCTGCCCGCACTCGTGCTGGCCGGTGAGGTGAAGAAGGTCCACCGCGCCGTCAGCGAGATGGGAATGGCGGTGCGGGGATGGTCCGGGGAGGGCTCCGCGGCGCTGGGGGACTACCACCAGCTCTCGAATCAGCGCACTTTGGGCAAGACGGAAGAGGAGTCCGTCCTGGGGCTCGATCGGGTGGTCCGCCGGGTGCTCGAGCTGGAGCTGGAGGCGCGCCGTAAGCTCCGGGAGGATCGCTTTCGGCGTCGCCGCCTGGAGGATCGAATCCATCGCTCGCACGGTGTCTTGACGCACGCGCGACTTCTCACGATCGAGATGGTGATGACGTGCGTGTCCGACCTGCGACTCGGTCGATGGATGGGGATCGTCGAGGACTTCTCGGAGTCGTTCCTGGGCCGCATCTCGCTGTTTTCCCAGTCGGCTCATCTCGCGCGCTCGGGCGGTGGAGAGATGGACGAAGAGGAAGAACGGTGGCGCCGGGCCGAGTGGATTCGCGCCATGATGCGGTCGGAGGGGAGCCGGAGCGCGGGCTGAGAACGGCGGTCCCGGAGCGCGTCTTCAAGGTGTTCCCGGGTCTGGACGATGAATCCCTCAGGCGGGAGCTGTGTCCAACCAATGAGCAACCGACCCTCCGGACGCGGACTGCCGGTTCTTCTTTGAGCGAAAGGCGGGTTTCGAGGGCGAAATGGGTGTTTCTGGTATAATCGCGCCGTACCCAGATGTCCGGGAGGACGGGAGGTAAGAACGCATGCAGGACCGCTTCACGGAGCGCGTGAGAAAGGTGATGTACCTCGCCCGGGAGGAAGCGGGTCGCCTTCACCACGACTACATCGGAACGGAGCACCTCCTGCTCGGGATCATCCGGGAGGGGGAGGGGATCGCTGCGACGGTTCTCAACAATCTCGGGCTGGATCTGGATACGATCCGGCAGTCCATCGAGAACATGGTCCCGACGTCGGGGGGAACGCTGACGATCGGCGAGATTCCGTTCACGCCTCGGGCCAAGCGCGTTCTCGAGCTCTCGGTCGAGGAGGCCCGCCTCTTCGGACACAACTACGTGGGGACGGAACACCTGCTGCTCGGCCTGATTCGTGAGGGCGAGGGGGTGGCGGCCCGCGTGCTCATGGAGCTCGGCGCCGACCGGAAACGCGTGCGCGAAGAGACGCTGAAGCTGCTCGGCGGCAGCGCCCAGGGGACCGCCAAGCAGGCGGAGAAGAAGAGCGAGACCCCCGCGCTCGATCAGTTCGGCCGGGATCTCACCCACCTGGCGGTCGAGGGGAGCCTCGACCCGGTGATCGGTCGGGAGGATGAGATCGAGCGCGTCATTCAGGTTCTCTGCCGGCGCAAGAAGAACAACCCGGTCCTCATCGGAGAGCCGGGCGTGGGCAAGACGGCGCTCGTGGAGGGGCTGGCCCAGCGGATCGTCGAGAACAAGGCCCCGGAGCCTCTGAAGGACAAGCGCCTGCTCACGCTGGATCTCGCCTCGGTGGTGGCGGGAACCAAGTACCGCGGGCAGTTCGAGGAACGCCTCAAGGCGGTGATGAACGAGATCCGCGATTCCGACAACGTCATCATCTTCATCGACGAGCTCCACACGATCGTCGGAGCGGGCGGCGCGGAGGGCGCGATCGACGCGTCCAACATGCTCAAGCCGGCCCTGGCGCGCGGGGAGCTCCAGTGCATCGGCGCCACCACGCTGGACGAGTACCGCAAGTACATCGAGAAGGACGGGGCCCTGGAGCGTCGGTTCCAGCCCATCACCGTCGATCCCCCGACCGTCGAAGAGACGATCGACATCATCCGGGGGCTGCGCGACAAGTACGAGGCGCACCACGGCGTCAAGATCACCGACGAGGCGATCGAGCTGGCGACGAAGCTCTCCGAGCGCTACATCTCCGACCGCTTCCTTCCCGACAAGGCCATCGACGTGATCGACGAGGCGGGCTCGCGGGCCCGGCTCTCCGTCTCCGCGATCCCCTCCGAGATCCGGGAGCTCGAGAAGGAGCTCGAGCAGATCACGAAGGAGAAGGAGTCGGCCATTCAGTCCCAGGAGTTCGAGAAGGCGGCTCAGTTTCGGGACACCGAGAAGAACCTCCGGCGGAAGCTGCGCGAGATCCACAAGAACTGGCGGGAGTCCAAGGAGGAGATCAAGGCCATCGTCGACGGCGAGTCGGTGGCGACGGTGATCAGCATGATGGTCGGCATCCCGGTGGTCCGGATCGAAGAGGAGGAGTCCCAGAAGCTCCTCCGGATGGAGGACGAGCTCCGGAAGCGGGTCGTCGGACAGGAGCCTGCGCTCAACGTCGTCTCGAAGGCGATCCGGCGGAGCCGGGCGGGACTGAAGGATCCGGCCCGTCCGATCGGCTCGTTCATCTTCCTCGGTCCGACGGGGGTGGGGAAGACCGAGCTCGCGCGGACGCTCGCGGAGTTCCTCTTCGAGGACGAGAGCGCCCTCATCCGCGTCGACATGTCCGAGTACATGGAGAAGTTCGCCGTGTCGCGGCTCGTCGGGGCGCCTCCCGGCTACGTCGGATACGAGGAGGGCGGTCAGCTCACCGAGAAGGTGCGGCGCAAGCCTTACAGCGTCGTTCTGCTCGACGAGATCGAGAAAGCGCACCCGGACGTGTTCAACATCCTCCTCCAGGTTCTCGACGACGGGCAGCTCACCGACAGCTATGGGCGGCGGGTCGACTTCAAGAACTGCGTGCTCATCATGACGTCCAACATCGGAGCCCGGAAGGTGAAGTCGGGGGCCGTCATGGGGTTCGGCGCGGCGGACGACGAGGAACAAAATCGCAAGCGCCTCCAGTCGAAGTTCATGGAAGAGGTGAAGAAGACGTTCAATCCGGAGTTCCTCGGTCGGGTGGACGAGATCCTGATCTTCGACCCGCTGGGACGCGAGGAGATCCACCAGATCGTCGACATCCTGATGGCCCGCTCCATGGAGCGCCTCGCGGAGCAGAACCTGAAGATCAAGACGACCGAGAGGGCCAAGAAGTTCCTCATCGAGAAAGGCTTCGATCCGGCGGCCGGAGCGCGCCCCCTGCGGCGCACGATCCAGCGCATGGTCGAGGATCCCCTCTCCGACGAGATGCTGAAGGGCTCCTTCAAGGACGGGGACACGATCAAGATCGACCACAAGGCGGGGGCGGAGGAGCTGTCCTTCGAGAAGGTGACCACCCGCCGCCGCCGGACCGCCGCGGCGGAGTCGAAGAGCGCGAGCGGCGACAAGATCGAGACCAAGGGCTGATCGAGGCCCGACGCGCTCCGGGACCTCCGGACGGAGCGCTCCCGATCGGCCGGTCTCGGGAACCGGAAGACCGGGTCGGGGTTCCATCCCCGGCCCGGTTCTCGTAGAGCCCCGGACCGCCCCCTCCGCCAATCGCTTACCCGGTTTTTTGTCGCGGGCCCTCGGGGCCGGTGCTAGCCTGCATCCCTTGTCGACCTCGTCACGAGGCCGTGGATCGTCGTGCCGCGGCAAGAACCGGCGAGCGGTGCAGGCCCGTCTCTCCGGTCGACCGAACGGCGGAGTGCAGATCATGCCGACCATCCTGGACCGCCCGTGGCCCGGCGGAACCCTGTTCGCCCTCCTCGCCTCGATCCTCGCCGTGACGGCCCTTTCCCCCGGTGCGGCCGAGGGCCAGACCTCCGGGACGATCGCGGAGGTCCGCGTCGCGGGGAACGCGCGCGCCGACGAGACGTTGATCTTCGAAACTCTCGGGGTGAAGCGGGGCGACCCGTACCGGATCGAGGAGGTTCGAAGGGGTATCCGCAATCTCTACCGACTCGGCCTCTTTCGGGACATCCGAGTGACCGGGGAGCCCACCGAGGACGGACTCGTGTTGATCGTGACCGTTCAGGAGAACCCCACCCTCCTCCGGATCCGGTACGACGGCGCCGACAAGCTCGACACCGACGACTTCGAGGAGGTCGTGCAGCTCGTCCCGGGGCAGACGGTGACGCGTCGGGCGGTGGATCAGGCTCGGCGCGACATTCTCGATCTCTACCGGGAGAAGGGGTACCTCCTGGCCGAGGTGGATCCGGAGCTCCGGGGGGACCGACGGGCCGATCTGACCTTCCGGATCCGCGAGGGCAAGAAGGTCCAGGTGAAGAGAATCGAGTTCACCGGCAATCGCGCCGTCTCCTCCGACGACCTCCGGGACGCCCTGGAGACGAAGGAGGACCGGTGGTGGCGCGGGGGCGACTTCAAGGAGGACGTCTTCGAGCAGGACCGCGAGCGGCTGGTCGCCCGAATGGGGCGCGAGGGCTACGTCGACGCCCGGGTGGTCGGGGTGAAGAAGACGTTCAGCGACAACCGGGAGGAGCTCTACCTCGAAATCGAGGTCGAGGAGGGGCCGCTCTACACGATGGGCTCCGTCGCCCTGAACCACGGCGGGGTCCTCCCGGAGCGGAAGCTGCGGTCGTCCATCCTGATGCTCGAGGGGGAACCGTTCGACACCGGGCTGTTCGAGGAGTCGACGGCCAACCTCTACTCGCAGTTGCACGAGGAAGGGTACATCTACTGCCAGATCGACGTGCGAAAGAGCCCGCGGGAGGATCGCGTGATCGACGTCGAGTACGTGATCGACGAACGGCAGCCGGCCCGCATCAACCGGATCCTGATCGCCGGGAACACCCGGACGAAAGACAAGGTGATCCGGCGCGAGCTCCGGGCGGCGCCGGGAGACCTCTTCAAGCGCTCCCGCGTGATTCGGAGCCAGCGTGAGGTTTTCCAACTCGGCTTTTTCAACGACATCCAGCTCGACAGCCGAACCGCCGACCGGAAGACCGGGGCCATCGACCTCATTCTCGACGTGGAGGAGCGTCAGACCGGCACCGCGAGCCTCGGGGCCGGCCTGAACTCTCAGGCGGGGCTCACCGGCTTCCTTCAGCTCTCCCAGAGCAACTTCCTGGGGAACGGCCAGGTCATCGGCCTCCGGGCGGAGTTCGGGGACTTCCGGGAGTACGAGCTCTCGTTCACCGAACCC